>DASYML010000096.1:0-12270 GCA_036009045.1 Pyrinomonadaceae bacterium
TTTCTGGGCGCGCTCTTCGCGCGTCTCAAGGGCGGCGAGTTCGTCTTCTGGGTGATGGACCTCAACCCTGACGAGGCCATCGTCGCGGGCTGGCTCAACGAGAAATCTTTGACCGTCAAGTTACTCAACAGGCTGCTCGGCTACAGCCTGCGCCATGCCTCAAGGATTGTCGTGCTGGACAGGTTTATGAAGGGACGCATCAGCGCCAAGGGCATCGCGGAGAATAAGCTGGTCATCATTCCGCCGTGGTCGCATGACGAGGCCATCAGGTATGAAGACGAAGGGCGCACGTCCTTTCGCGCGCAACAGGGTCTGGACGGTAAATACGCGGTGATGTATTCGGGCAATCACAGCCCTTGTCATCCGCTTGATACTTTGCTTGATGCGGCGGGCAAGCTGGCCGCGAAACCTGAGATAGTCTTCTGTTTCGTCGGCGGCGGGAGTGAATTTGACAAGGTCAAGAGCTATGCGGCCCGGCATCAGTTGACGAATATTATTTGCCTTCCATATCAACCTTTGGATAAATTAGCTGCCTCGCTCTCGGCCGCCGATTTGCATGTGGTGGTGATGGGCGATCCCTTCACGGGAATCGTTCACCCCTGCAAGATTTATAACATTCTACGCATCGGCTCGCCCTTCCTGTACATTGGCCCAGGCGAGAGCCATGTGGTAGATATACTCTCGCAGATTGAGGGCGAGGGCATGGCGCAGGTGGCGCGTCATGGCGAAGTGGACCGGGTGGTTGAACACATACTGGCGGGCGCGCTCTCTGCTGGCGAGATGCCTGTGACGGCTGAGGACAGGCTCTCTGCTCGCTTCTCGAAGGAAGCGCTCTTGCCTTTGCTGATTGATATGCTTGAGGCCGTGCCGATGGAAAAGACGGCTCGCATTTATAAAGCTTCCAGGACTAACGCCTAAGGCCGCTGGTCGTCTGGCCGCATCCCAATGGAACCAAGGGAAGAAAGAAAGGGGTAAAGAATGAAAACTTACCTCGCATTATTTATCATCTCGACATTCTCATCGCTGGCGCTGACGCCCGTCATCCGCAGGGTTTGCGAGCGCACAGGATGGCTCGATGAGCCGCAGGATGAGCGCAGGGTGCATGAGAGGGCGATGCCGCGTCTCGGCGGAGTCGCTATCTTTATCTCTGGGATGCTCGCCATCGCCGCGCTCTCCTTCGTGGACAATCTCATCACGCAGTCCATTTATCCATACTGGTCCAGATTAATCGTCATCTTAGCCCCGGCCACGCTCATCTTCGCGCTCGGCGTTTACGACGATTTGAAGGGAGCCAGCGCCGCTTTCAAGTTCATCTTTCAAGCGTTGGCGGCGACGCTCTTCTTCGTGCTCGGCGGGCGCATCCAGACTCTCGGAATTCCGTTTATCGGCAACGTCGAATTGCCGCTCCTGTTGAGCTTCGCCCTGACGCTTTTATGGACCATCGGCGTGACCAATGCCTTTAACCTGATTGACGGCATGGATGGACTGGCGGCTGGTTCAGCACTCTTCGCCTCGCTCGTGATTCTGGGCATCGCGCTCGTCTTCGGGCACGCGATGGTGGCCGTCATCGCGATTATCCTCTCCGGCGCATTGATCGGCTTCCTGCGTTACAATTTCAATCCGGCATCCATCTTTCTGGGCGATTCCGGCTCGCTCATGCTCGGCTTTACGCTCGCCGCGCTCTCCATACAGGGTTCGCAGAAAGCCTCCACGGCCATCGCCGTGGCGATTCCGATTCTGACCGTCGGCGTGCCCGTCATTGATACGGGCTTTACGCTCATCCGCCGCTTCATCAGCGGGATGCCCTTGTTGGAAGGAGACCGCGAGCACATTCATCACATGTTGCTGGAACGCGGCTGGTCTCAACGCCGCGTCGCCTTCGTGCTCTACGGTGCGTCCGCTCTCCTGGGCCTGCTGGCGCTGCTCTTCGTCGGAAACTCCGGTGGACCAACGACCGGCCTCTTACTCTTCGTCATCGGCGTCGTGGTGGCATTGGTCGTCGGGCGGTTGCGCTATCACGAAGTTGATGAAGTTAAAGCCAGCATGCGTCGGAATCTGGGCGAGAGAAGGGAACGCGCCGCTAACAATATCAGAGTGCGGCGGGCCAGCCGCGCGCTCTCCAAAGCCGGGACGCTGGAGGAGATCGTCAGGGCTATTTTGACGATGCTCGAACCCGGAGAATTTATCTACGTCTCCGTCCAATTGCATTGCGCCGTTGACCCCGCGAGCCATTTGGAGACCTTGAAAAAACTGGTCACGCAGCAACCGCTCTGCACGGCAAAGTTACAGAACGGGACTATCTGCTGGTCATGGCAACGAGAGGGCTTTGATGTCGAGGACGTGGTCGGCTCAGGCCATTACTGGACCATGCATCTACCTTTGACCACGGCGCATGGCGATTGGGGCCACATCAATTTTCACAGGCCCTTTGACAGCGAACACCTGCGGCTCGACATCAACTATCTCTGTACTTTCTTCCGGCGTGAGTTGACCCTCGCGGCTGAGAGAGTATTGTCGGCGCGACCGCAGGAGTTCAGCGCGCAGTTGGACATGAGGGCCATCGCGCGAAATTGAAGTGAACAGTCATCTAGCTCAAGCCGCGCCTGCGCGATTCGCTGCCGAGAGTGTGGACCAGCCAGCGTCCCTGCGCTTGAGACGGCTGCTCGGCGGAACTATCTTTTACGCATTACTGGTCCTGCTTGCTCTCGTCGCCATTCCATACGGTTCGGCTGAAGCATGGTGGGAAGCCTTCTTCGAATGCGCGGTCTTCGCCATCTCCCTGCTCTGGATTATAGAGGGCTTGCTCGGCGGCTCATGGCTCACGGGCCAACGCGCCCTGTGGTTTCCAGTCTTAGCTCTCATCGCTTACTGCATCTTCCAGAGCCTGCCGCTGTGGTCAGACGGCGGTGGGCCAACGGCGGCGAGTATGGGCCGGAAAATCTGGTACGCCATCAGCGCGGACCCTTTTGAGACGCGCCGCTTCACACTCAAACTCGTAGCCCTCTCAATCTACGGACTACTCCTGACGCGTTATGCCGCGAGCGGCAAGCGCCTGCGACTGCTCGTTCACGTCATCATCGCGGTCGCAATGGCGAGCGCTCTCTTCGGTATCCTGCGACAGACGACGCAACGTGAGATTGGATTTATCCTCCCGTTTCTCCGCAAGGGTCTGGGCTACGGTCAGTTCATTAATCAGAATCACTTCGCTTTTCTGATGGAGATGGCGCTGGGGCTGGTGCTCGGCCTGCTGGTCGGGCGCGGCGTACGTCGTGACCGGATGCTCATCTATGTGGCGACGCTGCTGCCGATCTTGACGGCGTTAGTTCTCTCGTATTCGCGCGGCGGTCTGCTCGGCATGCTGGGCCAATTAATCTTTGTCGCGTTGCTCTTCACGATTCTGCCCCCCGCCAGTGAGACCGGAGGCGCGCAGCAGGTCAACGCGGGAAGCGCGCCCGAACGTCTACGCCGTCTGGGCCGCTCTCTGCCTGTGCGCCTCGCGCTCGCGGGCTGTCTGGTGCTGGCGATGGCCGTGGGCGTCCTTCTGGTCGGCGGCGAGCCTATGATGGTAAAGCTTGAGACTGTGCAGACGGAACTCAACGCGCCGGATGCAGCCGCGCGCCAGAACGCGAGCCGCAAGGAAATCTGGCGTGCGACGTGGGAGTTGATTAAGGCGCATCCTCTGGCGGGCGTCGGGTTCAGCGGTTACTGGGCCGCCATCCCGACTTATCACGATGCGTCCGGTGAACTGACGCCGCAACAGGCTCACAACGATTATCTGGAACTCTTAGCGAGCGGCGGCATCATCGGCGTCGCTCTCGTGTGCTGGTTCGCCTACGTCTTTTACAGGCGCGTGCGCGAGCGGCTGCGCGCGAAGGATACCTTCTGCCGCGCCATCTGTTTCGGCGCGCTCGCGGGCATCTTCGGCGTCGCGGTTCACAGCATCGTTGATTTCGGACTCCATATCACTATCAACGCGCTGGTCTTCGTCGTCCTGCTGGTCCTCGCCACGACAGATTGTCAGGAGCGCGAAGCAAACTCTCACACCGTGAGACGGCATCCCAACCCTGTGAAGTCCGGTTCGACGGCGCTCAACGTTTAGATTTTCGATGATGGTCGGAAGCTGATTTTCGGTCCCGCAAGTTCTATCATGAGAAGCCGTTCTATAGCGGATGGCGATTGAGTGCAACTGAAGTCAGTCCCGCCTGCGGTAGCGGGCGGGCCACAAGATTGCGGAATGCGGATTACAGGACCAATATTCTGCTCATCCGCAATCCGCCATCGTCAATCCGCGATGGGCACACCCGCCCGCTACCGCAGGCGGGACTGACCTCTCTTTATCAATCATTTGAGAATCATGAAAAAGCACACACTCCTGCCGCGAGCTTTGGGTTTATTGCTGGCCCTCTCTCTGTTCATCAATAGCGGTGTGCAAGCCTTTCCGCAGAGGGACACGGCGGGCGGCGCGGCGGCGTTTCAGGCTCAGGATATTATGGGCGGCGCGATGGTCAGCTTTAAGACTCCGCCGAGAGATTCGCTGGGCGGCGCACGGATGATTCTCAAGCGCCCCGCGCGCCGTCCGGTCCAGCCTCCTGCGGTCCAGCAGGTTGCCAGAAACAGAGAGCCGCGTGAGACGCGCGTGCCAGCCCGCACCAGACCCGTCGAAGCCAGAGGCAGAGAGACGAGAACCACCGAAGCCAGAAGGACCGAACCGAGAACGACGGAAGCGCGAACCACCGAAGCCACCGCGCGCGTCGAAGCGACCGAGCCGAAGACCGCCGAGACCTACAACATACAGGGCAGCACTCTCTATGATGCGGGCAAGTACGAGGAAGCGATAGAAGCCTACAAGAAGGCCATCAGTCTCAAGAGGGATGACCCGCTCGCTTATAACAATCTGGGCGCAGCCTATTTCAGTCTGGGCCGGTACGACGAAGCGAAGAATGCTTTCGCGCAGGCCGTCAAACTCAATCCGACTGATGCCGACGCCTTCTTCAACCTCGGCAACACGGAGAGCCTGCTTGAGCATTACCAGGAATCCGTCGCGGCTTTCAAAAAAGCGCTCAGCCTGAAGAAAGATTGGCCGGAAGCACAGGCCAACCTCGGCGATGCTTATCTCAGCCTCAAACAATATGAAGAGGCCGCGACCGCTTACGCCGAATCTCTGCGCCTCAAGCCGGACCAGCCCGGCCTCTACAGTAATCTGGGCTTCGTCTACGACAAACTGGGCCGCAGCGAACTGGCCGTCAACGCGCTCAGAGAGGCCGTCCGTCGCAACCCTAATGACAACGTGGCCTATAACAATCTGGGCGCGGCGGAATACAAACTCGGTCGCTATAAAGAGTCCGCAGAGGATTTCAAAAAAGCCGTCGCGCTCAAGCCGAATGATGCGGAGAGTTTGAACAACCTCGGCGCGGCTTACTACAGCGCGGGCCAGTACGCGGAAGCCATAGACAATTTCAAACAGGCGATTCAACTGCGGCAAAATTTCGCGGACGCCTACTATAATCTCGGCAACGCTTACTACCAGACGGGCAAGTATAAGGAGGCGGAGGAGGCTTTTCAGCAGGCGATTCGCCTGAAGCCGGACAACTCTGACGCGGAGAATAATCTCGGCATCTCCTACAACAATCTGGAACGCTATGATGACGCCGTCGCGGCCTTCAAGGAAGCGATTCGGCTCAAGCCGGAGAACGCGGTCATCTATAACAACCTCGGCTTCGCGTATGACAAACTGAACAGGCCCGAAGATTCCATCGCTGCCTACCAGCAGTCCGTGAGGGCGAAGCCGGATTATGCCAAGGCGCTCAATAATCTCGGTTACGTTTACAATAAACAGAAGCGTTATGGCGAGGCCGTCGAAGCGCTCAAGAAAGCGATCAGCCTGAAAGCGGATTACACCAACGCGCACTACAATCTGGGTCTCGCTTATTTCAACATGGGCCAGGTCCCTGCGGCCATTGATTCGTTCAAGCGTGCTATCCAGTACAAGCAGGATTTCGCGCAGGCGTATGTCAATCTGGGTGCGGCCTATTTCATGGCGGGGCAGTACCCGCAATCAATCGAGACTTTCAAGACCGCTCTCCAGTACAAGCCGGATGAGGCGGGGATACACAACGCGCTGGGCAACGCTTACTACAAGTCGAACAGGTTCCCGGATGCCGTCAACGCCTACAAAGAGTCTCTACGTCTCAAGCCGGATTACGCAGATGCCCGGATGAGCCTGGGCGTGACATACGTCTCTCTGGGCGACAAAAACGGCGCGATGGAACAGTATAATGCCCTCAAGCAAATCAATCCTGAGATGGCGAACAATCTCTACGGCTTAATCAACCAGGGCCGACGACCAAAGTAACGCGAAGGGATGAGAGATGAAATCAAGATGAAAAGTTTTTCTTTCATCACTCAAAACCTTTCTCGTGCTCTGAAAACAAATTGCAATATTACTTTTCGTTTGAAATCCTTGACATGGCGAATGGTGGGCTGTACCCTAACGACTGCTCATGAATGATAGGGCAAAGTTGATTGGTCTGGCATTTTCAAAAGCAGTCATCAAACCACAGCAGTAATAAAACTAAGGAGCTATTGTAATGACTCTCAAACAGCGAAAAGGTTTCAAAGCGCTCGCGCTCATCCTGGCCTTCTCGGTCATGCAGATCGGTGTTCAGGCGAGCCTCGCCGGGCCGAACGGCAGCGCCGGGAATGCTGCGGCAGCGCCAGCCCCGCAAGCGATCACGGCCAGGCTGACCACGCGTGGTAATCAAGCTATCCTCGTCAACGGAAACAGCGTCTCAACCGGAGCCTCGATTCTGACGGGCGCGACCATAGAGACGGGCGATCAGGTCGGTGCGACCATCAATCTTGGCCCACTCGGCAGCCTGGACCTCGCGCCCAACACCAAAATCCAGCTTGATTATGACGACAAGGGTAACGTCAGAGTCAAACTGATTCAGGGCTGCGCCATTCTTCGCACGAAGAAGAATGCCAACGGCCAGATAGATACGGACCAGGGCACAGCCGGTAAGAACGATAAGGCGACCGGCGGCGCGCTGGATGTTTGCTTCCCGCAGGGGTCGAGCCAGCCAGTGGTCAACCAGGGCGCAGCCGCCAACGCCGGAGCAGGTGCGGGCGGTGGTAGCGCGGCAGCAGCCCCCACGGCGGCAGGCACTGCCGCTGGCGGTCTGTTCGGCCTCGGCACGGCGGCTGACATAGCGATTATCGGTGGCGCGGCGGCAGCGGCCATCGGCATCCCCATCGCGCTCCACAGGGGAGGCAATTCCAGCCCCTCCACACCGTAATATCTTTCATCATTAATCGAGTCTGTCTCGCATCGAAAACGTGCCTTTCAAATGACCGGAAGGCACGTTTTTCATTGCTCTCAAGTATCCATCCGCGCTCGTCCATATCTCGCTTGAAAGCTCTGGAAAATTCCAACTCGTCAACGCGTCAGAGAGTGCTGCGACTGCTCGCAGCCGCTCCGGCGCTCGTGCTCTGTCTCTGGGGAATCTGGGTCGCGGGGAGCGACGGCCTCTCCAGAATATTTTCGCAATATGCCTCGCTCACGAGCGTCATGACGGCTGCCGACCAGTCAGTGCTCCTGGCTCCCTCGGACCCTGAAGCACATTTCGCGCGCGGGCTTGCTGCGACAAACGCGGGCGCGCTCGACGAAGCGATTCGTGAGTACGAGCGAGCGGTCGCGCTCAGGCCGCGCGACTACTACCTGTGGCTGGTGCTGGCGGACGTGCGCGACCAGTCCGGCGATCAGGATGGCGCGCTCGCGGCTTCGAGGGAAGCCGTGCGGCTGGCTCCATTTTATGCTAAGCCAAGATGGCAACTCGGAAACCTGCTCTTCCGCGCGGGCAATATGGATGAAGCCTTCGCGGAATTGCGTCATGCCGCCAGCAGCGACCCGACGTTGCTGCCAGCCGTCATAGACCTCGCGTGGGGCAGCAGTCAACAGAACGTGCAGTTTGTCGAAGCGACGATCCAGCCGCAAACGGACGCGAGCCGTCTGGCCCTCGCACGTTTTTTCGCCAGGCACGGCAAGAGCGCCGACGCCGTCAGATACTTTCGCGCGGCGGGCGTGGTCTCTGACAAAGAAAGAGTCTCGCTGCTCAATGACCTGCTGGCCGCCAGACAATATAGAGATGCTTATGATGTCTGGCTCAGCGGTCATCAATCGCTGGTCGAAGAGAATGGAAAGAGTATAGCTTCCATCATTGATGGAGGATTTGAAAAGACGCTCAACCTGGAGGACAAGGGGTTCGGCTGGCAACTATCGCGCGACGCTTCCAACCTGACCTTTTCGATTGATGCCGCAGAGCCGCGCGAGGGCGCTCGCAGCCTGCGCCTTGATTGGAAGGGCGACTATAACCCGGTTCTTCCAGTCCTCACTCAACTCCTGCTGGTGGAACCGAAGACACATTATCGCCTGCGCTTCGCCGCACGCGCGCAAGGCATAGTCACAGGCGGCCTGCCCTTCGTCTCGGTCAAAGACCCTGGCAGCAAAGATGACCGCCCGTTGGGCCAATCAAAGGCGCTGCCGCAAGGGACCAGCCCGTGGAGCGATTACACAATTGAATTCACCACCGGCAACGACACGAGCGCTATCCTGATTAGCCTGCAAAGGCTCAACTGCGGCGGCGGGCCTTGCCCGATTTTTGGCAATCTCTGGTTAGACGATTTCTCCTTACAGAAAAACTGACGATTGCGGAATGTTCGATTGCGGAATTCGGATTTCGGATTGCGGATTGAAGAAGGCGGGTTGTCTTTTAATCCGCAATCCACAATCCGCAATCCGCTTGTGAGTTATGCACAAAGAGACGGACTCCATCTCATCTAGTCGGCGACAGCCGCAACAGTTGAGCAATAGTATTTCGGAATTGCTGGCGGCATCCTCGTCGGGCGATATGGGAACCGTGCAGGCTCTGGTTGAGAGTGGCGCTGATGTCAACGCGACGGACCTCTTTGGCAATACGCCCTTGATTTACGCGGCTGCCGGCGGGCACTTGCATCTTGTGCGCTGGCTCGTCATGAATAGCGTGCGGGTCAACGCGAAAAACCAGATCGGGATGACGGCCTTGCAGCGTGCGGAGACGCAAGGGCACACGGAAGTTGTCATGCTCTTAAAAAAGTACGGGGCCGAAGATGAGGCTCAAGGGGTCGCCTACGGCGCGGGCGCAGCCGCTGGGACGTTAGACCTTCTGCAAGCCGCGAGTGATGGAAACTTAGAGGGAGTGCGAGCCTGTCTGGCGACTGGCGCAGATGTCAACGCGAAGAACGCAGAAGGCTGGACTGCCCTCATGATTGCCACGCTCAAGGGATACAGAGAGATGGTTCAGACCTTGCTCAAACAGGATCGCGTTCAAGTCAACGCCCGCAGCCATCATGGCTGGACGGCCCTGTGTTATGCCGTTTCGATGGGCGACAGCGAGACCATCAGAATATTGCTGGCGGCGGGCGCTGAAGTGAACGCGCCGGACCATGACGGTTGGACGGCGCTCATGCAGGCAGCCGGGGAGGGAAATCTTGAATGCGTGGAAATCCTTTTAGCCGGCGGCGCTGAGGCGGGGGCCAAAAATAAGATAGGCGAGACCGCCTCCACCATCGCCGCGCACAAAGGATTTACGAAAATCGTCGAATTGATGGAAATGTCAGAGCGTAAAAGTAAAGATTCTGTTATAGTTGAGGCGGGCAGGGACGCGTAATCTCAAGCGTCCGATAACGCCAGTTGTGGTTCAGCAAATTCTGTGGGGCAATGCGCCCCGAATAATCTTAACAGAGTTAAAAAAAGGCTGGTTTGCAAAAAATTAGTTGACTCGGAGAGATTGTAGGAGTAATTTGCTTTCCAACGCATCCGGCATCCGCATTTTGAGTGACCCGGTTCAACTCGAAGTATAAATGACAAGTTTGAGGAAGGGATCTCTTATGACCGCTAGGCATCACAAAGCATTTTCAGCCATCGCCCTGTTTCTTGTCTTCTCCGTGACACAGGTTTATGTGCAGGCCAGTCTCGTGGCCTCCACCCCAAATAACAGCAAGGGTGCGACGGCGCTCGTCAGTGGCAAACTGGCGACCCGCAGCGGCGGCCTCATTAAACTCAATGGTAATGATGTGGGACCGGGCACAACCATTCTGTCAGGGGCGCAGATTCAAACACCTGCTGAGATCGGGGCGACCGTCCAGTTGGGTAAACTCGGCAAAGTAGACCTCGCGCCTGAGACGAGCCTGACGCTCAGCTTCAGCCAGTCAAACGTTGATGTCAAACTCGACAGCGGCTATGTCGTGCTGACCACGATGAAGGGCATTGACGGCACGCTGACCACGCCGAATGGTGTCGTCAGCAAGAGCGACCCGGCGAAAGCTTCGACCCTGGTCGGGCAGGACGACGACAATAAGGACAAGAACAAGAAGAAGAAGGGCGGAGTGATTCCCCCCGGCGGCGATGTAACGGGAGGCGGAATCCTCGGTGCTATCGGCACTCACGCCGCTGAGGTGTTTGGCCTCATCGTCCTTGGAGGAGCCATCACTGCCGCGCTGATTGATACACAGCATGATCGCGGCCTCAATCCGAGTCCGGCCACAAATCGTTAAACCGTCACGCTGACAGCTTAAAAGCACAGGAGCCATGTGCCTCTCAAACAGGGACACATGGCTTTTGTTTTCAGGCAAACGCCGTGGCTTGCTCACCGTTCATGATGCAAATTCCCCTGCGTTCGATAAAGACCCCGGATGTCATGACCACGCATCTTTTCTCCCTGACCGAATCTTCTCTGGTGAAAGATACAAGGGAATTTTCTATCGGTGAATATTGACTCAACGTCGCTCTCGTGTTAGTTTCAACGCCACGCGATGTTTAAAATCAAGTCCTGACTTTAGTCACGACAAGAGTGAATTCTGTCTTTCTTCAGTGACATTATCCACTGGATTAGCATCCAAAGCGCCGGGGCAGTTTGATCTTTAAAGCAAGTGTTTATACTTCCATCGGCCACTCATGAGATGAGTCGGCGGCCAGAGAACTGTTCATTCGCGGGCATCAGTCGAATTGATCTCATCTTCAGATGAAATAGATGCTGGCGGATCAAACCCGCGATGAAAAACGGAAAGGTATAGTAAGTCAATCATGAGTTTGCCCCGCCTCCATCCCAAGTGGTACTCCACTTGAATGGAGAAGGTTGACCGCCTCGGGTGGGCGGACGGAATCACATTCAGCAGTTACGGCGTGCGCATCGGGATACGCGTCAATGAGCCGCAAGTCCTGGACCGGATACAGAAATACTTGCCGCCGGGAATCAAGCCCGCGACATCGCCCGTCGTAGACCGCTTATTCTCGCTCCTTGTCGGTGGCAGCGGCTCAAGGCCGGGCGTGCGTCGCTTCAATTTGTTATATGAGAACCATGTGCGGATAGCGCGCACGCTGGACCTCAAACAGATATTTGAGACCCTGGAATCATCCCTCCGGCTGTACGTGGCGGAGACCGCGCAACGCAGATTGTTTGTCCACGCGGGCGTCGTGGGCTGGCGCGGACAGGCCATCGTCATACCCGGTCGCAGTTTCAGCGGCAAGACGACGCTGGTCGCTGAACTGGTCCGCGCGGGCGCGACCTACTACTCGGATGAATATGCGGTCTTCGATTCCAGGGGGCGCGTCCACCCTTTTCCGAAGCCGCTCTCGATGCGTGTCAGCGGTGGGATAGAGCAACAGGATGTGCCCGTCGAAGAGATTGGTGGGCGCGCTGGCGTCAAACCTTTGCCGGTGGGCCTGGTCGTCATGAGCGAGTACAAGGCCGGGGCGCGTTGGCGGCCAAAACAGCTTTCCGCAGGAGTGGGAGCCTTAGCGCTCCTCTCGAACACGGTCGCGGCGCGTAAGGAGCCGGAGAAAGCGCTCAACACTCTGGAGAGGGTCGTCGCTTGTGCGCCGGTCCTGAAGGGCATACGCGGAGAGGCGTTGGAAGTCGTCAAGGCGATTTTGGAAAATGTTGACGATGCCACAAAATCTGTACCGCTTTTGGTAAATGATGGTAAACTCTGCGCGGCTCAACGCAGGCTTTAATTGAGTTGATGCATTTCGCATACTAGCTATTAATCATTTTGGAGGGCAGCATGAAGGATAATAAAAGACAGGAAGAACCCAAGGCACGGAAAGAGGGACTGGTGGTCAGAGAGTTAGCAGATGAAGTGCTCGTCTATGACACCACGACGGACAAGGCGCACTGCCTCAACCACACCGCTGCCCTCATCTGGCAGCACTGTGACGGTCAATCTTCCGTCTCA
>DASYML010000097.1:0-29449 GCA_036009045.1 Pyrinomonadaceae bacterium
ACAAACTCCGTGACGAGATAGACAGCGCCGTTGTGTGTGCCCCGGTCCAGGAATTTGACGATGTGCGGATGTTGCAAGGCGGCGGCGACATCTATCTCGCGCATGAAGCGGCGCAGGGCTTGATCGCTGACGGCGATTTCCGGGAGCAGGGTCTTGATGGCGACCGCCGCGCCCGTCTGTTGATGGCGCGCGAGCATGACGCAGCCCATGCCGCCGCGTCCGAGGAGTTTGACCATCTCATAGCCGGGCACGGTTTGAGGTTGACGGCGCAGTTCGGCGCGGCATTCTTCGCAGAGAAACAGCAGTTGCTCGTCCGGCGCGGAGGCTTCTGCGGTATCTCGTCGCCCGCAGTTGGCGCATTCGACCATCACGATTGAGGGCTGGGTCCGGTTGAGAATTGGACCAGCCTTCGCGCCCTGGCCATCGTAAAGCAAGGTCTGCTGTTCGACGCTGACTTCGACGGCGAGCACGGTCTGCCCGCCCTGTATACGGTCGCCGTTGCTGAGATGCGCCTCCTGCACTTTCTGGCCGTTGACATACGTGCCGTTGGTCGAACCCAGGTCGCGCAGGTAACAACGCGGCGGTGCGATTTCAAGCAGGCAGTGATGACGGGAAAAGAATTTATCTTCGGGCAGGTAGAGATGAGCCTGATCGCTGCGACCAATGAGAAAGGTATCGTGCTGGTTGAAGGTGAAGGCGCGGCCCAGGTGCGGCCCCGCCAGTACCCTTAGTGTGACTTGCAAATCTTCTTGCCGCCTTCCGAGCGTTCATCAAACGGACGCGCCCGCGTCCTACTCTACCGAATATTCGACCGAACGAATTGGTCCATCATTCACCGAGACATCAACTTTGTAATCGCCAGTGGGCCAATCCTGCGGAAAGGTGAGATGCGCCTGCACTATATTTTCAAAAGCGCCGGTGGTGTAATCCACTTCCTGGATGAGCTTGTTTTCCGTCTCGCCGGAGGCAATCCCATACCAGGTGAACTTAACTCTCGTCCCGGCCTTGAGCTTGCTCAGATGAACGACACAATAGACGGTCCTCTCGGACGGGCTGAAAGTGTCAACGCTCTCTCCCACATCACCCTTGCCGCTGTCGCGCGCCATGTTGATGCCGGTGATCTCCACGTCTCCCTTCGTATAGCTCGGCGCGGCGTTGTTGGAAGCGGTTGATGAATTGGCGTTGGACTCGCTCTGCGAGTTGGCATTACTGGCGGAGGCGTTCCGGTTGCTCGCCCTCATGTTCGAGTTGTTAGAGTTGGACCTCGAATTGTTCGAGTTGGTGTCCATGCTGGCGAGGGCGATGATGAGCACGATAAAGCCTATGCCGAGGACGGAGAGCACGCCGAAGATGCCGAGGACCCAGGGCCAGACTTTGCGCTTGCGCGGCGGTGGTTGAGACGTGCCGGGCTGCCATGATGGCGTCGGCTGGTTGACGGGCATCGTTTGCGGACGATAGGCGACGGTCGGCGCGGGCGCGTTGCCCTGCGACTGTGGCGGCTTGATGTTGATGTTCGAGCCGTAGGATTGAGGGCCGCTGCCTGACTGGTCCAACAAAGGAGTGCCGTCGTCGAGACAGAAGCTCAAGGTCTCGTCCGTAAAAGCGCGTTGACAGGTCGGGCATCGTTTCATATGTGGCCTCGTTGGATGTTCAGCTTTGGCGGTCGCAAAAAATATTTGCGTGTCAGTCGCTCGCGTGTAATCAACCGTCGGTCATTATACGGTAAGTGGCGGCTATCTCAAGCTTTGAGCGTGCCGCCGCAGCGCCCGCAAAATTTCGTGCCCGGCGGATAGCTCATGCGGCAGTTGAGACAGAGCAGTTCCACCTGTCGCGGAGGATTGACCGGAGAGGCGAATCCCTGCACGGATGTGCCGCAACGCCCGCAGAATTTGGTCCCTGGGGGATAGTTGATACTGCAACGCGGACATCTCACGCCGCCCGGTTGTTGGACCAACCCCGACCCGCCGCTCATGCTTCCGATAAATGGTCCACTAATGCTCGCGCCGCCCCCTTGCGCGGGAGTGAGCGGGCGAAAGTTAGAGCCGCCGCAGCGACCGCAGAACCTGACGCCGGACGCGAAGCGCGCGCCGCACTGCGCGCACACGACGACATCATGCGCGCTCGTTGGGCCAACGTGGCTTCTGCCGCTCGCGCCGTCGCGCGAGGGCGAAAGCTGGTTGGCCGAAGGCATCGAACGTAACTGGGCCTGTATGATCTGTTCGCCTGAGCCGCTGCGAATCTCTATCACGCGCTCGTCATCCTTCTCGCCTGAGCGCGCGACGCGCAGGACGTGGCGACCGGGCGTGATGTCACTCAGAATGATGCGACCGGAACGACCTATGCTCCCGTATCTCTCATCGTCAACGTAGACTTCAGCGCCCGACGGCGCGAGGATGACCACGCGCGAGTCTCCTTCGGACTCATGCACAGAACTCTCGCTGACGGCCCCCTCCAACTCTTCGATCCAATCCGCGACGCTCGCGGGACGCGCGCCCGCATCCCTTTCAAGAGCGTGCATGACCGCGTGCTCGACTTCCGCAGGAATGTCAGAGCGCAGCGTGCTCAAGAGCGGCGGAGCGTTCATCAATTTCTGCATGATGAGTTGGGCCAGGTCGCCCGTGAAGGGCGGGCGGCCTCCGAGCATGTGATAGGTAATCGTGCCGAGCGCGTAAATGTCCGCGCGCGCGTCGAGCTTCGTGCCGGGTTGCATCTGTTCGGGGGCCATGTATTCGGGCGTGCCTATGATGCCGCGCGAAGATGGACCACCGCTGGCGGAGTCCGCCTCTGCCGCCGCGCCGGAGACGATTTTTGCGAGGCCGAAATCACCGACCTTGATAAAGCCGTCGCCCGCGAGGCTCCCATCCTTTTTGCGTTTCTGCATGATGAAGATGTTGGCGGGCTTTAAATCTCTATGAAGGATGTGCTCTTCGTGCGCAGCCTCTACGCCTGCGGCGACCTGTCTGAGAAGTGCGAGCGCGCGCGGGACGCTCAGTGTGCCCTCGCGGCGGAGCAGGTGATAGAGCGTCTCGCCCTGTACATATTCCATGACGAGATAGAAGACGCCTTCCGGGCTTTTGCCAAAGTCCGTCACGTCCACGACGTTGGGGTGGCGTATGGAAGCGGCGGTGCGCGCCTCACGCTCGAAACGCGCGATGGCCTCGCCCTCCTGCAAGTCCTCTGCGTTGAGGACTTCGGGACGGATAGTCTTGACGGCTACTTTTCTGGTTTGAAGATTCTGGTCGCGCGCTAAATAGACCTGGCCCATCGCGCCGCGTCCGAGCCGTTTTTCCAGCAGGTAACGCGCGGCCAGTATGAGGCCACCGGGCAGAGTGTGCCGTGTCTTGCTGCTGTCTTCCGGGCAGAGGAGCACTTCATCATCATAGCAGCGCTCACAACGGGGGCATTCGCGCATGGCAAAAAGAATAAGGCGTCGGACGGGCGCGCGTCAATTAGCACGCCCCTCCGACGCCTGTTTTTGCATTACTGGTCCGGGAATGTCTCTAGCCCTTCGCGGAGAGGGCTTTCTGTTTCTCCTGTTTGGCGGCCTCCAGGCGCGTGCCAATCGCGTCAATCTGTTCGCTGCTGAGAACCTCTCTGGCCTGCTTGAACATCTCGCCCTCTTCTTCCTCAACGTGATGTTCGACGTTCTCTTGCAGGACTTTGAGCTTGGCGCTCCACTCGTCTGAATCAACTGACATGGCATCAAGCTCCGTCAAAAGCTGCTTGACGACGTGATGCTCCTCGTAAGCTTCGAGCGTAATCTCGTGCGTCTCTTCGGCGTCCTTGAGGGCCGGGTATAAAATTTGTTCCTCGATTTGCGAATGCACGTCGAGTTCATTCTTCAACTCCGTGAACAACTCTTCACGCGTCTTGATCGCCCTGTTGGTCGTCGGTTCCAACTCTTCAAAAATGCCCGCGACCTTTTTGTGGTCTGCCTTCAAAAGTTCAAAAGCGTTCATCTCGTCACCCCTCTTGTGTGTCTTTGATACCGATAAATTTCAACGATGCACGCAATCAATACGCACATCTCTCTTCACAATAACATTTGGCAATTACAGTGCCGCAAAAGGGCAGAGGCTAGAGGCTGGAGACTGGAGGCTAGTGAAAGACATCTGTTCTTCTCTAGCCTCCAGCCTCTAACCTCTAACCTTTCATCCTTGCAATTCGGCGCAGCATTGCGAACAGCGCGTGGCTTTGAGGGGGATGGTGGAGAGACAGAATGGACAGTCTCTGGTTGTTGGACCTTCATCCGTGGCCTGCTTGCTTTTCATCCTGTTGACCGCGCGGACGATGAGAAAGACGACGAAGGCGATAATCAGGAAGTTGACGATGTCGTTGATGAACTGGCCGTAAGCGATGACGGGAATGGCCCTCGCCTTGGCATCCGCGAGCGAGGCCGGAATCCCTTTGGAAGCATCGAGCGTGTAAAAGAGACCAGCGAAATCCACCTTGCCGAGCAGCATTCCGATGGGCGGCATGATGACGCCCTCAACCAATGTCGTCACGATCTTGCCGAAGGCGGCGGCCAGTATGACCGCGACGGCCAAATCCATCACGTTCCCACGTTTGAAAAACTCTCTGAACTCTTTGAACATTCCAGTAAGTCTCCTTGCGAGAGATGAAAGAGAAGGGAAATCCGACACGCGAGGCGGTTAAAATGTCATCAAGCTTTTATCTCAGGACACCCGACGCGTCAATTGAAATTTGTAAATGAGCCGGTCTCATCCAAAACTTTTGACACTCCGGGCATAAGAAGACTACTTTACACGCTCTGGCCCTTCTCTCGTTCGGCGTGGAGGAATGATGGATGGGCCAACATGAGGGCGATACAAAATTGGAATAATGAGCAGCGTTAAGGAACATCTCAAGTCATCCCGGACAGTCTATTCTTCCACAGACAGGATGCGGTCATCAACAGGGACCGGACACGCGTTCAGGCCCTTGACCTACAATGCTTATCGCATCCTGGGCCTGCCGTGCAGCGCATCACAGAAGGAAATCTTCGAGGCGGCATCCTCCCTGCGCCGCGCGCTCAAACTCGGCATCAGGCAATCGCTCGCGGAAGATTTGCCCTGGCTCGGTCCCGTCAGTCGAACGGAGATGGATGTGCGAGACGCTTTGAGCAGGCTCGCCAACCCGGCGCAGAGAATTTACGAGCGTCTCTTCTGGTTCTATGACGCGCAGGTGGCACACGTCTCAACGCTCGATGATTTGAAACCCGCCGTGGATTATTTAAGCGCGGCGGAGGGCCGGTCCGGTCTTCATGATGCCGCGCTGTTGTCGCTGGCGATGGCGCTTCGTCTACACCCGAACATGGAGCAGAGCGCCGTCTGGCGACAGGCGCTCACGCTGTGGAAGGAGGTGGTAGAGGCGAAAGATTTCTGGTCGCTCCTGATGGCTTCGGATTTGAAGGGCGACTTTGAACAGCTTGTGACCTTCGCGGAGATTAAGGAACTGCGGCGGCAAACATTGCAACTGGTCAGCGCGCCGGTCGCGGATGTCGCAAAGGACGCGGCTGCGCGTAGGGACTTCAACACCTGCTGCCGCGCGCTCGCAGCGTTGCGCGAATCAACGCTCCCTCCGAAGCTGGTTGCGAGATACGAAAACGACATTCTTGGACCATTTGAAGACGACCTCAACACGCTCTGCGAAGAGGTCTTTCGCCAGGTCCAATTTGATTTCGGCGGCGCGTATAATTTCCAATCCAGAAAGCTGACGTGCGATCAGACCATCTACAGGTTCAACGAGGAACTGAGGCCGAGCCTCAAGAAATTTCTGGTCCTCGCGGGCGCGGAGAGCCTTTCGGTCTACAGAGTTTTTGAAATGACTGTGACGGGTCTCAGGAATCTGGCGAACAGTTACAGGTCCGCAGGTGAAGAGGCCACGGGAGTCAAGATTTACCGGCAGGCGCTGGCGCTCGCACCGCCCGGCAGCATCATCGCCGCAGAGATTGAAGAGACTTTGCGCTCCATCAACAACCAGACCTATTTTAAGACGCGGACTGAAAGCGACTATCATCTACAACTCGCGGGAGAACTTGAGTATGTGCCCGTTTGGACTCCATCTTCTCCCCCGCAGGCTCCGGCGATTCAACAGCAGGAGAAGACCGGAAACGTGGGCTGCACAACTGCCGTCATCATCTGCGGGCTGGCGATGGCGCTGGGGATTATCTGCAACAAGGGCGGCGGGAGCAGTTCACATAATTCAAATCTGCCCGGCTATTACAATGCCAATCTCGGTCTGCCGAAGTACAATGCGAACGTCTACCTTCCGCAACCGCAATTTTCGCCCATGCCGCCGATCAGGATTGAGCCGCTCGTCATTCCGTCGCTCGAAAGCGGCAGACGGCGGCCAAAGGTGAAGAGGAAAAAAGGCGCGGCGCGGCAAAATCCGCCACAGTAAAATTCATGATGAATACGACACAAGCCACGCCCCGCTCGATGGAAGTCCCGCTGGCCTCTCTCATCGAACTCGCCGTCGAACATTGGAGACTCGAACGCTGGCTCGCTAAATTGGACCAGGAGGAATCAATCGCGCACGGGCGGCACGTCGCGCGCCAGTTAAATAGATTCCTCAGCGAACGAGAACTCGCGGTCATAGATCTCGCCGGTCAACCTTACGAACCCGGTCTCGCCGTCGAAGTCCTGGATGTCATACACGAACAGGAGATGCCCGACGACACAGAGGTGATTGATGAAACGGTTACACCTATCGTCATGTGGCGCGGGACGGTCGTCCAATTCGGACAGGTCATTATTAGAAGAAAAGAAGTAGGCAATAGACAGGAGCCAGGAGCCAGGAGCCGGTAGAAAGAGCAAACGAACGGTTTTCTACTGGCCGCTGGCTCCTGTTTCATCAATACGGAGAGTTGTTTTCATGACGGAGCATATTAAGTACGGCATTGATCTGGGGACGACCAATTCCTGCATTACGCGGCTGGACGGTGATGAGGTGACGGTCATACAGAATTCGGACCAGATGAACGTCACGCCTTCGGTCGTGAGGGTCTTGCGTTCCGGCAGCATCATGGCCGGACGCCGCGCCTATAACGCCATCGTCGAAGACCCGGACAATGTGGCCGCCGAGTTCAAGCGTTTAATGGGCCAGAAATATGAGAAGACGTTTCCCGCCACGGGTCGTTCGATGTCTCCCGAAGAATTATCGGCGGAGGTCTTGAAATCTCTGCTCGGAGACGCGCGCCGTCGAAGCGCTGCGGGAGAGATACGCGCCGCCGTCATCACAGTTCCCGCCGCGTTCACGGCCCTCCAATGCGAAGCGACGGCGCGCGCCGCACGCCTCGCGGGGCTGGAAGAATTTCCTCTTTTGCAGGAACCGATTGCGGCGGCCATCGCCTACGGAGTGAGGCCAGATGCGCGCGACCAGCGCTGGCTCGTCTTTGACCTCGGCGGCGGGACGCTCGACATCGCCGTGATTTCCACGCGTGATGGACGCCTCCATGTGCTGGAGCATCGCGGCGATAATCATCTCGGCAGTAAGGACATTGATCGCCTGCTCGTGCAGAATATCTTTCTTCCATTTCTGGCCCAGCAATACGCCTTGCCGGATGCAGGTCTTGAGAGACAGGCTCACGAACGTCTCTTCAGAAAACTGACCTTCATCGCGGAGTACGCGAAGATTGATCTTTCCACGTTGCCCGAAACCATCGTGAGCCTGATTGACCTGGGGAATGACCGTGACGGAAAACCGATTGAGGCCGAGTTGACCCTGACGCGCTCGCAGCTTGAGCATGAGGTAGAACCCTTGCTGGCGAGATGCCTGCAACTGGCGGACGATGCGCTCACGGGCGCGCGTATCAAAGGCGCAGACCTGGACCGCATCCTGCTCGTCGGTGGGCCAACGCAGATGCCTTACATACGAGCAAGCGTCAGCGAGCATCTGGACACGTTGGTTGACTACTCGCTGGACCCTATGACGGTCGTCGCGCGCGGGGCGGCCATCTATGCTTCGACCGTCGAACAGTCGCACACGCCCGACGCCAGCGCCGTCGCCGCTGCTCCCGACAAACTTTCCGTGCGACTGGCCTTCGAGCCTGTCAGCGCGTCTTTGCAAACGACCGTCGCGGGCAAGATTAATCAGGGCACGATGCGAGCAGCGCGGGAGGTCTTGATAGAGACGGACAATAATTTCTGGACCAGCGGCTGGCATCAAATCGAGGATGAGTATTTTGAAGTCCCCGTCACTCTACAGGAAGGTCGCTCGAACAGGTTTCTCCTGACCGTCAGAGATGAGGCGGGTCGCAATCTGGAAGTCTTGCCGAATGAATTCAGCATTCGTCACGGGCTGGTCATCAACGCGCCGCCCTTACCGCACACCATCTCCGTAGAGGTGGCCCAGCCCGACGGGACGATTGAACTCAGTCCCGTCTTTCCGCGCGCGACGCTGCTCCCGGCGGAGAAGACCGTCTCCTACAGGGCCGCGCGCACCCTGCGTCCGAGCGATTCCAACACCTCTCTGACAATCAAACTGTGGGAAGGCGAAGCGCTCACGGACACGCAGGCCAACACCTGGGTCGGCAACATGCACATCCACCACGACCGCATTCGCAGGCCCATCCCGGAAGGCGCGGAAATCCAGCTTCACATCAAAATTGACGCCTCAAGATTAATCACGGTCGAGGTCTTCATCCCGCACTTGAACGAGCATTTCTCCGACCGCATCTATATCGCGCAGGACGAAGAGCCAGACTATCTTGAACTCTTGAAAGCCGTCCCGCTCGAAATCGAATCTTATCTGGAACGGCTCAACCGGCTCGAAGAAAACATCTTCGCCAGTGAGATTAAATCGGACCAGGAAAGCGAAGAGTTCCCCGAAATTATTTACGAAGAGGGAGACATGCCTGCGCCCGCAGACGAAGGCGCGGGGGCGCAGGAGAAAGACCCCGTCGCGTTGGTCGAGCGATTGCGGCGCGAAATAGAAGACCTCGACCTTGAGATAAGTCTGCACGCCGCAGCAGGCCAGACGCTCGATCACGATCTGGCGAAAGGCTTTGTCGAGAGGGCCAGGGAGATACGAGTCCGCCTCTCGAAAATGGAGCGCGGGGTCGCTGGCGAACCGAAACACACGAATATCGAAGAGACTCTCAAACTCTCGGAGCAGGTCGAACAGTATGTCAATAATCACGGCACTTCGACTCAGAAGGAGAGATTCGCGGCGCTGCAAAGAGAACTCCAGCGCTCTGCCGCGAGGGAGGACAATCGCGGCATACAGAAAGCCAGGCGCGCGATCGTAGACCTGCGAACGCAAATCCTTTACGCGCAGGATTGGTTCTGGCGAGACTGGTTCGAGTACTTTCAACGTCCCGGACGCGAGTTCGTCAACCACACGGAAGCGCAACGCTGGCTCGCGCAGGGCGAGGCCGCGCAACAGCATCAGGATCAGAAAAAACTGGAAGAGGCCGTCAGAAGATTATGGGAACTTGAGCCGTATGACGAGCAGACCGCCGGAAAAGAACGCGCCGTTCGTCCGGGATTAAAATTATAAGAGTGTGTCTGAAACATCAGAGAGAAGTATTCAACCATATCCCCGTAGGGGATATATATGATAGCCGGGGCAAGCGTGGGCGCTGCTCACGGCTATCATCTCTTGCCCTTTCAGGGCAGAGACAAGTTTTCATCTTTCAACCCTTCTTGGAACGTCGAAGGTCATAAAGTCGCGGGCCATTTCGGTGTGAGGGAAGATGGCGCGTGCTTCGCGCAGGAGTTGGTCAGGCGCTACCGGGTTGCCCGCCACGTAGCGGGGGCTGAAGTGGGTCATGATGAGCAGTTTCGCTTTGGCGGCGAGGGCCACGCGCGCGGCCATCTCAGCCGTCGAGTGCATACTCTGCCGCGCGAGTCCTTCATCTGCCTGCGCGAATGTGGCTTCGTGAATCAAGAGGTCCGCATCCCTTGAGAGTTCAATCGCGCTCTGGCAGTAGGCCGTGTCCGTGCAATAGACGACGCGCCGTCCTCTTTCTTTTGGACCACAAAACATCGCGCCGTCAATCACACGTCCGTCCGGTAGTGTGACCTGCTCGCCGCGCTTGAGTTTGCCGTACATCGGGCCTGATGGAATCTCCAGCGCGTGGGCCTTTTCGACATCGAAATGACCGGGCCTGTCTTTCTCCTCGACGCGATAGCCGTAGGTCGTGACCCTGTGTTTGAGCGGGCCGCAAGTGACGCGAAATTCTTCGTCCTCGAAGATGGTCCCGGTCTCGACCGTGTGAACATCGAGCGGATAGGAAAAGCGTATTTCAGTGCGGCTGCTATTTTCTCTGACGTAGTCTTCGAGTCCGGGCGGGCCATAGATGGAGATGTGTCTGGCGTGCCCGGCCATCCCGCAGGTAGCTAACAGGCCCATTAATCCGAAGAGGTGGTCGCCGTGCAGGTGTGTGATGAAGATGCGCGTAATCTGGCTGAACTTCAAATCGCTGCTGAGGACTTGATGCTGCGTCCCTTCGCCGCAATCGAAGAGCCACGTCTCGCCGCGTTGAGGCAGGCGCAGCGCGACGCAGGAAACGTTGCGCGATCTAGTCGGCACACCGGCACTGGTTCCCAAGAAGACAATCTGCAAGCTTAATCCTCACCCTCGATTGAATTGGACCATTATTACAGCGGTTTTCATATGGGTGCGTCCATTACTGAGAGAAAGAATCTCACGCCAGGGCGCACAGGCGCAAAGCAGGCGCAAAGAAGAAAGTCGTACTCAACTGCAACTCGCTATAGAATGGAATAAAGAACCTTCGAGTCAGCGCGGCGAAGACTTAGGCTCAGGTTTCTTCGGAGTAACCCTTGCGGGCGGCGCATCGTTTCCGAGTTCTCCATAAGGTGGAATCTTGTTCTGATTTTTGGGCGGCGTGCTGGCATTGACGTTTGAGTTACCATTGACCTGCGCGTTGTTTCCAGCGTGGCCCGGCGAAGGCGTCGGCGTTGGCAAGTTGTTATTGTTGGCCTGAGTCTGAGCGTTAATATTGCCGCCGTTATTAACAGTATTCGTCGAGTTTGCATTGTTCACAATCTTGCTCCCGCAGCCCTGCGCTAAAGAGGCCAGGGCGAGTGCCGCCAGCAGCGCCGTTCCGATTCGCATCGCATTTCTCCCGGTTTAATTCTCAAGCTGATGTTGGGGACATCATTTATTTAACACACTTGATGTGATAAAAAGAACTCTGCAATCCAGAAATTTATCATCCGACAATCAAGGGAACATAAAAAGATGACCAGCATCAACGCCCGCCAGTACGTCAACCTGAACACAGCGATGAGCCATGCCCGCCCCGTGCGGCACATCCTGACAACTCTCTTCCTCCTGCTCGCCGTCTGGTCAATCGCTAACGGTCAGGTCAAGCCCGGACGCGACCCGCAGCAGGCGATTGACGAGGAGTACACGAAGAAGATTAAGGAGTACACGACGGAGCCTTTCTTCAATTCGCCTCTGACGGATTATCTTCCGGCGTCCGGTACGGGAGTCCCGACGCCGAAAGTCGTGCTCGGTGATGTCGCGGGCGCTCCCGGCAAGTTGCCTTACTCGGCTGATGTCTATCGCTACATGCGGATGCTGGAGAAGGCCAGCCCGCGCGTCAAGGTCTTTAACATCGGGACGACGGAAGAAGGGAGAGAGATGCTCGCCGTCGCCGTCTCTTCGGAAACGAATCTGGCCCACCTGGAAGATAATCGCGCGCGTCTCGCCAGACTCGCGGACCCGCGCATCATCAATTTCGATGACGCGGAGGCGGAGAAATTGGTCCAGGCATCCGTCCCCATCTATTACATCACGGGGACGATTCACTCGACGGAGACGGGCGCGCCGACGGCTCTCATGGAACTCGCCTATAGACTCGCGGTTGACGAGAGCCAGTACATCAAGAGCATACGCGAAGGCTGTATCACGCTCATCACTCCGGTCGTCGAAGTTGATGGCAGAGACCGTATGGTGGACGTTTACAACTGGCACCTGGCCCACCTGAACGAGAACTGGCCTTCGCTCATCTACTGGGGCCATTACGTGGCCCACGATAATAATCGTGACGCGATGGGTCTCACGCTCAAGCTGACGCAGAACGTGCTCAAGACCTTCACGAACTGGCACGCGCAGGTCCTGCATGATCTTCATGAATCCGTGCCGTATCTCTACGACAACACGATTGGCGATGGACCGTACAACGCCTGGCTGGACCCGATCCTGACCGACGAATGGCAGATGATCGGCTGGAACAACGTCTCGGAGATGACGAAGCTGGGGATGCCCGGCGTCTTCACACACGGCACATTCGATACGTGGTCGCCCGGCTACCTGATGTTCATCGCGGCCACGCACAACGGCATCAGTCGTCTCTACGAGACCTTCGGCAACGCCGGAGCGGACACGGTCGAGCGGACCCTGAGTCAATCGCAATACGCGCGCACATGGTATCGCCAGAACCCGCCACTCCCGAAAGCTAAATGGTCGCAGCGCAACAATAATAACTACGAAGAGACGGGCCTGCTGACCGCGCTCAATTATTTCACGGCCAACAGCAAGCTCTTCCTGCGTAACTTTTATCTCAAGAGCAAACGCTCGATTGAGAAGCCCAAAAACGAAGGCCCCGCCGCTTACGTCTTTCCGGGCGATGATCCGCGACTTGGCGCGCAGGCGGAAATCCTCCGCACGCTTCAGCTACAGGGCTGCGAAATCTCGCGCGCGACCGCGCCCTTCAGCGTCACCGTCAATACCAAGCACAAGGGGAAGAAGCCTGCCAGCCAGGATGCGAAAGGCGCGGGCCAGAAGACCGTCAATAATGGACCAGCGCCGGACCAGAAAAGCCCGGACCAGAAAAAAGATGAGGGCGCGAGCGAGACCAGAGAGTTTCCGGCGGGCAGCTATGTCGTGCGGATGGACCAGCCTTACAGCCGCATCGCGGACATGCTGCTCGATTATCAATACTGGAGTCCGAACGACCCGCAGCAAGACCCTTATGACGACACCGCTTGGACCTTCGGAGAGATGGGCAACGTGCAGGTCGTGCGCGTCACCGATACCAGAGTCCTCAACGCGAAGATGACCCTCGTCAACGGAGATGTCCGCGCCCCCGGCGGCGTCAAGGGAACAGGCTCAATCTTCGTCGTCAATCACAACACGGACACGGCGCTGGCGACGCTTCGTTATCGTCTCAAGAGCGCTTCCTTCGAGACCGCCGAAGAGCCTTTCGAGGCAGGCGGGCAAAAGTTCAATCGCGGCTCCTTCATCATCCGCAACGTCAACGCGGGCGATCTTGCGAGCGTCGCCAGCGAACTCGGAATCCAGGTCCAGTCTCTCAGCGTCGCGCCATCAGTCAGGACGCACCCGCTCAAAGTGCCGCGCATCGCGCTCATGCATACGTGGCTGAGCACGCAGGACGAGGGATGGTGGCGTCTGGCTTTGGACAAACTGCAAATTCCTTACAGCTACATCAGCACGCAGGATGTCTCGAAGGATGAGAATCTCAACGGGAAGTATGATGTCATTATCTTTGCGCCCGTGGGCCGCGACCCGAACACCATCATCAACGGGATGCCGATGTGGGGAAACCCTCTGCCCTGGAAGACGACGCAACTGACGCCCAACATCGGCAGGATAGATTCGACGGATGACATGCGGCCCGGACTCGGCTGGTCGGGCATGCAAAACTTGCAGAGATTCGTCAGGCGCGGCGGTCTCTTCATCAGCGTCATGGACACCGCAGAGCTTGCGGTCAATACGGGCATGACGCCCGGCGTCTCCGTCGGCAGGCAGCAGAGGCTCAAGGCCATCGGCAGTATCCTGCGCTCGAAATTCGTGGACCAGACCAGCCCCATCGCGTACGGCTATGGAGACTCGCTCTCCATCTACTGCTTTAATGGTCCAATTTTTAATCTGAGCAACGTCGCCAGCGGGAGAGGCGGGCGTCGCTCTTCCGAAGAAAGCGAGAGGGTGACGGGACGCGGCACGCCCGACGAGGCAGACACGCCGCAGGGGAGACCGCCCGTCGAAGCGCCCGCCGAGCCGACCGCCGAAACCTGGGAAGCCCTGCCCCTGACGGATGAGCAGAGGCGCAACAACACGGGCGTCATCCCTCCCGCCGCGAGACCCAGAGTCGTCCTGCGTTATGGCGATAACAGCGGCCTGCTGGTTTCGGGCTTGCTCGATGGAGGCAGCGAGATAGCGCAACACGCGGCAGTCATTGACGTGCCGCTGGACCAGGGCCACATCGTGCTCTTCTCGAACAATCCCGTCTGGCGCGGCGAAACACAGGGCAGCTATTTCCTGGTCTTCAACGCCATCCTCAACTTCGATCATCTGAACGCCGGAAGGATTGTTGCTGATAAGTAGTTGGAGGCATCACTATGTCGCTGAACAAACATTTTCTTCGGGCCGTCATCATCACCTGTTTCATCGTTTCCGTTTCTGTCCGGGCGCAGCAGAAAACCTTCACGCTCGAACAGGTCATGAGTTCTGCTTTTCCTTCGGACCTCACGGCAGCGCCCAACGGCGGCAAGATCGCGTGGGTTCTCAACGAGCGAGGCGCGCGCAATATCTGGGTCGCGGAAGCGCCCGATTATAAAGGGCGTCGTCTCACTTCTTATCACGGCGATGATGGTGAAGAGATGGGCGAACTCGTCTGGATGCCGGACGGTCGCGCTCTCGTTTATACGCGAGGAGGAGAGCCGAACGGCGCGGGCGAAAACCCGAACCCGCGCAGTCGTCCCGAAGGAACAGGGCAAACAGTGTGGCTCGTCTCGCTCGACGGCAAAGAACCTCGCCAGCTTGGCGAGGGGCGTTCACCAGCCGTCTCGCCGCAAAGCGACGGCGTCGCCTTCATCAATAAGGATCAGGTCTGGTGGGTCAAGACTGGCGTGGGCGAGAAGGCCGCGCAATTGATTCACGCGAGGGGCGAGTGCGACAGCCTGCGCTGGTCGCCAGACGGGACGAAGCTCTGTTTCGTCAGCAGTCGCGCAGACCACAGCTTTGTCGGAGTCTATAATTGGTCCAGTCAAACGTTGCGCTACCTGGACCCCAGCGTTGACCGCGACAGCGACCCCGTCTGGTCCCGCGACGGCAAACGCCTCGCCTTCATACGCGTCCCCGCTTCCAGAGAGGCTTTCGCTTTTGGACCAAAACGCGCGGGGTCTCCCTGGTCCATACGCGTCGTCGAAGTTGAAACGGGAGCCGGTCATGAGGTCTGGCGCGCGGACGAAGGGAAGGGCAGCGTGCTGCGCGAGACGGTCGCGGATAATCAGTTGTTCTGGGGCATGAAGGACCGTCTCATCTTCCCCTGGGAGAAGGATGGATGGACGCATCTCTACTCGCTTTCGGTCGCCGCCGGAGAGACGCGCGGCCAGCAGGCCACGCCCCTCACACCCGGCGAGTTTGAGGTCGAGCATGTGACGATGACTGCGGACGGCGCGGAGATTCTCTACTCGTCCAACCAGGGCGATATTGACCGCAGGCATATCTGGCGCGTCAGCGTGCAGGGTGGACCACCGAGCGCCTTGACCAGCGGCAGCGGCCTCGAATGGTCACCCGTCGCCGCCAACAACGGCAGGGATATAGCCTTCATTCGTTCGGACGCCAGACGGCCCGCGCGTGCGGCCATCATTACTGGTCCAGCGAAGGCGCGCGACCTCGCCGCCGAAGCCGTCCCGGCAGAGTTTCCAGAACATGCACTGGTAGAGCCTCAGCCCGTCATCCTCAACGGCGCGGACGGCATGAAGATTCACGCGCAGCTTTTCCTGCCCGCACACATGGACGCGAACAAACGCTATCCGGCTGTCATCTTTTTCCACGGCGGCTCGCGTCGCCAGATGCTGCTCGGCTGGCATTACAATTATTATTATCACAACGCCTACGCGATGAATCAGTATCTCGTCAATCGTGGTTACATCGTGCTCGCCGTCAACTATCGGAGCGGCATCGGTTACGGCATGGAGTTTCGAGAAGCCTTGAATTACGGAGCGACGGGCGGGAGCGAATTTAATGATGTCCTCGGCGCGGGCCTCTACATGCGTAACCGTGCGGACGTTGACCCGCAGCGCATAGGTCTGTGGGGCGGCTCCTATGGCGGATACCTGACGGCGTTGGGTCTCGCTCGCGCCTCCAATCTCTTCGCCGCAGGCGTGGACATGCACGGCGTCCACGACTGGAATATCGTCATACGCAATTTCGTGCCCGCCTATAATCCGGGCGCGAGACCGGATGCCGCGCGTCTTGCCTTCGAGTCTTCGCCGCTCTCTGCGGTCAAGACCTGGCGCTCGCCCGTCCTCCTGATTCACGGCGACGATGATCGCAACGTCCCCTTCAGCGAAACGGTCCATCTCGCAGAAGCACTCCGCGAGCAGCACGTAGAATTTGAACAACTCATCTTCCCCGACGAAATCCACGACTTTCTCACACAGGAAGACTGGATTAGAGCCTACCGCGCGTCAGCGGATTTTTTAGACAGGCATCTCACAAAGTGAGAGATGACAAAAACACCATCCGCAGCCGTCTTGATGGGGAATTCTCAAAGGCAAGTTGTGCTCTGAAAGGGTCGCACATTCAGCGTAGAGGTGCGACCCTTTCAGGGTCGGATTCTTTGTTGACATCATTCCGGGGGCGAAGCACTCTGCGAGTGCTTGCCCCCGGCTCTCACATGTATCCCCTGCGGGGATATTGCTGCATGTTTTCCTTTAACTTATGATGATGCCGTGATGAGCAAGATTCCTGGCCCAACATTCCTCAGATGTATCACCTCTATATTACTGTGCGGTCTTTTCATTAACGCGCAAGCTGTGACGGGGAGCGATGATCCTTCCGTCAGGTTTGTCAATGTGGCGAAGGCTGCGGGGATTACCGCCAGGACCATTTATGGCGACGAGCGCAAGAACCGTTACCTGTTGGAGACCACCGGCTGCGGCGCGGCGTTTCTGGATTATGACAATGATGGCCGCCTGGATGTGTTCCTCGTCAACGGCACGCGCCTCGACAATGCCGCCGGAAATCCGGCTCCGACCAATCATCTCTATCGCCACAACGGAGACGGCACTTTCACGGACGTGACGGAGAAGGCCGGTCTGACGCGCACTGGTTGGGGCCAGAGCGTTTCAGCGGGCGACTATGACAACGATGGTCTGGAAGATATTTTCGTCAGCAGTTACGGCACGAACGCGCTCTATCACAACAACGGCAACGGGACCTTCACGGAGACCGCGTCGAAGGCCGGGGTCGCCAGTAATCGTTCGCGCTGGGGTTCCGGCAGCGCCTTTCTGGATTATGACCGGGACGGATTCCTGGACCTGTTCGTAGCCAGCTACATAGACCTTGATTTGAAGACGGCCCCGTTGCCTGAGACCGGCCCCTGTCTCTACAAGGGCGTGATGGTCGCCTGTGGCCCGCCCGGACTCAGCGGCGGAGTCAATACGCTCTATCACAACAACGGCAACGGGACGTTCACGGATGTCTCTGAAAAATCCGGCGTCACTAAGACCAACGGCACTTATGGACTCGGCGTGCTGGTCCTGGATTTCGATAACGATAATTGGTCCGATATTTACGTGGCGAACGATTCGTCTCCCGCCGCTCTTTATCACAACAATAAGAACGGCACGTTCACGGACATAGGCATCGAAGCGGGCTGCGCCTTCAGCGTTGACGGCAAGCCACAGGCGGGGATGGGCGTGACGGCTGGCGATTATGACCGCGACGGCTGGTTAGACATCTTCAAGAGCAACTTCGCGGGCGACACTTCGACGCTCTATCACAACACGGGCAAGCTCAGCTTTGATGATGTGACCTTTCAGGCGGGGATGGGCCTCAACACGCGCTGGCTCGGTTGGGGTTGCGGCTTTCTTGATTACGACAACGACGGCTGGCCCGATATTTTTCTGGTCAACGGCCACGTCTATCCTGAAGTCGAAAGGTTGACGACCGAAGCCGGATACGCGCAGCGCAAAGTCCTTTATCAAAATTTGCGCAACGGTCGCTTCGCGGATGTCTCAAACAAACTGGGCGGGGCGATTATGGAGCCTGCATCTTCGCGCGGGTGCGCCTTCGCGGATTATGACAACGATGGCGACGTGGATATTCTGATTAATCCGGTCAACGCCGCGCCGGAACTTCTCAAGTGCGAATCGAACACTGGGAACAACTGGATTACTATCAAGACCGTCGGCGTTAAGTCCAACCGCGACGGCATCGGCGCACGCATCAAATGTTCGACGGCGGACGGGAGCCAGATTGATGAAGTGCGGAGCGGCGGCAGTTACTATTCGCAGAACGACCTGCGCGTTCATTTCGGCCTCGGCAAGAATCAGAAGGTCAAGACGCTTGAGATACGCTGGCCGAGCGGGCAAGTTGAGACCATCAACGATGTCGCCGTCAATCAATTCATCACCGTCAGGGAGGGCGCTGGTCTGGTGAAAACCTTTTCGGCAGGTAAGAAATAAATTATTGAAGCCACTCCGTAGGCGATTGAGTGAAGCAGGATGATGAATTCACCACAGAGAGTTGAATGCTTATTTCTGTGCGTCCTCTGTGTCCTCTCTGTCTCTGTGGTGAGGTAAGCTTGCGTTACACTCAGCCACAATTTTAAATTCAATGAATCAATCTCTCTTCCTTATCACGATACACAAACAAGCCGCGCGGCTCTTCATCGCTTTACTGGTCCTTAATATCTTCTGCGTCGCCTACGCGCAGAAGCAGGATAGCGCTTTGAGCGCAGACCAACATTATGAGAAGGGCGTCGCGCTTCTGGAAAAGCAGCAGGTGGACCTCGCCATTACGGAATTATCTCTGGCGACAAAACTCAGTCCCGCGTCAGCGGATGCACACAACGCGCTCGGCGTCGCGCTGGCGCGCAAGGGAGAGATGAAGGGTGCGGCAGTCTCTTTCCGCAGGGCCATCCAACTCGACCCGACGATCTACGAGGCACACGTCGGACTCGGCGCGGCCTTGCAACAGAGCGGAGACGCGGATGGCGCGATAGCCGCTTTCAAACAGGCCGCCGCGCTCAAGCCGGATGAAGGAGAGCCGCACGTCTTGCTCGGCACGGCGCTGCAACAGAAGGGCGATGTGGACGGAGCTATCACAGAGTTTCGCCAGGCCGTGCGATTGAAGCCGGATGCCGCCGAAGCACATTCGTATCTGGGCTACGCGCTCGGCGTCAAAGGCCGACTTCAGGAAGCGATTCCCGAATTTGAGGCAGCGGTCAAGCTCAGGCCGGACTTTGCTCCGGGCCAATATTATCTAGGCGCGTCGCGCTGGTTCGCAGGCGATGTGAATGGCGCTATCGCTGCGTTGACCGTGGCGGCCAAACTCATGCCCGGTGATACGAACACGCATTATTATCTTGGGCTGGCCCTGCAAAAGAGCGGCGACGTGCAGGGAGCCATCACCGAACTGCAAACTGCTCTCAGGCTCTCGCCGGAGTTGATAGATGCGCGCCGCGTGCTGGGACTCGCCCTGCAACAGAACGATGACCTTGACGGTGCGATTGAAGCCTTTCGCGCGGTCCTCAAACTCAAACCGGATTCCACACAGACGCATAATGATCTGGGCCTCGCGCTGGTCCAGAAACGTGACCCGGATGGAGCTATCGCAGAGTTCAATTCCGCGCTCAAGCTGGAACCCAACAACCTGGTCTCTCACCACAATTTGGGGATGGCTTTGATTCAGAAGGGCGATTACGCGGCGGCTGTCGCGCAGTATCAAAAGCTGCTCTCGCTCGCGCCTGACGATGCGGAGGCGCATTACAATCTGGCCCTCGCGCTCAAGCAAAGGGATGCGCTGGACGAAGCTGTGGTTGAACTCAGGAAGGCGATTGCGCTGCAACCGAAGACGCTGCCGGAGGCGCACTACACGCTCGGCGTCATACTCTTGCAGCAATCAAAGCTCGCGGAGGCCGCCGCCTCCTTCAAGGCCGCGACCGAAGCGAAGCCGGATTACCCCGAAGCGCTTTACGCTCTCGGCACCACCCTCCAACAGCAGAACAATCTGGACGGCGCCATCGCATCATTCCGCGAAGCCCTGCGCTATGCGCCGGACGCGCCGGAGATTCACAACACGCTCGGCACTGCGCTCCGGCAGAAGGGCGAGCAGGAAGCCGCGCGCACGGAATTTCAGGAAGCCGCGCGTCTCAACAAACTCAAGTCCAACATACAGGCCGCGACCTTCGCCGCCAACACTGGTCTCGCGCGTCTCAAGGAGGGCAACACGGACGCCGCCATCGAAAGATTCCAGGAGGCCGTCCGGCTCGACCCGACCAACGCGCAAAGCTATTACAACCTGGCGCTCGCGCTCCAACAAAAGGGCCAACGCGACGCCGCCCGCGCCGCCTACCAGAAGGCAAAGGAACTAGACCCGCACATCAAGCCGTTGCCGTAGGATGAGAGGTATGCCAATTCATTCTACTTCACAATTCCGCTGCCCTCTTTAATCTTAATAATTCGGTTGAGCGGGATGTCTTTGATAATCTCCGTTTGCCCGTTGGGCCAATGTATCTCAAGTTGCTCGGCCTTTTGATTTGTGCCGAGGCCGAAGTGCAGGCGCAGGTCGTTGTGTGAGTAGTAGCTGGACTGGCTGGTGATTTCCTGGGCCTGTATGTGAGAGTTGGTTTTTAAGAGGACGCGCGCGCCGATGGCGCTGCGGTTTGATTTCGTGCCGGTGAGTTTGACTGTGAGCCAGTTGTGCGGTCCCTGATGGCCCGCGCGGTTGTATTCGTTACGCATGAGCAGCGGAGGCTCGTTCATGTTCATGACGAGCACATCTATGTCGCCGTCGTTGTCGAAGTCTCCGAAGGCGCAGCCACGGCTGGACCTCGGCGTGAGAGTTCCCGGTCCAGCCTGCGCCGTCACTTCGCGAAAGCGACCGTCGCCCTGATTGCGATAGACGAGGCGCGGGCTGCGGTGCGGGTATTCCTTGAAAATTTTTTCCACCTCAGGATAGACGCTGCCCGTGGCGATCATGATGTCGGGCCACCCGTCGTTATCGAAATCCGCGAAGCCCGCGCCCCATTCGACGTAACGCGTATGATCAAAGCCAGCGGCCCTCGAAGCATCCTCGAAAAAACCGCGCCCGCTGTTTTTGTAGAGCGCCGGAAGATCATCCGAGAAATGAGTCTTGAAGATGTCAGCGTTGCCGTCCGCGTTGTAATCACCGACGGCGACGCCCATCCCCGCTTGTGACTGCCCGTCTTCGTTGTAGGCCGTGCCAGCTTCGAGCGCGACATCCGTGAATGTGCCGTCGCGGTTATTTCTGTAGAGCGTGCTCGCGGTCGAGTCGCAGGCCACATAAATGTCCGGCCAGCCGTCGTTGTTAAAGTCCAGTGTGGTCGCCGTCATCGAATAACGCCCCGTGATTTTGGCGATGCCGGAAGTCTCTGAGACATCCCTGAACGTGCCGTCGCCGTTGTTGTGATAGAGAAGATTCGTGTCCGTGGGTAAACCCTTTGGACCACAATTGACGGGCACGCCTTTCCAGAAACAGTTCGCACCCTTGCCGGGTTCCGGTGCTCTGGCTAGATCGAACTTGAGATAGTTGGCGATGAAAAGGTCCAATTTTCCGTCGCGGTCGTAATCAACAAAAGTGCAGCCGGAACCCCAGCGCGTGTCTTTGCTGTAGAGTCCCGCCTTCTGCGTTGCGTCCGTGAATGTGCCGTTGCCGTTGTTGTGATAGAGAATGTTCTGGCCCCAGTAGGTGATGAAGATGTCCGTGTAGCCGTCGTTGTCGTAATCGCCCGCGCAGACGGAAGAGGCCCAGCCGGAGTGTCTCAAGCCAGCTTTGTCCGTGACATCCTTAAACGTGCCGTCGCGGTTGTTGCGATAAAGCCTGTTGGTCGGCTCAACGCCTTTCGGAAAGCCTTCCAGGCGAGAGCCTGTGAGGAGCAGTATGTCCAGCCAGCCGTCATCGTCGTAATCAAGAAAGGCGACGCCGCAGCCGTTGGTCTCGATAATGTATTTCTTCCGCTCGATGCCGCCGTAAATAATCGCCTCGGTCAAACCAGCTTTCTCCGCGACATCCACGAAAGTCAAAGGAGCATCGCCCGCCACATCATTCTTCACTTGAGCCGCCGAAACTCCGTGAACTTTCGATTGGTCCACAGATTGGCCCAACGTGCTCAGTGACGGGATCAGCAGGCACGTCAAAAATAATGCGGCGAAGAGATGCCGCACAATATTTGATTGAAAGCATTTGAGACCCGTGTGCATGTTAGAAAGCAAAAGGACGGAAGCTAGAGGCTGGAGGTGAGAGGCTAGTGAAAACATCTTTGCTTTGACCAGCCTCTCGTCTCCAGCCTCTAGCCTCTCCTCTTTATTGGTCTTTATCCGCACTGGTCCTTAATTGTTCGGCGATGGCGAACTCTTTGCGCGCCTCTTCGGCCCTGTTGGATTGCTGTAGGACCTGTGCCAGCAGGTGATGACCTGAGAAATTATTGGGGTCCATTTGCACGGCGCGTCTGAGCATGTTTTCGGCGTTCGGGGTGTCCGCTTTCTTCAGGTAGACTTTGCCGAGCACGATGTACGGCCCGCTGAAGTATGGATTGAGCCAGATGGATTTTTGCAGTGGTCCAATCGCTTCGTCCCACTTGAGTTGGCGCGTGTAAGCCTCGCCGAGACGATAATAGGCCATGCCGAAAGCCGGGTTGAGGGCAATCTCTTTTTGTAGTAGCTCTATGCCGCGTTCCAGGTTGGCGTGATAGATCGCCATCTCTCCGAGCAGGAAATTCGCCTGCGGCAGTCTGGGGTCCAGTTCGAGCGCCTTCTGTAATTCGCTCTCGGCCAGTTCTTCAAACTGCTGACGGACCATCATCTGCGCGTTGATGAGATAGGCGGAGGCGGACGTGGCCGGAACCTTGAACATACGCGCGAAGGTGGCGCGCGCCTTGTCCGTGTTGCGCGTCTGGACATAGCTGATGCCGAGCGCGTAGGTCATCTCCGTAGAGTCAGGCGACCACACGTTGAGTTGTTCGAGGTAGGGAAGAGCCTCCCTGAGATGGCCCAGCAGGTAATGAGAGAGACCGAGTGCCTGGACTTCCTGCCTGTACTGCGGGCTGCTCGCGGGCGTTTGCCTGAGAGAGAGGGTGAGATACTCTATGGCGCGAGCGTAGTCGCTCTTCTGATAATAGATGACGCCGAGTAGATGATTAACCTGCGCATCGTTCGGGTTGGCCCGGTTGACCACCGTCAGGGCCTCTATCGCGGCATCCGTCTTTCCGGCGGCCAGTAGATTCCGGGCCTGCGTGATAACCGGAGACTCTGCGGGCTGTTGACTTGACGAGCGAGCAGCCGGGGATTGCGCGGCGGCGGTCCAGGCACAGTGGACCATTAATAGCGCGAGTGGGAGCAGGCGAAAAGAGAGTTTATTCATGAACGTCATTGTGTTGTCGTAAGAGATAAGCGTTGACCGCGCTATCATATAACAGTCTGCGAAAGTTGGGCCAACTTCCGGCGGTTAATATCCGAAAACTCGTCGCTCATCCGAAATCCTGTTACAAAAAGCAGCATGATGATCAGAGGCTGGCTCTTTCGGACGAGCATCCTGAGATTGTAACTTTTCTGTTTACAATCAGTTGAGTTCTACTTTAAGATACGACGCATAAGTTTGGCGTTCGTCTTGCGTGAATTTTTAGATGCGTGCATCAGGTAGTCTTCACGGAGCAGGACGGGTCATTAACTATTCTACCGTTTTCATCCATCGTTTAATCACTGCCTCGTGCCGCTTCATACATGGGCTGTGGCAGCGCTCTTTTTGGTTACAGGGCTAAAGAACCAAGGGTTTCCAGCTTTTAAGTCTTTCGACGGGGCACACGTCTTCGCGCGCCTGCCTTCGTCAGTCAAGCATTCTGGTTGTCATCGTTTCACTAAGGAGATTCGTTATGCTGAGAAGCAAACTTTCCTTGCTTGTGCTCAGTCTATTGTTTTGTGCTGCGCTTTCAAACGAAGCCCGCGCGCAGGCCGTCTACGGGAGTATCGCCGGGACCGTCACGGATGCACAGGGGGCGGTCGTCCCCGGCGCTAACGTGACCATCACGAGTGTTGAGAGAAATACTTCCGATACCGTCACGACGAATGAGTCCGGCCTCTATATCAAGGACCGTCTGCTGCCGGGCAAGTACAAGGTCTCGATCGAGAAGACCGGCTATAAGAAGGGAGAGATACCGGAAGTCATCGTCAATGTTGATAGTCAAACCAACACTGACGCGGCGCTCGAAACGGGGCAGGTCAGCGAGACCGTCACCGTCTCAGCCGCCGAAGGCCAACTCCTCAAGACGGACCGCGCCGACGTGGCGACGACCTTTGAAACGAGACAGGTCACGGACCTTCCCATTCTTGATCGCAACTTTACCAAGCTTATCCTGCTCACCCCCGGTGCTTCGCAACAGCAGTGGCAGCATGCGGCGAGCGAGAACCCGCAAGGCTCTACGCAGACCCTCGTCAACGGCCAGACCTTCAGCGGCACGGGCTATCTGCTGGACGGCACGGAGAACCGCGACGCTATCCTGGGCATCATCGTCATCAATCCCAACTTTGAAGCCATCGGCGAAACCAAGATTGCTTCGCAGAACTACGATGCGGAGTTCGGGCAGGCGATTGCGGGGGTGGCCTCCGTCCAGACCAAGTCCGGAACGGACCAGTTCCACGGCAGCCTCTTCGAGTTTCGCCAGAACGATGTCTGGCAAGCGCGCAATCCATTCTCACAATCGCAGGTGGATGCCATCACCGGCAAGTCCATCCCGGATACTTTGAAGAACCAGTTCGGCGGCTCCATCGGTGGGCCAATCGTGCGCGGTAAAGCCTTCTTCTTCGGCGACTACCAGGGCACGCGCAGCAAGGTCGGCGGCTCGCGTCGTCTGACCGTCCCGACGCTCCTGGCGCGCACCGGCAATTTCAGCGAATACGGACGCCCCATCTTTGATCCTTTGACGGGCCTCCAGTTCGCGGGCAACGTCATTCCTGCGGGCCGTCTCTCGGATCAGGCCAAGAGCATCTTAGCGTTGATTCCGCTCCCCACACTGCCCGGCACGGTCAACAACTTCACCGCGTCAGGCAGCGAGCTTTTCAACAACGACACCTTCGATGTCCGCATTGACGACCGCATCTCCGACCGTTTCAATTTGTTCGGTCGCTACAGCTTTGCCAATTACACGCGCACCGGGCCGACCGTGTTCGGTCCGGGCGGCGGGCGCGAACTGGTCACGCTCGGCGGTTCATCCAAGGTCCGCAATCAGAGCCTCGCGGTCGGCTTCGATTACACCTTGAATAACACGACGGTTTTTGACATGCGCTTCGGCGCTTTCAAATACAAGGTCAACGTGCTGCCCTTCGACTTCGGTTCACAGGCATCTCAGGCGGCGGGCATCCCCGGCGTCAATCTTGACGACTTCAGTTCCGGTCTCTCTGAATTTGAGATACAGGGACCGGGCGACCTCGGCTTCAACGCCGGTTCTGGACTCAACACGAATCGTTGCAACTGCCCTCTGGACCAGGATGAGAAGCAATATCAGGTGGTCGCGAATCTCTCCAAACTAATCGGCAATCACTCGGTCAAGTTCGGCGTGGACTTTCGCCGCGCCATCAATTTGCGCGTGCCGAGCGACGAGCATCGCTCGGGCCACTTCACCTTCAGCCCGAATCGCACGGCCAATCCGGTGGGCGGCGCTGGCGGCATCGGCCTCGCCACTTTCCTGCTCGGAGACGTGACGAGCTTTTCCAGGTATGTCAGCACGGCGATTGACGCGGGCGAGCGCCAGTGGCGTCATTTCTATTATGGTCAGGACACATGGCGCTATTCACCGAAACTTACGCTCGCGTATGGCTTGCGCCTTGACGTGATTAATCCGCAGGCCGCGAGTGGACCAGGAAAGGCGGGCTTCCCTGATCTCGCGACGGGCGAAGTGCTGGTGGCCGGAGTCGGCAGCGTGCCGCTCAACGGCGGGGTCAAGAATAGCCTGAACTTTGCGCCGCGACTCGGCATTACCTACCAGCTGACTCCGAAGACGGTCCTGCGCGCGGGCTACGGTCGGAGCTATGACATAGGCGTTTTCGGTTCCGTCTTCGGTCATACGGTGACGCAGAATCTGCCCGTGCTGGCGACGCAGCAGATTAACGCGGCGGGCCAGTTCGACCGCGTCTTTACGCTCGCCCAGGGACCGCCGAACTTCACTAACTTCTTCGGCCTGACAGCCCCGCCCAATCAAGGCGGCGTGCCGCTCACCTCTTTGCCCGCGAGCGGACGTTTCTTCCTGCCCGACGGAGTCCGCCCGCGCGCCGTTAATTTCAAACAGCGTCTGCCCTCCGTGGATGCTTACAACGTCACAGTGCAGCACCAGTTGACGAACGACATCTCGCTTGAGGTGGCCTATGTCGGCAACAAGGGGACGCACCTCTTCGCGGGCAATAACCCGGATGAGAATGTCAACCAGCCAACCCTGCAAGGATTCGGGACGCTCACCAGAGACCAGCGCAAACCCTTCTTCCAGAAGTTTGGCTGGACGCAGGATGTCCTGCTCTACTGCAATTGTTCGGATAACCATTACAATGCGCTTCAGGCCAAGGTCACGAAGCGCTTCAGCGACGGCTATTCGATACTGGCCCACTATACCTACCAGAAAGCCAACGATTACAACGACGACCGTTTTATTCCGGGGATTGATGCGAGCTATGCTTATGGTCCTGAAGATTTCATCAGGACGCATAACTTCGTCTTCTCTCAGGTCGCGGAGTTGCCCTTCGGACGCGGCAGGCGTTACCTGACGAATTCCTCTAAGGCGCTCAACTATCTGGTCGGCGGGTGGCAGTTCAATTCCAACACGTTTATCCAAAGCGGCCTGCCCTTCAACGTCCACTACGACAACGCGGGCATCAGCGACGTGGGAGACAATCGTCCCAACGTCAACGGCAGCGTGAAGATCAACGGCTCAAGGGATAAATATTTCGATACGACCAACTTCTCGAAGCCAGCGGTGGGGACTCTCGGCAATCTGCCGAGAAACGCCGCGCGCGGGCCGAAGTACTGGCGAACGGATGCCTCGCTCTTCAAGAAATTCCAGTTCACGGAGACGAAGGAATTGGAGTTTCGCATCGAGTCTGTCAATCTCTTCAATCATGTCAACCTGGACCTGCCGGACTCGAACATAGGCGACCCGACCAACCCGAATGCCAACGCGGGCCGCATCACTTCAACCGCCTACGGCGGTAACGACCCGACGCGCAATTTCCAATTCGCTCTCAAGTTCAAGTTCTAACAGCTTGCAGAGTAATTTTCGCTTGCGGGTAGATTAGCAGTAGACGTTTAATCGCAAAGGTCGCAAAGAGGACCGCAAAGGACGCAAACTTTTATTCGCGTCCTTTGCGGTCTTCCTTTGTGCGGTTAAATGTTGTCTGAAAGCTGTCTGTGCCCTGAAAGGGCCGAATATGATAGCCGGGGGCAGCGCCCCGGAACTCTCGCTACACAACCCGACCCTGCAAGGGTCGCACAATGCCATGTTGAGGTGCGACCCTTGCAGGGTCAGCTATTATTCTGGACCAGTAACCGGGGCGACGCTGACGCTTGCCCCCGGCTCTCATATATATCCCCTACGGGGATAAGGTTGAAAGGGTTTCTCTCATCTTTCAGACACGTTCTAAATTCTGACGCCAAGTGAAAAACCTTTGATGTGCTAAGGCACTCTCAATCCATCCAGCTTGAGCACGTCCGCCCTCTTCTTCGGCGGCAGTTGAGCGTACATATCCGTGAACGCGCCGTTGGTCCAGCCAAAGCCTATCTCGTTCGACTTGTATCCGAACTTCAGCCCGCCCTTTAGCTCCGATTCGCGCTGCACGACATCGTATTTCTCCACAATCGTATTGTGCTGGATAAACTCTTTGAGAATCACTGAGAGGAAATTGGCCGCGATGCGGTCAGCCTCTTCGTTGTAGCCGTAGCGACGCAAACCTTCGACGGCGATCATCTGCATCGGTGCCCAACCATAGGGCGCGTCCCACTGGTTGCCGCTCGTCTTAGTGCTCGTCTGCAAGCCGCCCGCGCGTTCAAACTGCTTTAAGTTAGAGACGACGCGCGCTGCCTGGCGGCGGTCCGCGATGCCGACCCACAAAGGATAAAAGGTCGTCACAAACGGATACTGCCGGACACGCTTGTTGACGAAATTATAGTCGTAGTAAAGACCCGCTTTGTCATCCCACATCAACTCGTTGACTTTGCGACGACGCGTTGCCGCCCGCGCCAGCCACGTCTGCGCGTCGCGCCCGCGCCCCAGCGTCTTCATGATTTCGGCTGCGTCCGTTTCCATCAGGTAGAGCAGCGAATTGAGGCACACGGGGTTGTAATGAATGATGTCTATATTGAAAGGCCCGAAGCGGTCCGAAGGGTCAAAGCCCGACTCGCGCATCGAACGGTCTCCCTTGTAAAAGAGGTCCGTCAACTCGTCCTTCCCCTTGTCGTAATACTGGCCCAGGTCGTAGTCCGTCACCTCGTGCGTCCGGTAGTATTCCCGGACCAGGTCATAATGCGTGCGTCCCTGCTCATCCCTCTCGCCAGATAAGACCTCCGCCGCTGGCCCATCGCCTAAATCGTAATAGCGCGAAAGCCCCGTCTCCTTCACCATGTGCGGTTCACTGGTCCAGTAACGGTAATATTTTTCGATGGCCGGAACGGTGCTCCGCAGCCACGCCGTGTCCTGTTTCCGGCGATAGACGTTGAGAATCATCTGCGTCAGAAAGGGCGGCTGCGAGCGCGACAGAAAATAGGTCCGGTTGGCGTTGAGGATTTCGCCGTAGTTCTCAATCTGGTAGATAAAATTGTCCGTCATGTTCTGGGCCAACTCTATCTCGCCGTCGCGCACGAGGCCCACCTGTATGAAATAACTGTCCCACCCATACATCTCGTTGAAGCGCCCGCCGGGAACGACATAAGGATGAGGCAGGTATAGCAAGCCCTGCTCGCGTATCTCACGCGGGTTGGCCGGAAGCTGTCGCAACTCTATCTTCGCGAAGTCGGTCGCTGACAACTGCGCGCGCAAACTCCCCTCAATGCGCTGCAAGTTTTCACTGCGCGGAACATAGACGGGCCAGCGTCCGGTCATCTCCTTAAACTTCGGGTCGGGCGCGGCGCTGGCGAGTTGCGCGTTCGAGCGCATCAGTGTGTGCCAGCTTTGCCGTATATAATTCTGTATGGAACGAAGCTGCGCCTCTGTCGCGCGGTCCGCCGTCTTCGGCATCGTTTGAGGTCTGGCTGACGGGGAAAGGGCGAGGAGCAGTAAAAAAGCTGTGAGGGCCGGAAAGTATTTTCTGAGTCGTAGACTCTCAATCATCTTGAGACCTCCTGAAATTCTTAATCTGTCAACAATTCGCGCAAAGCTTTCGGTCAAGGATTATTTCGATCTTGAAATGCAAGTGACGGTGGGATTCACCACCGCAGACACAGAGGACACAGAGTCAGCACAGAGAGTTGTCTGATTAACTCTGTGCTGACTCTGTGCGCTCTGTGTCTG
>DASYML010000098.1:0-11537 GCA_036009045.1 Pyrinomonadaceae bacterium
GCGGAGCATGTAATAGGCCGTCTTGCCCGCGTCCTCGCCGCCGAACTGGACCATGTAAGGCGTGCTCGTATCCAGTCCCATGAAATGTAGCTGAGATGGGTCCGAAGGGGCCGGGTCGCCTATCTTGGACCAGATTTCGCAGCCCATGACGCCAGCGGGTTTGGCGCGGCTGTTCGGCGTACTCTCATCCGAAAAAGAGATGGTGTGACGCAGGCGTTGGCTGGTATCCACCTGCACGACGGGCCGCGTCTCCGGCACTCCGGCGGCGGTGTGCGTGCCGCCTTGTATGTTAAGACCGAGTTGGGCGCGATGCTTGTCGGTCGTCCCGCCGCTGCTTTGCACGCGCTTTGCCATACTTCGCAAGGCGGACTCATAAACGTCGCGGGACTTCCGTTTAGCCTGCTGCGCGCCTTCGGCAGCCGCCTTCGCCGCGACGTTTGCAGCATACGCAGTGGTCCAACTAGCCTGCGTCTCCGTCAGAGCCTCTATGTCGGCATTGGTGAGACTGAAATCGGCCTTGTTAGCGTTGAGGTTGTTAATGAAGTTGTCTTGCCATGTGTTGAACTCAGCGTCCTGTCTGGGGATAAAATCTGGCATGAGGTATCTCCCTGTCGCCTTTAAGCGTCTGAAGCGATGCAATTAGAGGTTAACGCGAGGTTCTTTTTGCGTGAAGCCCTGGTTCGACGCCCGGCATCCTAGCATCGTCAAGCCTGCAAATACAACTTTCGGAAAGGTGACGTGAGGGACAGGAACGCCCCGCCGGGAGACGGGAACAACGCCACTGTTCCAAGAAACAACGCCACTGTTCCAGGGAACAACGGCAGCGTTCCCGCTACATTTGCCCTGATTCTTCGGAACAATATCTTTGTTCCCAGGAACAAGAGCACCGCTCCTGGGAACGCCCCCACCGTTCCTGGGAACGCTCCATTGTTCCCGCCAACAACGGCAGCGTTCCCGCCAGTCAGGCTATTATTCGGCTTTCAAATCACGAAGCAATCTTTCAAATGCTTTCTGATACTTCTCCGGCTCATTCCAATGTCTAAAGTCTCCGACGTTCTTAGCTGTTACATCAGCCTTGCGGTGGTGATTCCAGCCTGTGAAAATGTAATCATCCAGGCGAATCGGGAATAAAACTTCTGCATCTTTACCACGCCTTGCTAAATCATCCTCTTTCTGTAATGCGCGCTCTATCTCACGAATCACGGCGGGAGAGTTGAGCGACTGTTCGCTACAGATGATGATGAGCTTGTCATAGAGGCGCACGGCTTCATCTATAGAGTGCATGAGAGTCTTGCCCCACTTAGCATCTTCTTTCCAGCGCCAGCAGCGCACGCCTTTCATCTGTAAGTCATTATAGAGTCGTTCTGAAAAGGCGTCGTCGGCCTCGGTAAAAGAGATAAAGCATTTGTAAAACTCTAACGCTTGACCTGTGAGCGAGTGCATGTAGGTGATGAAGTTCTCAGGCACGCCGCAGCCGCGTAAGAAAACCTCTGGAATCTCCCCCTGTGAGCGGTAAATAGTACTGATACCCACTTCAGAAGGATAGTCATGCTTCACAGTCTCTAGCCCAATAGCCGCTCTCAGATCTGTGTCAGCAAAGGTCGTGTAGCCTAAGCGAGCATCATTGAATTTTGTATGACTGAGCTTTGTATAGTTGAGGTACGCATAGACGAGGTCCGCAGCGCTGAGGTCCGCAGCGCTGAGGTCCGCACTGACGAGGAGCGTAAAGCTGAGGTCCGCATCAACTAGGTTCACATCCATGAGGTTCGCAGAACTGAGGTTCGCATCCATGAGGTCAGCATGGATGAGGTTTGCCTTAACGAGGTTTGCATTGCTGAGGTCTGGTTTAATTTCAGGATGCTCATCCCTCCAATTATTCCACACCTCAACGCCTTGCTTCAGAATCTCAAGATGTTCAGGATTAGCCATCGTGATTAGCTCCGGTGAGGGATGAGAGGCTTGCTATTTCTTACCACCTTTCTTCTTACTCGCCTGTCTCGCTGATTGAGCCTCTAGCGGTCTGTCTCTCTATGTTCCCCGTTGCGACCTTCTTTGACAATATCAATCAGCGCAGTCAATCGCTCATCTGTGCGTTGCTGAGAGTCTGCGATAACCGCGACGACCTCGTTGATATGGGTTTGCTGGCGGGCGATTATTTCAACCTGCGTGGCTAAGCGGTCTACTGTCGCCCCCGTTATTTCAACCTGCGTAGCTAAGCGGTCTACCGTCGCCTCTGTTCTTACAACCTGCGCGGCTAAGCGCTCCACGGTCGCATCCGTGCGGGTTTGTGCTGCGGTTAGATGTTTGATGTTTTCCTGGACCTGTCCCACGTCGGAGGCGAACTGCGCTTGCTGCTCAAGGATAAATTCGATGGTCTTTTGCATCTGTTCGTCTGTCATCTCTTCCTGCCTTTCTTCCGACACGCCAGCTTTCAGGGCAAAGCTTACGATGAATAATAAATGAGGGGCAAGGTTTGGCTATGCGGCAGCGCCGGGAGTGTAGGGAACGGAGAAACAGAAAAGGGCAAGCCTGTGACGGCTCGCCCTTCTTTGTTGCATACCGATTCGCTCTCTTTATTCCACGACCCACGTATCGCCGCTGTGGATCAGTTTGTCGAGGCTGCCGGGGCCGGTTTTGGCGATGGACTGTTCTATCTGTTGGGTCATCATGTGTTCGTAGGTGTCGCGTTCGATGGCGCGGAAGATGCCGACGGGTTGCGGGAATTCCTGGCCCTCCCTGTGTTCCATGCGGGCGAGCATGAAGGCGACGGAGGGATCCTGTAGATTTATATCGTGGACCAGTAAATCGTCTTCGGTGACGCCGTTCTCGCCGAGCGTGACCACTTCCGGGTGCGCGCCGTTCATGCGGATGCCCTTGTTGCGTTCCTTGCCGAAGACCATCGGCTTGCCGTGCTCAAGATAAAGGACGTGGTCCGCGCGAACGCTCCTATCTGCGAAGGAATCGAAGGCGTGGTCGTTGAAGATATTGCAGTTCTGGTAGACCTCCATAAAGGAGACGCCCTTGTGTCTGGCAGCCGCTTCGACCATCTGGCCCAGGTGCTTGACATCTATATCAATCGAGCGCGCGACGAAGGTCGCTTCACTTGCGATTGCCACGGAGAGCGGGTTCAAAGGATAGTCAATCGTACCCATCGGCGTTGACTTGGTGCGCTTGCCGAACTCTGAGGTGGGGCTGTACTGACCCTTCGTCAGACCGTAGATGCGGTTGTTGAAGAGGATGATATTAAGGTCCAAATTACGGCGTATCGCGTGCATGAAATGATTGCCGCCGATGGAGAGCGCGTCGCCATCGCCCGTGATGACCCACACGCTCAAGTCAGGATTCGCGGCCTTGATGCCGGTCGCCAGGGCCGGAGCGCGCCCGTGTATCGTGTGAAAGCCATAGGTGTTCATGTAATAAGGAAAGCGCGAAGAGCAGCCGATGCCGGAGACGAAGACTATCTTCTCACGCGGGATGCCCAGGTCAGGCATCACCTTTTGCACGTTGTTCAAGATGGCGTAGTCGCCGCACCCCGGACACCAGCGCACCTCCTGCCCTGAGACGAAATCACCCTTCGTCAACTTCGCTGGCGGCGGCGCGATTGCACCCGCCACGACCGAACCCGGCTCGCTCTCCGGCGACGGCCCGCTCCCCGAAACATTCCCCGTGATGCCGCCCGCGCGTCCGTCATCACCATTTGTTCCATTCCCGTTTGTACTCATCAATTTACTCCTTAAGATTGCGACCACTAAATAATCTGGCAATAGGATATTGAAATCCAGGGATCACATCCCCGCCATCCAGCATCTCGTTTTCTGTTAGCACCTTAATGTCAGTGCGTGAACGATAGACGGTAACGGCGCGCAGCTTTGGGCTGATAGTCCAGACCAGAAGCGTGCCCGCTTCCAACCATTCCGCGACCTTCTCCTCAACCCTGCTCACCCTATCATCTGGACTGAGAACTTCAACGGCTAAATCAGGAGCGCCCGGAAAGTAGCTCCCGGCATCGCCAACCTCATCAACCCGCTCCTGACGGACAAAACCAATATCCGGCGCTCGCACCGTGTCAGGATTGGACGCGAGTTTAAACCCGGTCTCCGCCGCATAGACCTCGCCGAGTCCCTTCTCTTCGACGTATAGAGCGAGCGGCGCTGCCAGTCTTATCGCAATTCGCCCGTGTTTGTGTCCTGCTGGTGACATCTTCCTTAACTCTCCTTTGACGAGTTCATAGCGGAAGTTGTCATCTGGCATCTCGAACAATTCTTCCGCCGTCATTAACTGAGTCGTGGTGCTGCTCATGGTTCTGTTCTCCAGATTTCCAAGACGGTGGAAAGTTTCGACTAAAAGACTACTGTGTTGCTGGTCAATTACAAATACTCTTTGACCTTATTCATGGTCCGGCGAATCCTGCCGGGCTTGTTCGACCGCGCCGCATAATTGCAAATACTTCTCTCGCACGTAAGGGTCCAGCCGCTCCGCGAAATCGGAAGAGAGGCCGCGCACCTTGATTAATTCCTGCACGTCCGCCAAATCCTTCAGGCGGTCGGGCGCGGTCATGCCGGAAGCCAGTTTCAACTCGATGAGTTTTTCCAGCGTGACGATGCGTACGCCGTCTATCTTGACTGAAGCGGTCGCCGGAACGGGAAAGCTCACGGGCTTCGGTTTGCCGTCGCCCGGATATTCGCCCGTCATCAAGACTTCAATACTGACGCCGCCGCTGGACGCCGCGCGCAATCTCTTTCTAGCACCCGGAAAAGCTGGCACGTATCCGAGACCGACGAGTTCAAGATGAAATTTTTCCAGACCTTCGGGCGTCAGTACCAGATCAATGTCTTCCGTGAAGCGCGGATACCCGTGTGCCAGCAGGGCGACCGCGCCGATTACCATGTAGTCAATCTCGTGTCGCTCAAGGTCCGCGCAGAGGCGTGCCAGCGCGTTGTTGAGTTGCCCCTCTCCCATGAAATAGCGCAGCCCTTCCGCGTATGTTTCCCTGACGAGGCGAGGCTCTTCGATTGAAGGCGATGCGTCCATCACAAATACTCTTCCACCTTGCGCATGATCTCGCGTATCTGGAAGGGACGGCCCTTGACCTTCGAGAAGGCGATGGCGTCCACTAAGTACTTCGCGCGAATCATGGTGCAGAGTTGGCCCAGGTTCATTTCGGGGACGATGACGGTTTCAAAGCCGCGCAGGACTTCGCCCAAATTCTTCGGGAAAGGGTTGAGATGGCGCAGGTGCGCGCTTGAGACGGACTTGCCTTCGCGCTGCATCTTCTCGACCGCCGAAGTGATGGAGCCGTAGGTCGAACCCCAGCCGAGCAAGAGGACCTTGCCAGTCTTTTCGCCAAAGACTTCAAGGGCTGGAATGTCGTTCGCCGCGCGGTCAATCTTCTCCTGCCTGAGCTTGACCATGAACTGGTGATTGTCTGGCTCATAGTTGACGTTCCCGGTCAAGTGCTGCTTCTCTATGCCGCCAATGCGATGCTCCAACCCCGGCGTGCCGGGAATCGCGTAGGGCCGCGCGAGCGTCTCTTCATCGCGCGCGTAGGGCATGAAGTTCTCAGGGTCCGTCTCAAACTTGATTTCGATGCGCGGCAGTTCATCAATCTCCGGCACGCGCCAGGGTTCAGCGCCGTTCGCCAAGTAACCATCGGAGAGATAGAAAACGGGCGTCATATATTTGAAGGCGAGACGGACGGCTTCAATCGCCATGTCGAAGCAATCTGCGGGCGTCGCGGGCGCGATGACGATGGCCGGGCATTCGCCGTTGCGTCCCCAGACGGCCTGGAAGAGGTCCGCCTGTTCCGTCTTTGTCGGCAAGCCTGTGGATGGACCACCGCGCTGCACGTTGATGATGACGAGCGGGAGTTCCGTCATGACAGCGAGACCGATGGCCTCCTGCTTGAGCGCGACGCCGGGGCCGCTTGTTCCCGTGAGACCTATCTGCCCCGCGAAGCTTGCTCCGATGGCGGCGCAGATGGCGGCTATCTCGTCCTCCGCCTGAAAGGTCTTGACGCCGAAATTTTTATGACGCGCCAGTTCGTGCAGGATGTCTGAGGCGGGCGTAATCGGGTATGAGCCGTAGAAGAGCGGGCGTCCGGCGATGTTTGAAGCCGCGATAAAGCCGATGGCGGTCGCCTCGTTGCCGGTAATCTTGCGATACTTGCCGGGCGCGATCTGCGCCTTCTTGACGGTGAAATGAGTGGTGAAGACTTCGGTCGTGTCCGCGAAGTTATAACCCGTCTTGAGCGAGATTTCGTTGGCCCTGGCGACCTCCGGCAGCTTGGAAAACTTAGAGCGAATCCATTCCAGCGTCGTCTCCATAGGGCGGTCGTAGAGCCAGTAAAGGACGCCGAGGGCGAAGAAGTTTTTGCAACGGTCCATCTCCTTGCGCGAGAGTTCGACCTGCCCCTTGAGCGCGTTCATGTTGAGCGTCGTGACCGGCAACTTGTGTACGCGATAACCCTTGAGCGTGTCGTCTTCGAGCGGGTTCGTCTCATACGCCGCGTACTTCAGATTCTCTTTCGTGAACCCGTCCGTATTGACGATGATGGTCCCGCCTTCCTCCAAATCATCCAGGTTGACTTTGAGCGCGGCGGGGTTCATGGCGACGAGCACGTTGGGTTGATCGCCGGGCGTCTTGATGTCCTGGCTGGAAAAGTTTAACTGAAAGCCTGAGACGCCGGGAAGACTGCCAGCCGGGGCGCGTATCTCCGCCGGAAAGTCCGGCAGCGTTGAGATGTCGTTGCCGATGACGGCGGAAGTGTTCGTAAACTGCGTGCCCGTCAACTGCATGCCGTCGCCGGAATCACCGGCGAAGCGTATCGTGACGGTCTCCAACTCTTCCAGATTCTTCTCCGTTTGTTCGACGGGTGTTTCGATGACAGTGCTCATTAATTTTTCCTGGTCCTTTTATTGATGGATGATAACGGACGGGTGATGGCCCAGCGCCCCGGCCCTTTTGGCCCTCTCCTTGACAGGCAAGAAGCGCTTGACGGACCTCTATTGACGCACTCAAATTCTAGCATAGAAGCGGGCGATGTGCCTCGCCTCAACCGGCCTGCTTTTTCCCAAGTTCTGCGTACGGCGACATCAACGCGAGGCGATTGATGATGCCGGGCAGAACTGCGAGCGTGCGCTCTATCTCATCTTCCGTATTGTAGCGTCCGACGGAGAAGCGTATCGAACCTTGCGCGGCTGTGTAGGGCACGTTCATCGCGCGCAGGACCGCCGAAGAGACGTGCGACTCCGCGTTGCAGGCCGAACCCGTCGAGACGCAGATGCCAGCCTCGTCCAGATGCGCGAGGATACTCTCGCCCTCAACATACTCGAATGAAATATTCGCCGTGTTCGGCAGACGCAACGCGCGGTCCCGCGTCCCGTTCAAACGCGCGTTCGGAATCTGGTCCAGCATCGTCTCCTCCAGCTTATCGCGCAACGCGCGGACCATTTCATGCCCCGCGAATTCATGGGCCAATAACGCGGCTCGCCCCAGCCCTACAATGTAGGGCACGGCCTCCGTCCCCGCGCGCCTCCCGCGCTCCTGCCCGCCCCCTATCATCAATGAAGGCAGCTTCAACCCCGCGCGCACGTAGAGAGCGCCGACGCCCTTCGGCGCGTGAAATTTATGGCCCGATAAGGCGAACAGGTCAACGGGCCAATCGCGTAAGTTAATTGGAATCTTGCCGACCGCCTGCACGCCGTCCACATGAAAGACCGCGTCGCACGTCTCGCGCACGATGCGGCCCACCTGCTCAACCGGAAAGAGCACGCCCGTTTCGTTGTTCGCCAGCATGACTGAGACCAGCGCCGTCTCCGGTCTCAGAGACGCGCGCAAGAGTTCCAGGTCCAGTAATCCTTCTTCATCAACTTCCAGCCACGTCACTTCATAGCCGTGCTGCTCCAAAAGTTCGCACAGGTTCCTCACAGCCTCATGCTCGACCCTGGTCGTGACGATGTGGCGCTTGTTGGGGTTCTGGTCCAGCACGCCGCGTATGGCCCAGTTGTCAGACTCCGTGCCGCAGGAGGTAAAGACTATCTCGCCCGCATCCGACGCGCCGAGGAGCCTTGCGACATGCTCGCGCGCCGCTTCGATGGACTGGCGCGTACGTCTCCCGAAGGTGTGGGCCGAAGAAGGATTGCCGTAAAGCTCTTGCAAGAAGGGCTTCATCGCCTCGAAGACTTCGGGCGCGACGCGCGTCGTCGCGTTGTTGTCTAAATAAATCATGCCGTTGTGCCTTTGAATTGAGTGTCTGGCATCAGCGAAGTTTTAAACGTTGGCCCATGCCATACATGCAATTGACATCCGCTCTAAAGTCCCCCGCGTCTCCAGTAGTCTTCCAGTATATCTTCGATTAGCGGATGACACGAATGACAACCGCCGCCAGCGTTGCAAGCCTTCGTGACTTGCTTGATCGTCCGCAGCGAGCGGGTCTGGATTTCATGTTCGATTCTTTTTTCAGAGACGCCGAAGCAGGTGCAGATGAGCGCCTCCTCGCCTGTCCATTCTTCAAGGGTCGTCCGGCGGTAATGCTTGACGGCTGCGGCGAGCGCGTCACGACACAGGGTCACGCAGTGCATCCTGTCGGGCGGAACCTCTTCGCGTAGATGCTCGACGATGGCTGTTGCGGCGAGCGTGCCTTCGGACAATTGCCCAGCCTCGCCGACGGTCAGACCGTTGACCATCTCCGCCAGCACGTCAGCCGCAGCGATGAGAAAACCGCAGCCCGTCGCCTTGAACTTCGCCAACGTCACCAGGCGCGACGCCGCGTCAATCTTTAAAGACAGACGCAGCACAGCGCCGCACGCCAGCGACCCGGCATCACCCGTCGCGTCCGCGCCCTCTACCTCTCCGGCATGACGCGGATTGAAAAAATAATCTTTAACCCGGCCCGTGTAATAAGACATAGCGAAGTGCAAGGATGAAGTAGGAAGGATGAGGGATGAAAGCGTGGCTATACAAGATGAATAATCAAGACGAAGAGCTTGTCTTTCATCCTTCCACCTTCCTACTTCCGACTTGCTCTCTACTCCTTGCTATATACTATGTCAAAAGAAAGGTTTCTTAAAATGGCGCGGGCGTTTGAGGTAGTTTCATAAAGACTACATTAAACCAACCGTGAGGTTGACAAATGCCTGAGCGGAACTTATCATTTATTTTGTGGCAGCAGTCTTAACCAACGGGCTTGGAGCATCGCGTGAGGAGATAGTCAATCTTCTGCGCGTGCGCGGTCGCGTCAACGCGGACGAGTTGGCCGTCTCGCTCGGCGTCTCCAAGCAATGTGTGCGTAAGCACATGGACGTGCTGGAACGCGACGGTTATGTGGAGCACATGCCGGAACGCGGCGAGCGCGGGAGACCCGCTCACGTTTATCGCCTGACGCCCAAGGCGGACCAATTATTCCCGAAACGTTATGACATCTTCGCCAAAGCGATTTTGCAGCAGATCGGCACGGTGTGGGGCGAGCGCGGGTTGAACACGGTCTTCTGTGGTTGTGCCAACGAGATGATCGGGCGGCTGCGCCCGCAACTGGAACGCCTGGGTTTTGATGCGCGCGTGCGTCGGCTGGCGGCGCTTCTGGATGAAGAAGGCTACCAGGCGGAAATCGAAAAACTGGCTGATGGCTCTTACCTGCTGACGGAGTGGAATTGCCCTCTGACGGAAGTGGCGCGCGATTACCGGCAGGTCTGCGAGCGAGAGTTGGAAGTTTACAGAGAGCTACTGGGCACGCAAGTCTTCCGCGAATCGCGCATCGTCGGCGGCGCTTCGCACTGCGCCTATCGCGTGCTCAGGCCGAAAAGGCAGTGACGAGTGACGAGTTAAAAGCTTGTTCTTACTCGTCACTCGTCACTCGTCACTGAATTTATATGACACAAATATCCGAACAATTGGTCCTGGATGCGTTGCGGGGGATTGAAGACCCGGACTTGCATAAGGACATCGTGAGTCTGGGCTTTATCAAAGATTTGCGGATTGAGGGCGGGAACGTTTCGTTTCGCATCGTGTTGACGACGCCAGCCTGTCCCGTCAAGGAACAGATGGAGGGCGCGGCGAGGGAATTAGTGGGCCAATTGCCCGGCGTCCTGTCCGTCAACGTGACGATGGATGCGGAAGTGCCGCAGGGTCGCGGACTCGGCGATAAAGTGACGATGCCGGGCGTGCGTAATATTATCGCGGTCTCTTCGGGCAAGGGCGGCGTTGGCAAATCAACAGTCGCGGTCAACCTCGCCGTCTCGCTGGCGCTGGATGGCGCGCGTGTCGGCTTGATGGATGCGGACGTGTACGGGCCGAACGTGCCGATGATGCTCGGCGTTGGCGGTACGCGCCCGGAGTTGAACGGTAATAAGCTGGTCCCGGTCGAGGCTTACGGCGTGCGCCTGATGTCTATGGCGATCTTGCAGCCGGGCGACAAGCCCATGATCGTGCGTGGTCCAATTTTGCACGGGCTGGTCAAGCAGTTTTTGACGGACGTGCAGTGGGGTGAGCTTGATTACCTGATTGTGGACATGCCGCCGGGCACGGGCGACGTGCAATTATCGTTGGCCCAATTAGTGCCCGTGCAGGGCGCTGTGCTGGTCACGACGCCCCAGGAAGTGGCGCTGGCTGACGTGCGCAGGGCCTTGCGTATGTTTGAGACGGTGGCCGTGCCCGTCCTCGGCGTCGTGGAAAATATGAGCTACTTCATCGCGCCGGACACGGGCGCTCGTTATAATATTTTCGGCGAGGGCGGCGGGCCAAAGTTGGCCCAGGAATACGGCGTGCCGTTTCTGGGCAGCGTGCCGCTCGGCATGGAAGTGCGCGAGGGCGGCGATAAGGGCGTGCCCGTCGTGGTCGGAACGCCTGATTCGCCGCAGGCCAGAAGTTTTCGGAGCGTGGCCGAGGAAGTGGCAAGGCAAGTCTCCATAGAGGCGATGAAGCCCGAACTCGTCGTCCTGGGCAAGGCTCGTTAAGGGATTAGTTTTGAGTTTTCAGAAAAAGACGAGCTGCTTTTATCTTAAAACTCAAAACTGTAAACTGTAAATTGAATAATTAATTTTAAGGAGAGAAATAAAATGTCTGCAACGACAACAACAACAGAAACGACAACCAGCGCTCCGCCGATGACGATGGAGTTGACGGAAGCGGGTGCTGTGGAAGTGAAGAAATTCATGGCGGGCGAAGAGGGTTTGCCGGAGACGGCTGGCTTGCGGGTGCGCGTCGTGCCGGGCGGCTGTTCGGGTTTTCAGTATAGCCTGAATATCGAAGAGGCTTCGCGCGAGGGCGATTTCATACTCGATGCTCATGGCGTGCGTCTCTTCGTTGACATGTTCAGCGCGCAGTACTTGAACGGCGTCAAGATTGATTACGTGACCGGCGTGATGGGTTCCGGCTTCACCTTCACGAATCCGAACGCGACGGGCGGCTGCGGTTGCGGCTCTTCGTTCACGGCTTAATCCAGGACCAATAATCAAGAGAGCGAGTGGCGCGATGTGCGCGGCGATGAGTGCGCCCCTCTCTGCTGAAGAGCAGGGAGGGGCGCACTCATCGCCGCGCACATC
>DASYML010000099.1:0-7772 GCA_036009045.1 Pyrinomonadaceae bacterium
CACTAGCGTCACCCGCTCTCCATCCGGCGTCAACTTCGCTTGACCTGTTTTGAAGAGTCCAGAAGGAAATCATCGCCATGTTTTCAGACGACTCCTCAGCCGCTTCCAACGTCAATGTCCAGACCAACACTGTGGTTCCTGTGATTCCCGCGCAGCAGAATCAAGAGGACGACAGCATCTTGCAGTACATCGCGAGCAGGGTTGCCAGGCACCAGTGCATTCTCTTTCTGGGATCGGGGGTGCATGTCCCGTCGAATGTTGAAAAGTACAACTACCCGAAAGAGAAATGCCCGCCGATTGGCGGCGAGTTGGCCGCGCACCTGGCGACTCAATGCGGGCTCGCGGGAAATGGCCCGTGGAACTTGCAAAGAGTGGCCCAGTATTATGAATCCAAGAAGAAGTTTCGCTATCTACTGGTCGAAGAGATCGTCAACGTCGTGCATCAAGATAGAGAACCCTCGCCCGTCCTGTGCGCGCTCGCGGATTTAGGGTTTCCCCTCATCATCACTACCAATTACGATCACCTGTACGAAGACGCCCTGAGCAGGCATTCTTACGAAGATGAACAGGGCACGCATGGTTACGAGTATGACCTCTGTATCTATAACCCTGACAACAGAGAGGCCACCAAAGATTGCGCGGACAAGCCGAACCCGCAGCGCCCTTACATTCTCAAGCTTCACGGCGACATAGACGAACCCGAATCCATCGTCATCACGGATGAGGACTACATACACTTCGTCCTCCGCATGGGTGATAAGCAGCCCTTTCATCCGGTCGGGAAAAACGTGCTCACCTATCTCGCCAAGTGGCCGACGCTCTTCATCGGCTACAGCCTGACGGACTACAACTTCCGCGTGCTCTTCAAGACTATCCGCTGGCAGTTGGACGCCGCGCGCATTCCTCCAAACTATTCTGTTGACATCAAGCCGGACGATTTAATCCGCGACATCTATGAAAACCAGCACCGTTACGTGACCTTCATCGTCGAGAATCTCTGGGAGTTCGTGCCTAGACTTTACAAGGAGGTCAAAAAAGTAGAGATGCCTTCGTGCCCGCCAAAGCAGGGAGGCCAATCATGACGACCGCGACCATCGCGCCTCCGATTCCCGAATCGCCCTTCAGAGGCATAGAGCCTTTGCGATTCGTGGACCAGTTAATCTTCACCGCGCGCGAGAGTGAAATCTGGAACCTCGTCAGCAGCATCACCATTCATCGCGGCGTCCTGCTGTACGGCGATTCGGGAACCGGAAAATCTTCGCTCGTCAACGCCGGTCTGATTCCGAGACTTCTCGAAGAAGACTATATCCCTGACCGCCTGCGCGCGCAGCCACGCCTCGGCAGAGAAATCAAGGTAGAACGCATCTCAACCGCAGTTAACGGCCAGCCTCCTTATCTCGATTCGATTCTCGCCAGAGATGAGACGACGCCCAGCTTTGAAATCTCCGTCGAAGAATTTCTGGACCGGCTTCAATCTTTGCCAAAGTCCGCCGGGACGGAGAGAGCCGCGAGCGTGCCTCTCGAAGTCAAGCGTCCGATTCTCATCTTCGATCAGTTTGAAGAGTTCATCACGCTCTTTGAAGAAGCCATGCGCGCCGGAGAGACCAGAGAGGCGCAGGAGGCGGCACAGGCACAGGAAAAGATACAACGCGCGCTCGTCGGGTTGATACGTGACCAGACTCTGCCCGTTAAAATCCTTTTAGTCTTCCGCGAAGATTACCTGGCAAAGCTCAACGTACTTTTCGAGCACTGTCCCAACCTGCTGGATCAATACTTGCGCCTGCGTTCGCCACGCGTCGAAGAACTCAAGCACATCATCCGCGCGCCGTTTGAAAAAAAAGAGTTGCGCGAAAAGTTCGTTAAGGTTCAAGCGGAAGGCGGCTCGGAGTTATCCGAAGAGTTAGCCCAAAGGGTCTCCGCAGAGTTGAGCAAACGCAGCGAGGGCGGTCGCGCCAATCTCTCCGAATTGCAGATCGTCTGTCGCAAACTCTGGGAGTCGTCCGACCCGGACGCGCTCTTTCAGCAAAAGGGTGTGCAGGGTCTGCTTGAGCAATATCTCTCCGCGTCGGTGCAGGAATTTTCGGAAGACCTGCGCGATCCGGCGGTCGCCCTGCTCGGTCACATGATTACATCATCCGGCACACGCAACATCGTCTCGCAGGACGACCTGCTCAAGAATGAACGGGCCAACTTCTCAGAGGAGCGGATTGAGCGTGCGCTTGAGGCATTGACTAACAGCAAACTGGTGACGCTCGAAGTTCGCCGCAACGTCTACTTTTACGAAATCGTCAGCGAGTTTCTCATCCCCTGGATTAAAGAGCAGGAGGCCGCGCGGCGCGCTCTGATTGAACGCCGACAGCTTGAAGAAGAGGCCGCGAAGAAGGCCGAGCAAGCCCGCCTCGAAGCCGAGAAGAAGGCCGAACAGGATAAGCTCGCCGCAGAGCTAAAACTGGCGCGGCAGCAGAAACGCAGTATCCTCATAGGTTCGCTCGCGGTCCTCTCGTTGTTGATGCTGCTCTCCATCGGCGGCCTTCTGTATGCCCGGCAACGGCGAGCCGCAAGGCTCAGCGCGCAACAGGCAATAGAAGCTAAACTACAAGCCGATAAAGAGGCTGCAACTGCCAGGAGCGATATGGAAAGTGCGGCCATCGTCGCGGACAAGTTGACTAAAGTGACGAGCCGCGCCCCGGCGGATAAATTAGAGGCGTTGGAAAATCTGGATTCCCTGGTGAACGAGGAAAAGATAAATCCGCATATCGCCTTAGCCATTCTTTCAATCGCCGTCCGTGACACGGACGAGACGGTCTCGGATAAGGCGTCGGAGATTATCCAACAGTCAGTGAAATCTAATGACGCGCTGGGACAAGCGTTCAAAGGCGCGGCGGATAGCAAAACCGGGCTGGCCCAGACATTGGAGACGACCGGGCCCGCGCGCTTTTATATCAAGCTTGCCAACGATGAACAGCGGAAACGCGCCGATAAGATTAGAGAAGCGTTGGAAGAGAAAGGCTACATTGTCGCTCCCTACGAGCAAGTCGGCGGCGGCGCACCCGCGATTAACAAACTCAGGCACAGCAGCCCAACGGAAAACGGTGATTTATCTCCCGATGCGATTCTGGACTTACTCAAACAGGCTGACGGTCCAGGGTGGACCAAAGAGCCGCTCGGTACCGGCAAGGCTCGTCCGAGAACTTTTGAAATCTGGTTCGCACGCGAGGTTGTCAGTCCCGGCAATCTCATCTTCAACTTTAAAGACAATGAAGGAGATGAGATTACGAATGTCAAATTCAGTATCTTAGTCACGAATATCTCTTCCGGCATTAGTTCTAAAACCGCGCTCCCCTCAGGAGGCCAGTACCTTTTGCCGCCGGGCAAGTACCGTTTGACCGTACGCGGTGAGGGCTACAACTTCGTTGACAAAGTATTTTCGATAAACGCGGGCAAGGACACCCAGATGGACCTGACCATGAGCAAAAAGTAGTCCCGAAAAAGTAAGAGCCACAGAGGCCACAGAGCGCACAGAAAAGGGAATGAGCAAAGCAAGCTTGCTTCTTAGAAGCCATCTATGCCCTGAAAGGGCCGAATATGAGAGCCGGGGGCAGCGCCCCCGGTCTGCTCGCACCACCACACAACTCGATCCTGAAAGGGTCGCACCTCAACCTTGCATGTGCGACCCTTTCAGGGTCAGCTGCTATCTTGGACCAGGAACCGGGGGCAGCGCCCCGGCTCTCACATGTATCCCCTACGGGGATAAGGTTGAAGGCTTTGCTCTGAATTTCAGATGCCCTCTTATCAATCTCATTCTTCCTCTGTGCGCTCTGTGGCCTCTGTGGCTAATATTTCCGAGATGGCATAAACGCTGCTTTGTCAGCCTTGCGATTAGCGACGAAAGCCTTTGCCTGTGCGTTGCTTCAATCCGGGAACCTGGTCGGAATCCTTGACTGCCATCTTGCCTATCGTCATTCCTCTTTCATAGACTGGAGGCGTACCAACAACCTTAACCGGGACGCGCTGCGGTCCTTGAGTTACCATCGTGCCGGTAGTGACATGCCCCATCCCGTAGGGCGTTGGTCCATCCTGTCCGTTGAAGACCGCGTTAAAACCCAGCCCGGCGAAGAAACCGAGCAAGGCAGACATGACAGCCGTGCGGATGCGCTTGAGACGGCGCTTGAGAGCGCTGAGTCCGACGGGACAATTGCGATTGATAATCGTGCCGTCCGCGCGCCTGTAAAAGCGCACGCAGAGGCGTCCCTCCGTTCTCTCTATGAGCGCTTCGGCTTCCCTTCTGGACATCTCCGAGAGATTGTAGACGTTCAATTTGCACTGGCCGCAATAACGCACACGGTCGCTGCCGATCATCCCGTCCCAATCTGCCGGACAAGGTGCGGCGACGCTGATGTGGTCCAATGGATTGTTGAATCTTGACATAACTCTTGCCTCCGCAAGCAGAGAAAGTTTTTAAGAAAGCACGCTTCACCCTTGATCATTTTTATTGACGGGTGAGACGCGCCGGGAAAGAAAGAGAGACCTCATCTCTCATCACCTGCGCCGGAGAGGGCGAGGAGCAAACCCCCGCCCTCCCGTTTGCGAGTTCACGCGCCTCCGCGTTAAGTTCCGGTCACTTGTGGCGAGACGTATCTGACAGCCTTGATGCCCGCCAACGCTTCCAGTTTATCAACCGGCAGACGACCGATGATGACCTTCGCCGTCTTCGGGTCGAGCACGATTTCAAAGCCCAGTTGCTTGAGTTGTTCGAGCACTTCCGGCGACTTATCCGTTAGCCAGATTTGTAATTCGGCCTTGCCTTCATGGACAAACTTCGCTTCATCCGCGCCGGGCTGAGCCTCCTTCTTATTCAATCGCTGGACCAGCGCCAGGACTGCCGGATGAAGCTTCGCATGAAGTTGTTGCTGCCTCTGCTCTTCCGGCGAAACGCGCAACGCCTCCGGCTGGTCCACAGTATTAGCGGCAGGCAATTTGCCCATAGATGCCACGCCGCCGCGACCTCCTCCCGTATTGCCGCCGCGACCTCGTCTCATCATCCTGTTCTCAGTCTTCGGTTTACTGCCGCCGCCAACGGACCGCGTCTTATTGGCGTCGTAGACGGTAGTTGATACGGACGAGGTGGTTGTATCTATCGCCGACTCGTCGGCTGCCGTGACGGTGACGGTCGCTGCCGTAGCGTCACGAGTTGCCGTCATCTGAACCGTACCGGGAGAAGGCTGCTGACCGGGCGCAGCAGGGTTGTTCAACGTCCCCGTGCGGACCCTTGTGACTTCTTGACCATCAATCGTGAACATATTTTCCGAGCCGCTCTCGCTATTAAATTGAAGTGCGCTGCGACTGACGCCTTCAGGCAATTCGACGGGCACATCTATGCGCCTCGGTTGGCCTCCGTCCGTGACAATCATCTCTTCGACGGCGACGAAGGAAGTGAACTGCGTCATGAGCCTGTATTCGAGGCCGAGTTGCGTGATCGTCTCTTTCAAGTCCGCGCGCGGGTTGCCGTGTTGCAGCCCGTCGTAATCCTGGCCCATTAAATCGTCAATCCGCGTCCGCGCCCAGAGCGTCGCCAGCACGTCGTGACGCGCCTCGGAATCCGGCAGGTCAACCCGCACCTCGCGCACAAAGTCATGACCCGCCAGCTTGCCCTTCAAGCGAATGATGCCGTGCCCGCTGCCCGTATAACGACCCGTCAGGATAACGGGCTTGGCGCTGAAAAGATCAGGGATGCGCTTCGGGTACACGTCCGCGACGGGCAGGCCATTCCAGTCAACCGTGATGTCCGTGAACAAGGGATTGCGTATGCGCTCGTGAAAACGACGCGCCGCCGCAGAGCCGTCATCCGTCAACGTCACGTACTCCACTTCGCCGCGCCCTGACTCTGCCATCTTGTCCAACAAAAATCTGTTGACGGAACCGCCTATGCCGAACGAGAAGACGCGCGCGTTCGGATGCTTCTGGATTTCTCCGACGATTTCCATCTCGTTGCCGACATAGCCATCTGTCATAAAGCAGACGATGCGTAAATGGTCCTGCGCGTCCGAGGGATCGAGCGCGGCCTTGATGGCCTTCATCATCTCAGTCCCGCCGCTGCCCTGACGTGAGCGCAGAAATTCCTGGGCCTTTTGTAAATTCTCTTTCGTCGCGGGAACCGGATGCTCAAAGAGTATGTGCTCGTCGCCCGCGAAGGTGATGAGATTGAACGTGTCCTGCGGGTACAGGCCACCGAGCGCCAGTTTCATCGCCTCCTTGGCCTTCTCTATCGGAAAGCCCTCCATCGAACCCGAAGTGTCCAACACAAAGACTATCTCTTTCGGGTTCACGTCCTCCGCCAGGACGCGGTCCGGCGGCTGTAAGATGAGCGTGAAGAATCCGCCCTTGTCCGTACGATTGGTGAGCAGCGCGTCCTCTATGCGACGGCCCGCCACGTCGTACCTGAGTATAAAATCCTTGTTCGGAATCACGGCACGGTCTTTCAAACTAACGTGCGCGCTGCTCACGCCGGGCCTCTCTATGTCCACCTCATGCGTTTTGGAAGCCAGCCCGTCAAGCGGCACTCCGGCATCCAAAGTGACATCTACGGAGATGTCGTGGCCCGCGCGCATGCCTTCCGGCGCGACCTGCGGAGTGATGCGCGAAGCGTCCGGCACACGGTCCGTATCCGGGAGCCTTCCGCCGCCCTGTTTGCCCGTCGGCGTGCCCGGCACATAACGTGGGCCAACGACCATCGGAAAGACGAACTCGTAAGACCCTTCTTCATACTTCAATCTTTCGACATAACTAATCTGGACCGTCACTTTCTCACCGGGCATGATATTCGCCACCGATTGAGTAAAGATGTTAGGGCGTTCCTGGTCCAGTAAACTGGCGACCTGTCCGGCCTCGCGTGCGGCTTCGTAGACGGCCTGCGCCTCTTCGCGCCGCAGGATGCGACCGCGCACTGTGCGATCACCGACGCGCATCGTCATATCATCCACGGCCGCCGCCTGCGGCAATGGAAAGGTGTAGACAGCTTCGATCTTATCCTTGAACGGATTCTCGAACTCCTGCGTGACGACCACGCGGGAGAGAAAGCCGCTGATCTCCGCTTTGACATCCGTGTGTTTGAGTGGACATATTCCAGCAGGCTTGCCGCTCGCGTCCAACGCCTGTAAAGCCCCCTGCGTCGCTTTGCCCGTTTCGGCAAACGCGACGGAAGAATTTTTCCAGGAAACGAAGAACGCTAAACTGGCAAGCGAGATTCCCATAAGGAACGCAAATTTAAAAAAGGATTTTCGGTGCATGACTTTCTCCTTTAAAGACACACTTCGAGCGCGTGCGCGACCAACAGCGGACGCGCCGTAGGTTGATGGGTTTAGCCGGACTGGCTCTTTTGAGACTCCCTGGCCCCGCGCCCCGTCCTCCGCATCACTCAGATGTTAGAACGAGTCAGGGCCGCAGGCTTACAACTGATAACCCGTTGATGCTCAGAATAGACCCCGCGATAGCTTGCCTCTCAAAATTTATTTTCAAGAGCGCGCCATATAAAGCAAAAGCGGCACCGGATGATTCTCCGATACCGCTCTCGCCTTTCATCTTCTTCCTGTCCTCAAGAACTTCTCTGCTTGTTCCTGCTCTCACTCATCTTCAGTACAAGTTGAAGTTGTACTCAATCTGGATGTACTGCGAGACCGCTCGCCCATCCTTCTGTGCGGGCACAAACTTGATCTGATGCGCCGCCGAGATAGCCCTCTCCGTTAACCCGAACGGTAATCCGCTCACCGCCCTGA
>DASYML010000100.1:0-17145 GCA_036009045.1 Pyrinomonadaceae bacterium
CAACGGACGGCTCGAAGAACGCCCTGACGCGTCAGGTGGAATATGAGCGAGAAAGAATCTTCTCCATTGCAGCCATACGTCGGACTGATTCCGTTTCACGAAGAGGACGCGCGCTTCTTCTTCGGTCGCCAGACGGAGCAGGAGGTCATCACAGGCAACCTGTTGGCCTCGCGGCTGACGCTGCTCTATGGTCCGAGCGGCGTCGGTAAAAGCTCCGTCCTGCGTGCGGGCGTGGCGCATCGCCTGCACCAGTTGGCCCAACAAAATATGCTCCGGCGCGGCAAACCCAAATTCGTCGTGATGGTCTTCAACACCTGGCGCGACGACCCCTTGAGCGGCATCCTCGCGTCCGTCGAGAAGAGCGTCCGCGAGACTTTGCAGGGAGAGACCATCGCGCCGGTCCCGGCGGGCCTGCCTTTTGTCGAGAGCTTACAGGCGTGGTCCGAGCGTGTGAGCGGCGACCTCTTGATTATTCTGGACCAGTTCGAGGAGTATTTTCTCTATCATCCAGATGAGGAGGGCGACGGCACATTCGCTTCGGAGTTTGCGCGCGCAGTTAATACCAACGGCCTCTCCGTCAACTTCATCGTTTCCTACCGCGACGACGCGCACGCCAAGCTGGACTTCTTCAAAGGACGCATCCCCAACCTCTTCGACAACTACCTGCGTATCGGAAATCTGGACCGCAAGGCGGCGCAGGATGCTATCGAAAAGCCCATCGGGAAATACAACGAGCTTCAGCCGCCGGGTCAGAGTCCTATGGACATCGAAGAGGGATTGGTCGAAGCGGTTTTGTCTCAGGTCCGTGCGGGAGAAAAGTACATAGGCGCGGCGGGGCAGGGCGTCGTCGGCGAGATGGGCGACGAGAACGCTTTGAAGTGGGAGATTGAAACTCCGTATCTCCAACTCGTGCTCAAGCGTCTCTGGGACGCAGAGATGAGCGCGGGTTCGCATGTCTTAAGGCTCTCGACGCTGAACGCTCTCGGCGGCGCGAGACGCATCGTGCAAACACATCTGGATTCCGCGATGGGCGCTCTCTCCGGCAGCGAGCGTGCGATGGGCGCGAGCGTCTTTAACTATCTCGTCACGCCTTCGGGAACGAAGATCGCGCAGACCGTCCCGGACCTCTCCGGCTATGTCAATCTCTCAAAGACGAAAGAGGTGCTACTCCGTGACATGATGGAGAAGTTGGCGAAAGGAGACAAGCGTATCCTGCGCGTCGTCGCGCCGCCCGCCAATCAGCCGGACAACCCGCGCTACGAAGTCTTCCACGATGTCCTCGCACAGGCGATTATTGACTGGCGTCGTCGTTATCAAGCACGACACGACAGGCGACGATTGTGGGCCGGGATAGGCATCATGGCAGCCCTCCTGTTGTTCATGACAGGACTGACCGCCTTTGCTTTCTACCAGCGCCGCGAGGCAGATCAACAGAGTCGTCTCGCGCAGGCCAAGAGCCTGGAGGCGATGGCGCAGGAATTGAAGGCCAATCATAACGCCCTGCTCGCTGCTGAGAGTGAGAGGAAAGTTCAAAATGCCCTCGTCGCTGCTGAGCATGCACGAGAGAGTGAGAAAGCGCAGAAGCTCATAGCAGAGCAGACCGCAAAAGATAATAAAGCGTTGGCCGTCAAGAATGGAGAACTGGCCCACCGTGCCGAGACGGAAGCCAAACGCGCTAAGGAACAGACCGCATTAGCTGTGAAACGCAAAGATGAAGTAGAAGGCGCGCTCAATCGTCTGGCTGTTGCGCTTAACGATCTGAAGGCCACCAACACGGCGCTTGAGATGCAACGCAAAGCAGCGGTGGCCCTGCGCGTTGAAGCGGAGAAGCAGCGCGGAGAGGCGCTCAAGAATTTGGCCTTAGTCCATAAGCTGGACAGTTCCGTGCCCTACTTCAAGGCCGTCATGCGCGGGCATGAGGAGCAAGTCAGCAGTGCGGTCTACAGTCCTGATGGTAAAGTCGTGGTCACCTCCAGCAGCGACGGCACGGCGCGTGTGTGGAATCCCGTGACGGGAGCAGAGAAGGCTCTTATCCGTGATCCATGCGAAGCGATGTCTGTCGCTGTCAGCCCGGATAGCAAGTATATTGCGACCGCGTGTAATGATGATGCGTCGGGCTTCAACGGAGTGAAAACCTGGGACGCAGACACGGGCAAGTTAATCAGCGGATTTGATACTGTCGCTGACGGTATTCTGGGAGTGCGTAGCGTCGCCTTCAGTCCTGACAGCCAGTCCATCGTCATCACCGCCGGGAACAAGTCTTTGGCGGCGGTTTATCATGTCAAGGGTAATCCGAAGTCCGTCCTCCTGCTGCGCGATGACATCTCGAATTTTAAGAGCGCAGTTTATAGTCATAACGGCGAAAACATCATTACGATCAGTGATAGTGGGACGGCGCAAGTGTGGAAGGCGAGCGGAGGCAAATCCGTCGATCTGCTCAGAACATTCCTGCCGCTCCTTAACGCCACCTTAAGCCCTCAAGGCACATACCTGTTCAGGGATAACCGCGCTTATACCCTGGACGTGTTGGACGTAAAGACCGGCGCTGAATTAACCAATCTCGCTCACGGGGGGCCGCTAACAAGTATCGCGTCAAGTCCTGACGAGAACTATGTAGTATTGGTCAACAGAGAGACGGCGGAAGTGTGGGACGTGAGATCGGGCAAACGTTTAGTCATACTTGGCGGAGATGAATCTGCTCCGAATCCTGCGGCGTCGTCAACTAAAACAGCGACTGCCGAGACGCGATGTGAGACGAAGGGGCATCAAGGTCCTCTGAGCAGCGCGGCGTTCAGCCCCGACGGCAAATATATCGTGACAGCCAGCGCGGACAAGACCGCGCTGGTCTGGGATTGGAGGGCCGGAAAAGTCATCGCTCCACTGCGCGGCCACTCGGACGGGGTCTTGAGCGCCGTGTTTGATAAGAGCGGCAAGTATGTTCTCACCGCCAGCGCAGACCAGACCGCGCGAGTCTGGGAAGTTTTCTCGACGCCCGTCTATGCAGCTTCATCCAGAGAGGCTTTCATCAAGGGCACTACCGTGTTCGATCTTGAGAGCGGCACTACGGTCATCAGTCTCTATGGCAATCCGGCTAGCGACCCGCGTGCTGATGTTTGGTGGAAGCAGGATGATCAGACTACTCGGAGCCTCGTGCCTCTCAACAATACGCGTCTTGCCACCATCGGCGCGCGCTCGCCTGATGATTTCGAGAAGCTTTCGCTCACGGAGTTGCAGGGCTTGAACTACAGCATGACCCCGCTCAGTGGTAACGACGATAAGAGCAATCAGCTTTTGAAAGGTAGCGTCTTTGCCGTTGAGATGGAGGGCGACGACTTTACTGACTATGCCAAAGTTCAGGTCCTGGAGTACGGCCCCGACCTGAAAATTCGTTGGACCATTTATCGCAAGAAGAAGGAGGGGAAGGAGCGTGCTAATCCAGAGGTTAAGTGATCCAGGCAAGTGTCTCAAGGCTTCTTCATTCTTCGTTCTTTCTTCCAGACGCGTATGAAGATGCCCACCGCGACGAAGGCGAAGATGAGCAACGCCCCCATCACCGCCAGCACCAGATACAGTTCTTTATCGCCAGGGTCCATACGATTAATTGATGCGAAATGGAAAGGCCGCTTTATGAAAGCGGCCCTACCCTACTCAAAATTATCGGGGCGAGAGGATTTGAACCTCCGACCTCTCGGTCCCAAACCGAGCGCACTACCAGGCTGTGCTACGCCCCGTCAAGATTGTTCTACAGTAATTTTCACCAAACGAACTTGACCTTGTCATTCTAGCGGTCGCTTCCGAGCCGGGTCAAGCTGAGCGCCGAAAGTATTCTTGAAGGAAGGCGCGTGCGTTTGCCAGTGCGCGTGCTCGGTGGCTGAGTTGTTGCTTTATCTCGTCTGACAATTCGCCGAAGGTCTGCGCGTGGCCGTCCGGGATAAAGAGCGGGTCGTAGCCGAAGCCGTTTGCGCCGCGAGGTGCGCCTGCGATGTGTCCTTCGCAGATGCCAGTCGAGATGTTGACGATGTTGGCTTCGGCATCGGCAATCGCGATGCAGCAGACGAAGCGAGCGCGCCGCAAAGTGTCCGCCGTGCGCGAGAGTTCTGCCAGCAGACTCGCATTGCGTTCAGCATCTGACGCGCCTGCGCCCGCGTAGCGAGCCGAAAAAACGCCGGGCGCTCCGCCAAGCGCGTCCACCTCCAGCCCCGAATCGTCTGCCAGCGTCAAGCGGCCCGTTTGCGTCGCATAGACCTTGGCTTTGAGGGCCGCGTTCTCTGCGAAGGTCTCGCCCGTCTCCTCAACTTCCGTCGTTGCGGGAAACTCCGACAGGCTCAGTAGTTGAAGAGAGAGGTCTGAGAGGAGAGAGCAGACTTCGCGCAGTTTGCCCGCGTTGCGTGTGGCGACGAGCAACTCTGATGTCAAAGCGTTCATATTAATCTGGACCAGTATTGATGTGCCCCGCGATGAGTTATCGGTTCGGCCTTCGGGACGACCGGACGCATTTGTTTTGCACCGCGAAGCGTTTCACGTTTACAATCATCAGCGCACGACGCGAATCCTGTGCATGCACCGGACAAACACACGAGGCAACTTTAACTTGGACTCAAAATCCCCGACCGCAGATCAACCGGCACGCGAGAGAGCGAACGATTCAGCGGCACATGTGGCCCCGGAGAATGAATCCGGCGCGGTCGCGGGCGGCGAACTGGCATACGAGCTTGGCGTCTGGCTGCGCTCTCTGCGCAGCTTCTTCGAGGTCCGCAATCACCCCTTCACCGAAGCGGAACGCGCGAAAATTCCTGAGCGCGACTGGACCAATGAGATGCGTATGACGCGCCAGGCTTTGCTGCGCAGTTCACAGCTTACCCTGCGCCTCATGATGTCGCCAAAGGGCGGCGCGGAGCTTTTTGAGAACGCGGAGGAAGCCGCCAATTTAGACATGTTCTCGCAGGCGGATACGTTGGCGCGCACAGGCTCTGAATCTGCCGATCACTCGCTCGTCGAACTGGCGGAAGCGCTCGGCGAGATCTGCACGCTCTGCGGAGCGTTGCTCGAAGCGCCCGCCATCAGCTTTCATACCTGGACCAGTTTCGGCGGTCTCGTGACGCGCGAACTTGACCGCTCTGAGGCGGCGCGGGAATTGATGCAGTCCGCTTATCAAAGCGCCGCTGCCAACCTCCAGACTCCTCTGCTCGAACTGACGCGCACGGCGATGACGCCCGCCTCTCTCAGCGCGGACATCTTGATTATCTTCAGCGACCTGGCGCGCCTGCTCGAACACCTGCGCTTGATAGAAGATTTTCTACGACGCGATCATCCGCTCAAACAGACGCTCCCGCTCTTCACCCTCGTTCATGAGGACGCGCAAGCCCTGCACGATTTCATAGAAACGCGCGCTCTACGCATAGAGGGCATGGACCATACAATCTTCGACGCGCTGGACGGGACCAACTACGCCATCGCGATGGAGCTACGCAAAGTTTTCGCGCACGAATTAATGGGCCTCACGGCGTTGCACCAGGCTCCGCCCATCTACGTTAAGATTGAGAATGCGCATGGTCTCCTGAGGGATTGCTTTCAACAGTCCACAGTCGCCCTCGCGCAACTGTTCGACGGGTCGCTGGACGGCGCGCAACTCTTCAAATCTTTTCACACCAAACTCGAACAATCGCTGACGCTCCGCAATGACCTGTGGATGCTGCTCCAACTCGTGCGACAGGCGAAGGCCGGGCGCGATCAATATCCTCTCGCGCGTATTCTCGAACGCCTCGCGGATTTCCGCGAAGGCAGCCTGCGCTATTTGATGTACAAGGATTGGGAGTCTTGCGAGCGATTTATGGAAGAGGTGACCGCCGCGCGCGGCGCTGTCGAACTCGCGCCCGTCCTGCACCGCTTTGATACCTACCTTGAGACTCTACACGAACACGTCAGCCTCCGCGCCGTCCTCGCAGACCATCCGTTCGATTATCCGAAACTGGAAAGCTGAAAGGGAAGGGGTTAGAGGTTGGGGGATGGGGGTTAGGGGTCAGGGGTTGGGAAGAGTAAAAACGCTGCACCTAACCTCTAACCTCTAAACCCCATCCCCCAACCTCTAACCCCTGCTCTTCATCGTTCCGGCGCGAATTGTGTGGCGAGTGTGCCGACCTGGCCGAAGGATGAGCGCGTTCTTTTTTCAAAGCCACCCTGGACCAGTCTGGTCTCGCTGACGGCGTAGGTCAATTGGCCCAGCGCTTGATTGATGGCCGGATTATTGTTGGAGCGTCCGCGCATATTCCGCTGGGAGGCGATGACGTTGACGAAGGCGCGCGCGGGCGTCTCGTCTCCCGTGTAGGTGACGACGCTGGCCGGGTCGTCAGTCGCCGTCGTCATGCGCGCGGCCCTTTGAAAATCATCCGCGTTTGCCAGTGTTTGATTCTGTGCGCGCGCCGCGAGGCAGCGCTGAACGTTGGTCGCGGAACCCATCAAGAGATGTCCCTCTATGAAGCTGGCCGCGCCGCGTTCTTCGTCGCGCGAGACCTGCATCAACGTCTCTCCGATGCGCTCCGTTTTAGCGTTCGCGCCGAGACGTTGGGCCACGAAATCTCGCAACGCTTTTTCATCGCGCACTTCGACGATGGTGACTGTGCTGCTGCCGGAATCATCCAGCCGCGCCGTGACGATTTCTGGACCAATAGCGCGCAGAAAAGTCTGCGGCTCTTCGATGCCATAAGGCTTGAGCGCCTGGTTGAGAACGCCGTTGATGAAGACCGCTTCCAGCGCGCCGACCTGGGATGAGAGCGTGGCGTTCAAGCCGCGCCATGCCGCAGCGGGGTCTCTGTAGTTATAGCGTGAGAACGAATAGGTGTCAGCCGGGAGCAATTCGCTCTCCTTGACCGTCGCGTTCGCGGATGAAGAGAGCGGTCCGCGCAGGCTCGCATCAATCCCATTTTGGAGCGCGAGAAAGTATCTGTCCTCGACTGCGCCGCCGACGAAACGCGTGCTCCATCCGACTCCGCCGAGAATCTTGTTTGCCAGCGACGGCAGGATGGTGGCGGCCATGCTCTGCGCCTGCGTGTTTGAGGAAAGCTGACCGGCATAAGCCTTCGCGGCGAACTCAAGCAGATAACTCGCCCCCGCCGGTGAGACATAGCCGAAGGCAACAGCATCGCCGCTGCTCACACGCCCGCGCATCTCTGCCAACTGCTGACTGCCCGACAGCGATGGCCGCTGGTTGTGCCGCACGGCGAGGCAGGCGCGCACCGCGTCCTCATCATTACCAATCACGGCGACGCTCGATTCCACCACCGCGACAATGCTCCGCACGCCTTCGGGCGCGGTCCAGGTGATGAACTTGAGGCCGTCCTTCTCCTCATTCTTGACAGAAGGATTGCCGTAAGCTCTGCGCGCAAAATCGCCGACCAGTTTTTCCACCGCCGCGCGCGTGCGCCCTTCGCCCGTCTGCGTTTCGGCGACGAGCGCGATGCGCGGTCTGATTTTCAGAGCCTCACCCGCATCGCCGGTTTCCAGTCCGAGCACCGCGACGGCGACCTGCGCTCGTGAGAGCACGACTACATCCGCAGGGCCGATGCCCGTCCGCGCCGCGAAACTGCTCAACCATCCGACCTCTCCCGCGCTCTCCGTGATTCCCGCCAGGGGAGCCAGGGTCTTCCAGGCATCCGTCTTGACTATCCCGTTGGCAATCAACGGCAGGCTGTCCGCTTCCAGATAGACGATTGAATCGGCTGGCACATAGGCCGTCATGTCCACTTTCTGCGGACGCCACCAGTATAGCCAGAGTCCCGCGAGGACCAGTAGCGCGATAATCGGCAAGAGAAGTTGACGAAGATATTTCATGTTCCTAAATCCTAACACAGGGCAAGGGAGGAGAGTGAAAGAGTAGAAGCAGCAGGTCAGTACCGCCTGCTGAAGCCGGGCGGGAGTGCCGATTGCTGATTGGCGATTGCGGATTGCGGATTGCGGATGAGCAGGCAGATGCGTTCTTTAATCCGCAATCTGAAATCCGCATTCCGCAATCCCACCACCTGCCAGTTACCACAGGCGGTACTGACAATCTCCCTAAGCTCAATATGAATTTCTCCCTTCGTGCCTTTCGTGATATTTTGACTGGACCTTATTGAGCGGAGAGAAAATATGATTATCGTGATGAACCGGATTCCCGTCTCCGAAGGACGCGAGAAGGATTTTGAAGAGACCTTTATGAACCGTGACCGGGCCGTGGACCAGATGCCCGGATTTATAGATATGCAGGTCCTGCGTCCATCTGAAGGGCGGACTTATGTGGTCCTCACGCGCTGGCAATCGCGCGATGCCTTCCAGCGCTGGACGGAGTCTGAAGTCTTTACGGCGGCCCATCGCAAGCAGTCTCCGGGGCTGGCGGAGAGCCGCCCGACGCTGGAAATCTACGAGGTTTTCACCTCATAAAATCTGGAAGCAATCCGCCAGGAGTTCCAGAAAATCAGGCGCGACCTCGCTGTGACGGGCGGAGAGGCTTGGTTATACCTCTATCCTTCAATAAGTTAAACATAGAAAAATAGAGATTGACAACGTTAAGCCGTTTGTGTAAGCTTTGCATTAACGGTGGACACCTCTGTGAGCCACCTTCTTTGAAAGTCGAACGGATCAAGGCACACCTCGCGCGAGCGGGGGTCGCAAAGCCAACGGGAGTCAGAATTTTTGCGTCGCTTGGGAGAGTGCGTGTGATTTGACTTGGCCGGGTTGCCGAAGCTTGACGCGTCAGACGCCAACGCCGCAGGCAGTTACCTGCTCAGTGACGTTTGCACTCCTTCCGAGCCTTATCCATTCTCTCTGGTTGAGACTTCAACCAACGGTTCGTCATCTCTCAAAGGGTTGCGAACAAGTCAGCCACCTCCTCCACAAGAGCAGCGCCAAACGCTCCTGTAGCGCCAGACTCAAAAGACAAGCGAGCGCGTTGCCGCTCAACTACATTTTGAAACCCGCACATCATACTTCCCGGACCACAAAGCTTTCGCGCGCCACGCACCACAGGGCGCGCAAGGCTCGTCTCCGTCTCCGTCAACAACATCGCAGGCGACCTTCTACATCTTCTCCCGTTGCGGAAAGGTCGCGAGGAAACACTAAATCATGTTGAAACGAGGTCTTGCGAAAAAGGGGCTGGTCGGTCTAGACATCGGCTCCAGTTCCGTCAAAGCGGTCGAATTGCAGGGCAAGCCGGGCAGCCTCGAACTGCTCAATCTCGGCTATGAGAATCTACAGCCGGACACGATTGTTGACGGCCAGATTATGGAACTCAACGATGTCTCGAACGTCATCAACAATATCTTCCGCGAGCACAGCATCAAGACGACGCGCATCGCGGCCAGCGTCAGCGGCCATTCCGTGATCGTCAAAAACATCGTCGTCCCGCAGATGAGCGAGGACGAATTGCAGGAGTCCTTTAGCTGGCACGCCGAAGAGCACATCCCCTTCGACATCAGCGACGTGAGCCTCGATTACCAGATTACGGGCCAGACGCCAGACGCCTTGCACGTCCTGATGGCCGCCTGCAAGCGCGACAAGGTCGCCAACCTCAAACAGGCTCTTCAGCTTGCGAGCATGCAACCGGCGGTGATAGACGTTGATGCCTTCGCGCTGCAAAACTGTTATGAAGTGAACTACAACCCGCAGGCGGGCCAGGTCGTCGCGCTGCTCAACATCGGCGCGTCCACCATGAACATCAACGTGCTCAACGGCACGCTCTCTGTCTTCACGCGCGATGTCTCCGTCGGCGGCAACCAGTACACGGGGTTGTTGCAGAAGGAACTGGGTCTCACCTTCGAGCAGGCGGAGGCCGTCAAGCGCGGGATGCCACCGCCGGAGGGCACGGAAGACCGCGCGACAGCGCCCATCCTCGAAACGGTTTCGGACATTCTCGCCCTTGAGATTCAAAAGACTTTTGATTTTTACCGCGCGACCGCAGACGACGGCGAGGCCGCCGTGCAAAAGATTCTGCTTTCGGGCGGTGGCTCGAAACTGCCTGGACTCTCCGATTACCTGGCGAGACGTTTCGAGATTGCGGTCGAGTATTTCGATCCGTTCCGTCAGATTAAAGTGGACGCACGCCGTTTCGATCCTGATTACATGCGCGAGGTCGTCCCCGAAATGGCCGTTGCCGTCGGGTTGGCTTTGAGAGGAGTGGAGGCGTAATGATTAAAATTAATCTACTCGATTCGGTTACGGATAAACCGACCGGCGTCGCGGTCGCGGTCGAAGAAAGAGTCGCTAACCCGCGCATGCAGACTTTGCTGCTGGCGCTCGTGGTCTTCGGACTGCTGGCGCTCGGCATGTGCTACGACTTCGTCAGCGTGCGCGCGGCACACGACGAGGCGCAAAGGGAACTGGACAAGCAGGAACGCATCAATCAACAGATGCAGGCCGTCAACCGGGAACAGGCCGATCTGGAAAAGAAGACCAAGGACATACAGGTGCGCATTGATGCGATTCAGAAACTGCGCTCTTCGCAGACGGGACCCGGCAACGTGCTTCGTGAAATCAAACAACGCTTTGACAGCGTGCCTGGATTGTACCTGAGCAGCGTCGAGCAAAAGGATAGCGAACTGACCATCAAGGGCGAATCTCCAGACGAGGCTGCGGTCACGCGTTTCGGTCAAAGCATGGAATTCTCCAACGGTCTCTTCAGCAATCTCAGTATAGAGACGCAGCGCGATGCCGCCAAAGTCGAGGACCGTTCCGAAGGAGGCGCTGCCGCTCCCGCCGCCGGTGCTGTTGACGCGCCGAAGCCGGAGGTCGTGAGCTTTACCATCAAGTGTACGTATGCGGGGCCGAACAACGCGAACAAAGCTGCCGCTCCCGCCGCCAATCAGACGACCGGCACGGCCAACCAGGTCGCCAAAAAGTAAACGCCAAAGACCTGCCGCACGGTTTTGGGCCAACAACACTAGCGCCCGCGCTCCTTTCTTTTCTTCGACGCGGGAAGGGAATAAGCTGAGATGAAAATAGGAAATTTTCTAGGATTGCCCTGGTATCTTCGACTGTTGCTCTTCCTCGTCATCGCGGGCGCTGTCTACACCGGGTTCCGTTACTTTGTGACGGGCGGCACGCGCGCCGAGACCGCCGAGTTGAATGAGAAGATAGCCGCACTGTTACCGCAAAACGCACAGGCGCAGATAGCCTCGCAACGTCTCAACGACTTTCGCGCGGCCTACAACGCGCGCCAGCAGGAGTATGAGGAACTGAAAGCGCTCCTGCCGGAGCAGCGTGAGTTGACGAGCGTCTTGCAGGGCGTGCAGGAACGCGCGCGCAGCAGCAATTTGAGCGTCCGCCGTTTCTTCCCGAAGGATGATGTCCAGCAGGACTTCTACAGCGGGAAGAAGATAGAGGTCGGCGTCACCAGTTCGTTCGCGGGCCTGCGCTCCTTCTTCGACCAGATGGCGAAGTACCAGCGCATCGTCTCGATTACGAATTTCGAGATTAAGCAGTTGGATAAGCAGAGGGACGGCAAGACGATTGATTCGAGATTCGATCTCACGGCCTACTACGTCTCCGCCGAGAAACTTCAGCAAGCCAAGCCCGCCGCTCCCGCTGCTGCTCCCGTCGCCACCACGCCCGCCACCCCCAACGCACCTGCCAAATAGTCATCAGCCAACATCATGCCGCGCGCAACTCTCTCTCGCACGCGGCAGCTACAGAGAAGATTCTATGAAGCACGACACACAAATCTTACGTCAAGGAATCATTTGTCTCTCGCTCACTCTGGGACTCGCGCTGTGCGGGACACTAACGAGCGTCACGGCGCAAACGCCGCAAGCGGATACTTCTGCGCCAGCGCATAAGTCCGAAGCGAAGCCGCAGCCAGATGCCGGAGAGCAGAAGGACGCGAAGGCGAGCCAGCAAGACGCGACACAGAAAGTGAGCGCGGGCGGGCGCGACCCCTTCAACAAATACCGCATCATCGTCAAGCGGGCCGTCAAGAGAGTGCCGACGCCCATCACGCCGCCTTCGATTCAAGACCGCATCGCGCGTTACAAAGAAGAGAAGCGGATGGCGATGAACATGCAGCAGCCCGCGCCCAAGCCAACGACCGCGTTGCTCCTCGGAGAGATGCAGGTCATAGGCATCTTCCGCACGCCGCGCGGCTACGCGGCGATGGTCGAAGCCACGCCCATCAAACTCTCTTACACCATCTATCCCGGCGAAAAATTCTACGACGGCCAACTCGTCGCCATAGAAGAAGACCGTCTCGTCTTCCGCCGCGAGACGCGCTGGACCGACGGGCGACTCGCCAAGGCCGTCGAGACCAAGCCGCTGCGCCAGCCCAGCGTCGTCGCTGACCCGCTGGCCGCCGCCGCCGCCGCGAAAGACCCCGCCGCCGCCGGAAAAGCCGAAGAGAAAGCGGCCTCTTCCGACAACCACTAAATTTCCGGTCGAGCACGCGGCGGGAAGCCTGAGCCTGCCGCGCGCGAGACCATTTCCCCGTCCGCGCAAAAGCCTTCCAATCTCAAAGCTCTTTGTCTTCGCAAAGAGCGTTTGCGCGTGACTTCTTGACAACCCCGATTGATAACCACTGCGATTGGCTGGCCGCGTTGTGCGGCGCGCGCTTTTTTTAAGTCAACTCTCTCCTTTTGAGAGCCGGACGAGCGCAGCGTGTGGCGGCGTGCTAATCGTTGATTCCCTTGAGGGAGGAAAAATGTTCGATCAGTACAAAAGTTTTGCGACCATCAGGAGAGGCGCGCTCGTCCTCTTACTCGTGTGTTCGCTCTCCACGCTCGCCTCTGCGGGCACTAAGCTCGCGCCGATTGCGACCAACGTCAGCGCGTACACTTCCGGCCACTCGACGCGCATCACGGTCAACGGGACCGCGCCGATGGCTTACTCCGTGGCACGCCCGGACGCGCACACGCTCCTCTTGAACCTGCCCGGCGTTGACGCTTCGCGCCTCTCACGTTCCTACGCCGTGACCTCTCCGCTCGTTGAAAGCATCAACGTCGAGCAAGAGGGACGCGCGGACGCGCTCGCCACTCATCTACGCATGACCCTGCGCGCGCCCGTCCGTGACCGCTCGCAGATGACGGACAACACTCTCATTCTGGAGCTTCTCCCCGTGGACGAGTTTGACGCCGCGCACTCTGTCGTCTCTGCAAAGACGACGAAGAAGAACGCGAGCGTCGAAACAGCTTCCAACGTCGAAACAACTTCCAACGTTGCGCCGTCAACGACTGCTGGCAGCGTGCCTGTGACTGATGTCTTGAAGGCGACAGACGAGCAGGGAGCGGCTGGACAGACTCCGACACAGACGCAGACTCCGACGCGCACGCCCGCGCCGAGACCCGGCGTCTCGATTACGCCCGCGACGGAAAACCAGACCGCGCAAACGGGACAGGGCCAGCAATACGGCCAGTCTGGCTTCGTCGGCGAGCCGATTAATCTCAACGTCGTCAACGCGGACATACGCGACATTCTCAACTACATCACGGAGCAGTACGGCGTCAATTTCGTCATAGATAGCTCGGTCGGCGCTGTGCCCGTGACGGTCAACGTCAACGACGTGCCCTGGAATATCGCGCTCGAAGCGATCCTGCGCGCGAATCGTCTGGGCGTTGATGTCAACGGCAATATCCTGCGCGTGGCGACCATCGAAGTCTTAGCGACGGAGGCCGCCTCGCAGCAGAAGATTCGTGAAGCGCAACTGGACAACTCCGCGCTCGTCACGGAATTTATACGTCTCAACTACGCTCGCGCTTCCGGCACGCTGGCGCAGGCCGCAGGCTCTACGGGGGCCTTCGCGGGCGGCGCGACCAACCTCAGCTATTCGGGCGGGGCTGGCGGCGACGCGACCGGCAGCAGCAGCGATCAGGGTCTCTTGCCGATTATCTCACGCAGGCTTTCCCGTCGCGGCTCGATAGAAGTTGACGGTCGCAGCAACACTCTCATCGTCACGGATGTCAAAGAGAACATCGAAGCCATCCGCCAACTCGTCGCCATCATGGACCAGCCTGAGCCACAGGTGGAGATAGAGACACGCATCGTCATCGCCTCTCGCAACTTCAGCCGCGACTTGGGCGTGCAGCTTTCAGCAGGCGTCATCGGACTCGGACGCGGAAGCCTCGGCTCTTTCACTACCTTGCCGGGCACGACTACCGGCAGCGGTTCAGGCTCCGGCGGCAGCGGCAGCGGTTCGGGTTCTGGAACCGGATTAAGGGCTGGCCCGAATCCTTTCAGCGTGCCAGGCGGACTGGCCGGAACGAACCAGCCTCTCGGCAATCTCGGCGCAGCCGCGCCGACTTCCGTCATAGGCTTGACGACGGGCCTCATCGGCACAGCGCAGATCAGCGCGTTGATTACCGCCGCAGAGTCCAGAGGCCAGGCCAAGACGGTCGCCACCCCACGCGTCACGGCGCTCAACAACCGTCCCGCGCAGATTGAAAGCGGCCAGCAAATTCCCGTGCAGACCACGCAGGCGGCGGGCGGCACAGCCGTCGTCACGACGACCTTCGTCTCCGTCCCCTTGCGTCTCTCCATCACCCCGCAGATTACGGATGTCGGCACGGTCGTCCTCCGCGTGACGGTCGAGAACAACACTATCAACACAGGCATCGCAGTCGGCGGCGTCCCAGGCATTGACACACAGCGCATGCAGTCCGAAGTACTCGTGCCCGACGGCGGGACGACGGTCATGGGCGGCGTCCTCGCGGATAGCGAAGGTGACACGCAGCAGCGCACACCCGGCCTCGGCGGCATTCCCGTCCTCGGCAATCTCTTCAAGCGCAAGCTGGTCACACGCACGACCAACGAACTCCTCTTCTTCATCACCCCGCGCATCTACAGGCCGGACTATCAGGGCCGTCCGACCAGCGGCACGGTCAGCACGGGCACTCGTTCGACGACCATCTCGCAGCCCGTCCCCCTCGGCAATCCGCCGAGCAACACGCCGACGCCGACGCAGCTTCAACAGCAACAGATGCAGCAGCAGCCCACAGGCCCCGCCGGACAGGGCCAGCAGCAACAACTCAACCAGGCCCCGTCTCCGAACACGCCCAACGGCGGCGGACAGTCCGCTCCCAACGCTCGCCCCGGCGCGCTCGGCGGCGCACGCCCGTAACCCACAGAGTCGGGGGTCTGAGAGCCTGGAGTCATGAGTCAAAAACAAGATGAGTCAAAAACAAGGACTCGCTTTGAGCTTTTGACTCCAGACTCCAGACTCTCAGACTCCTGACTCATTATTGGAGGACGCGAATGTTCAAACAGGCACTCGAAGCGATGCTCGAACGCACGGATGGCAGCCTCGGCGCGCTCATCATGGGCATAGACGGTATCTCTGTGGAAAAGGTCCTGGGCACGGATGGAGAGGATGCTAACCTGGACGTGGCCGCCGCTGAATTCACTTCGCTCGTCCGCAACGCACAGCGCACGGGCGTTGATACCGGACTCGGCAACCTGCGCGAACTCGTCGTCTCCCTCGACGAGTCAACCATCATCATGCGTCTCTTCAACCGCGAATACTACATGGTGCTCGCGCTCAAGCCCGACGGCAACCTCGGTCGCGGGCGTTACGAACTACGCAAAGCCGAACTCCAACTCGCGCAGGAATTCGCAGTCTGAAAAGCAGTGACCAGTGACGAGTGACAAGTGACGAGCAGGAAGAAACTCTTCTTGCTCGTCACTTCTCATTTTCGCTTGCTGTTCTTGCGAGTCGCTCGTCGCTTTCTGCCGCGCCACTCTTCGCCCTCTTGCTTGTCACTCTTCACTTGTCACTCGTCACTGTTCTTGAGGCAGTTTGACGTAAGGGATGCCGCGCAGGATGATTCGCTGGCGGCGGGCGACGCGGCGCGGATTGAGTTGTGGATTAAAGACCGTGCGCGGGTTCGGGATGATGGCGGAGAGGAAGGCCGCTTCGTTGCGCGACAAAGCCGACGCCGGTTTGTGAAAGTAGTATTGCGAGGCGGCCTCCGCGCCGTAGATGCCGTCGCCCCACTCTATGACGTTGAGATAGATTTCCAGAATCCGTTGCTTGCTCAGATTGCGTTCGAGAAAGTATGTGATGATGGCCTCCTGGCCCTTACGCAAAAAAGATTTCTCGCTTGAGAGATAGAGATTCTTCGCCAACTGCTGTGAGATGGTCGAAGCGCCGCGCTTGAAACTCGGCATCGGCGGAATCCAATCGTTGGGGTCGTAATCGCCCTCCTCCTTGGCCTCCTTGATGGCCTCCTTCTGCGCCTCCTCCCAGGCCTTCTGGATGGCTTCGTAATCAAAGCCGTGATGCGTGGCGAAGTTCGTGTCCTCCCCGGCCAAAACCGCGCGCTGCAAATTTCCGCTGATCTTATCCAGCGGCATCCACACTTGCACACGCTTCGGCTGCTGGCCCTTGTCCTGCGCCTCTTTAATCCGCGCATCGATCAGCGAAGTGGACTCAGGATTCTCCTCACGCAGCCGCGAGATACGCGGAAACGTGACGACCTCATAGCCCGCGAGCAGCACTATCAACACCAGCCCGCCCAGTAAGATTCTTTTAATCCATCGCCACATCTTAAATCAGAGAAAACCGCAAACTCACTTCCTTCATGAATGCGGAAAGCACTTCCTTCATCAATATTCTGCTCTCAATCTTGATTCTAGCTCATACAGATAACGCGCGCCTCGCCTCACCCTCATAAACCTCCCGCACGACCCTCAGCGTGTTGCAGTGAATCTCCACCGTATCATCTATCTTCGCCGCGTACCCGCCCGACATCACTGTGACGACCGGAATGCAACGCGCCCTGCATTCCCGCAACACCAACTCGTCTCGCGCCCGCAACCCCTCTATAGAGAGCGAGAGCCTTCCCAGCTTATCACCCTCATAAGGGTCCGCCCCGCCCAGATAAAAAATAATTTCCGGCTGATGCTCGAACACGCGCGGCAGATGCGCCGCCAGCGTCTCAAGATAACTCTCATCGGTCGTCCCGTCCGCCAACTCTACATCCAGCGTCGAACGCGTCTTAAACAGCGGATAATTCTTCGCCCCATGCATCGAGAAAGTAAAGGCCCTCTCATCGTCCGAGAAGATTTGAGCCGTCGCGTTACCCTGATGCACATCGCAATCTACGACGCCCACGCGCTCTATCAATCCATCGCGCTGCAAGACACGAATCGCTATCGCCACATCATTCAACACGCAAAATCCCTCACCATGATCCG
>DASYML010000101.1:0-22158 GCA_036009045.1 Pyrinomonadaceae bacterium
AGATTCAGACATTTCACCAAATTAGCGAGAGCCATCATGCATCATGAGGTTCATTAATTCTTCTGTCATCTCTCAAGCTGCGAACGGCATAACGCCTGAATTAACCCGCGCCGGGCAAGAAGCATCCAACATAACCGTAGAAGACAACGATGAAAAAGATGCTGTCGAGGCGTCGGGTTGAATGAGTTGTCCGGGGCGCATTAGGCTTGACCATTCTGCTTTATGACGATGCTCTGGTAAGACTGGCTTCAAGATGCTGTTGTAAATTCGGCGTTCTGACGGTTGCCATTTCAATCAGGTAACTGAGGGTATTATCTTTCAACGTGAACGTCCTTCTTGTTTGCACCAATCTCGGATCATTTCCGAACAAAATGCTTTCCAAAGACAGAAGCAATGTGCCTTTAAGATATTCCGCCATATCTATGCGCCCTTTGAGCACCTCCACCCGCCCGCCATTCTGAGCGTTTGATATTTCAATGCTGCCGTCCTCTACAGGTCTAATGAAACCACTCTCCCAGTGTAGAGGGCTACCGTTGGCCTCGGTTGAAGATTCAACCCATGTTTTCTGTTCAAAATGAATCAGAGGCTCACAATTGTTACTTTCAAATTTCAACTCTTCGGTATAATCAAATGCTTCGATAGTAGGAAATTTGCCGTATCCTCTGCCCCTCCAAATTCCAAGCAGGGGCGAAAGTCTCGCTAAATTAATAGAAACCTCATCGCTATCTTTCGCAACGAAGGAACTTGGCGGTTCTATACTATGCATTATCGCAATCTCCTGAGTTTAAGGCTCCCAATACATGCGAATTTTGAATTGAGTTGTTAGACGGCGGCTCTCATAATATATTCGGGAACTATACCTTTAACAAATCCTAGAAACATAACATAGCGAAACTATTTACGATTCTCCTCAGGGATGGGGAGAGCAGACGTTTCCCTTATCGCTGCTAATTCTTGCTCTAACTGTGCAATTTTAACTTCTTTCTCTCTCACGTCCCTCCTATCGTTTCTCCAGGCAAGAATAATCGTTGAGATAGTGCCAACAGCAGAAACAATAGCCGTGAGAACGGAAACCAAAATGGGCACGTCGGAAGCTAAGTTAAAGACCCCACCGACACTTCTTGGAGTAGGACTCTTGTAGTAGATTATAAGTAGGCTCGTAGTAGAAGCAATAAAGATACATGCGCATAGTAATGCGACGATAAAATATCTGCGCTTCAGTCCTGCCAGTATCTGCTGTTTCTTGCTTTTCTTCTGCTCATATTGGGGTTCGTCAAGTACATTATTCCCCGCATTTTGTGTTTTCCATTCGACAAGCAATTGGCGTCTAAATGTGTCAAGAATCTTGCCCGTCGCATTTGCGAACTTCAACATCTTTACGCAATAAAGGGTGGTCAGAACAAAAAGACAGAGGGCTAAGCCATCGTACCCAACTAGCCAGTAGGCATCTGATGGCTCAAGGGCGTCCCATACGCGCACAGCCGAAGGGCGAAAAGGAGAAGCTTTACGAAACAATGTCCACACATCCATTGTTATAACAAAAAGGATGGCTATTGAAGGTAGAAGAAAAAGCAGTTTCACCATCCCGCGTATAAATGGCACATGATAGATTTCTTCATCATCTGCGTGCTCGAAATCACTTATAGGTTTGTCCCCGTGCCTGAAATCAATGAGAACTAAGTAATGAGCGATGCCCTGATATACCATATATTTGAGATTCCAATCCTGGAATTTATTCGCATACAGTATAAGAGTGCCGACCGCTCGGTTTTCACGCCGCATGCTGGAAAAAAGCCAAATTGAAATAATAAATAAGCTGATGCTTCCGATTACTGCCAAGTCACCGGCACTAACTCGAATGCCCAGTAAGCTTATAGATATAACCTGATTCTTAATCCACTCCGCAACAATCTGCTGTTGTACATAATCAGTAACCGGGGTGGCAGTTTTTATATCATTCTCACCAGCGATTGTTGCACATGCAATCTCTTCCCGCCTTTGTTCCTGACTACTCCTTGTAAACTTAGGGTCTTCCGACCAATAATGTTGTGTCGCGAAATGGCTGACATCTGACAGATAGGCATTCCATACTGTAACGAGGATAGCTATTGAAGCGATTACGGAAATGAGTAAGGTGAAACGCGCTCTCGTTATAGCGTGACGGATGCCTTCTAATCTCAGTTGAATCGTTAATAGCTCTGTTTTTTCCATATATCTCTCCCGATGGAAGGAACGTGAGGCTAATGAAGCTGCTCTTACATTAGCATTAGAATGCGCCGAAACAGTATTCTAATGGAGTATGACTGTCAACTACATGGTGTTAGCCGTCTAACCCCGAATTAACTCGACGCTGGCGACAACCCGAGATGTACCAGCGAACGATAAGATAATGAAAGGCAAGGCTGAGAGCGGTCGGGTTGAATGAGTTGTGAGATGCCGGATTACTATTATACACTTCTCTTCAAGGCAGAGTGATGGCCTTTATCTTGTCTGTTCGCCAATTCATAAAATGCTCAAGTATATTCTCTACTCGCTCGTTTTACTCTCACTGATGAGCACAAGTATCTCCTTTGCTCAGCAGCCTCCACAGCCCCCTTTGGATCAGTCCGGGTTGACAGAACTTATTCGCTCGGCCAGCCTCCGCATCGGCGAATACAAAGCCAAGTTTAAAGACCTCTCCGCTGAAGAGGAGCAAAAAGTAGAAGAATACGATGGCGCAGGCAAACTCAAGCGTCAGCGGCGGGTTGTTTCTGACTTGGTCATCTATCAGTCCCAATTAGACACATCTTTAGCCGCCGAGTACCGCAACGTGCGCGTGGTTGATGGCGTGGCGGTCGCCAAGCGAGAAGAGAGGCTGGTGAATCTCTTCCAGCGCTTAGCCAGGTCAGATTCCATCAAGAAAGAGCTCGACCGGATTAACCGTGAGAGCCAGAGGTATGACCTCGCGTATAGTTCCCACGGCCTGACTCTGAACGAGGGTTTGCTGTTGGACGAGGGCGTGCGCGCAGCTTTTCAATTCGCCATCGTGGGCCGTGAACAGCTTCACGGACGGACTGTGATTGTTCTTCAGTATCAGCAGGTTGCACAGAGTCCTGGCATCACCATGAAGCTCTCGCTGCCTTCTGTGTTAAAAGGCGCTCAGGCGCTTTATCGAGGGCGGCTGTGGTTGGACGCTGAGACAGCGCAACTCTGGCGCGAAGAACGGGAGTGGACGCTGCGACATCCTTCAATTGCCACGCCTCTCGTCTTCATGCGATTCGAGTTTGAATACGTTGGCAGCCGCTTCGGGATTCTCACGCCACAGCGGATAGTGGTCAGCACCTACAACAATGGGCGAACGGGAGCGGACAAATTGCCGGAACTGTTGTTGGGTGGGAAAGTAACTTACGCATACAGCAGCTTCAGTCGTTTTGATGTCAGTGCGCCGGATGCCTCCATCGAGCCACCAATAAAGCCATGAGCCATCTAACGCTCGAATTGACCGGCAAGCAATCAATGAGAGAAGCCTCCAACCTTGCGAATGACATCCAAGCTAACTGCGAGTCCGGTTGAATGAGTCGGCAGGTCGCGGTCCAACTGGATGCTCATTTACATCGTTTGGGAAAAAGAGTAAAGTGCCACCCTGCTTATGTAGCGGTCAAGCAGAGGGACATGTCCGACAGCGGTTTTCATGTGGGTTGGTCCATTAATAAGAGAGAGAAAGAATCTCACGCCAAGGCGCTAAGGCGCAAAGCAGTAAGTCACACTCAATTGCAACGCGCGATAGCCTGCGCTTTATCACTTCCATCAGCCTTTCACATGGCAGCCGACGCGGGTCTGAGCGCCAGAGTTAGAACCAAAAAGGATGCATCAATGAAGAAACTTATCTTTAGCTTTTCCATCATTCTGCTCTTCAGTATATCTACCGTCTGGGGGCAGGGTCGTTGTCGCCAGGTCCGATTCCAGGAGGGGCAGACCACCGCCGTACTCAAGGGCCGCGTGCGCTATCACAAATTATTCTGCTATACGCTCAAGGCCCGCGCCAACCAGCGCATGACCGTGCATGTGAGTTCGCCAAGGAAGGACGTGCGGCTGACCGTTGAGCCGGATGTCTCCGAGGATACCAATGCGCTGGAAGGCGCGTACGACGTGGCCGATTGGGAGGGTGCGCTGCCGGAGAACAGGAATTACCGAATCCTGGTTTTCCCCAGGCAGAAGGGGTCAGCTACCTTCACGCTTGAAGTGACCATCCGGTGAAGGGTTCGATAACGGGTAATACTTAATGTTGCACCCTCCAATCAGTCAACGCAGGTCAGGGGCATGATGTTGCCATGCTTCAGGATGAAAGATGGCAAAATACGCCAGTGACACCGGCACGACAAAAGGCAGCCCGACAGAGAACCAGAAGTCGAGCGCATAAGCCATCCTGCGATGTGATTCGAGGTCCCTTAGGCTTGGCCGTGACGATTCTAGCTGCCCGGCTCCTCACTTATGGTGTGCAACTGCTCATGAATATATTTGATGCGATCTTCATAAAAGCGCAAGTCATGCTCTGCCTTCTGGAGATGCGGATGTATGTTGTCCAGCCCCGTCACCTCTTCCGTAGACTTATCCGCTAACTCCCCGATGTAGGCTTTCAAACTCGTGGCCTTCTCCTTGCACTTAGCCTCCTGCGCCTTCAATAACTTATGCTGTGTTTGAACTGATTCTTTATCCATCGTACCTCTCCTATTCGATTAAAAGACGTGAAACTACCAGTGAGTTGTGCTGACGCTGGCGGGAAATCCAGTTTGCCGGTAACGCGCATTCCTAAAGGATAGCCTGGACCTGAATTCGTGCTGCTCGTTTACTCTGATGGCCCGGCGCTGAGGCCAGCTACTCTAATTCGCCGGGCTACGACTGTCAACCGATGATGAGCATTGACAGCTTTACATAGAGGATTTGGGGAGAGGTCTCACAGGTGGTAACGGCCCGCCTTGATGACGGAATCTGCGATGCGACGGCGAGCGGCGACGGTGTTGAAGGTCGTGTGGCGTGTGAGTCGTCGCACGCTGTCGAGCGGGGCGTTGATGTCTCCAAGAGATTCCAGCGCGGCGATGATCTGCTTAGCGGAGTGTTCGATGCGGTCTGCGGCATCGCTGGCGTAGAGGCGCGTGATGTCAATGGGCGTGGCGCAATCGCGTTCCGGGCGCGCGGAGAGGAGTTTCAACGTGCGTAGGAGGGCGCTCTCTAAGGCGTAAACTTCTATCGTGATGTCTGCGATGTGGCCCAGTATCTCCTGTTCGCTCGCCAGCGCGTCGCCGTACACGGCCTTTGCGCGAGAGAGGGAGAATGTGACGAGTCGTTTGGCGCGTGCGAGCAGATCGCGCTCGGCTGGGAAGAAAGTCTCGATTGACGTTTGAGGAGCAACGGCGGTGTGGTCAGGGGCGCTGTGCGCGTTCTCGTCTTTGAAGAGGTGCGCGGTCGCCGGGTTTTTCAAAAGGCGCGTGGGGATGATGAGACGATTAATCTCGTTCGTGCCTTCGTAGATGCGCGTGATGCGCGCGTCGCGGTAGGCGCGTTCGGCTGGGAACTCTTTCGAGTAGCCGTACCCGCCGTGGACCTGCAACGCCTCGTCTACGACGTAAGCCTGTGCTTCGCTGGTCCAGACTTTATTGATGGAACATTCGACGGCGAAATTTTCTATCGTCTTGAGGACGCGCGCGGTGTCTTCTGCGGCGACGGCTTCGAGCGCGCGGTCAACATCGCCGAGCGTCCGATAGACCATCGCATCGCCGACGTAACAGCGCGCGGCCATCTCTCCGAGTTTCTGCTTAATCATCCCGAACTCGCTGATGGCTCGACCGAATTGTTGTCGCTCGACGCTGTAACGCAACGCGCGCGTCAAAGCCTGTTTGGCGCTGCCTATGTTGCGCGTGCCGAGTTTGAGCCGACCGAGGTTGAGGATGTTGAAGGCGACCCTGTGCCCTTCGCCCACCGTGCCGAGCACGTTCTCTACGGGCACGCGCACGTTGTCCAGCATGAGCGCCGTGGTTGAAGAGCCGTCGAGACCGAGTTTCGGCTCCTCACGACCGCTGACCACTCCCATCTCGCGCTCGACGATGAAGGCCGTGAACTTCTCGCCGTCAACTTTGGCGAAGATGGTGAAAACATCCGCGAAGCCGCCGTTGGTAATCCACATCTTCTGACCTTTGAGGATGTAGTGCGTGCCGTCCTCGCTGAGTGTAGCCTTAGTGCGCGCGGCGAGCGCGTCCGAACCGGAACCCGGCTCCGTCAGGGCGTAGGCCGCTATCCATTCGCCGCTCGCAAGTCTGGGCAGGTAACGAGCCTTCTGCGCTTCGTTGCCAAAGTAGACGATGGGCAGCGTGCCGATGGTCGTGTGCGCGCCGAGCGACCCTGCGAACGAAGGGTTAATCCCTATCTGTTCGCCCACGTAAGCGGAACTCACCTTATCAAGCCCCAACCCGCCGTAAGCCTCCGGGATGTCCACGCGCAAGAGGTCCAACTCGCCCGCCTTCAGTAACAGTTCGCGCACGAGCGCCCAATCCTTGGCGTAAATATCCTGCTCGCGCGGGAGCACTTCCGTACGCATGAAATCTTCCGCCACGCGACCAAACATCTGCTGCGCGGGTGAGAGGTCTTCGCGCGTGAATATCTGGTCCGCAGCGGTCTCGGCTAACAAGAAACTGCCGCCCGCGCGGGGGTTCAGAGCATCGGTTTGTGCTGGCATCATAAAGACTCTCTTGCGGTGCCGATTAATCAATCCCTGTATGCTTGCCGCGCATGAAGCGGGCAGCAATAGTACGTCCGAAACAGGGCCGATGTGTGCTAATCTAATTACTGAAACCGACAGATTCTTTGTGCTTCGCTGAAGTTGTTGACGCGGAGCGTCTCCGGGATGTATAACAACCTACCGGACGGTCGGTAAGATAGCATCACGACGTGGCGCGCACAAGCCGGACGGACCGGCTCGCAGAACCGGCGGGGGATGATGAAAGCACAAAAAAAAGCGGCTCCGAACAACGAACGCCTGGCCGAAATCTACCGCACGGCGGCCCAGATAATCCTGCGCAAGGGCTATGATGCCACCTCTGTGAACGACATCGCCAACGCGCTCGGAATGACGAAAGCGGGACTCTATCATTACATCAACGGGAAGAAGGAACTGCTCTTCGACATCATGAATTTCGGTCTGGACGAGCTTGATGAAGAGGTCGTGACGCCCGCCTGTGCCATCGCGGACACGGGCGCAAAGCTACGCTATATCATAGAGAGCCACGCGCGCCTTGTGACGAGAGGGCAGGGAGCTATCACCATCCTCGTTGACGAGATTACGGCGCTCACGCCCGCGCAAAATAGAAAAATCACGCGCCGTAAGCGCGAATATTTCGACAGCCTGCGGAATGTCCTGAATCAACTCAAGAAGGAAGGGAGGCTGCAAGACGTGAATACCACGGCAGCGACTTTCAGCCTCCTCGGAATGATTCACTGGCTCTCGCGCTGGTTCAGGCAGGAAGGCGCACTGACAGAGGAACAGGTCGCGGAGGACATCGTCAAGATCGCTCTCAAAGGCTTGTTGCGCCCGGAATCAAGAGCGGCCCGCAGAGGCTTGCGTGTAGTTAAAGACTGATCGTGAACATTCTTGTTTGTCTCAAACAGATTCTGGACCCGGAGATGCCCGCGCGCGACTTTCGCGTGGACCCCCTCAAGCGCGAAGCGGAGCAAGGCTCTGCCAATCTCGTCACCAACATCTTCTGTGAGAATGCCCTCGAAACGGCGTTGCAACTTCGTGATCGCGTAGGCGGCGCGAAGATTACGGTCCTCTCTTACGGCGCGGCGACGGCGGAAGACTCTCTGCGCAAAGCGCTGGCGATGAAGGCGGACGCCGCCGCGCTCGTCGTCAACGACGGCAACACGAACCCGGACCCGCTCACGGCGGCGCGCGTGCTCGCTGGGGCTATCGCCAAACTCGGCCCGTTCGACCTGATCATGGTCGGGCGCGAAGCGGGCGATTGGGGCGCTGGTCAGACCGGCGGATTGATGGCGGAGGTGTTGGGGCTGCCCTGCGTCTCCTTCGTTGATAGTATCGAATCAGCTGACGGCAAACTGCGCCTCAAGCGACAGACGGATACGGGGTGGGAAGTGATCGAAGCGTTGCCGCCCGTCGTCGTCACCGTCACCAACGACGAACACAATGTGCCGCGCATCCCGAAAGTGCGCGATGTGATGATGTCGTATCGCCAGCCGCTCACAAAATGGACGCTCGATGAGCTAGGCATCAAGGCAGATGAGGCGCGCGCAGGGAATACCTACTATGAGGTGGCAGAGCTTTTAATCCCGCAGAAAGAGACGCGCTGTGAGTTCGTCAAGGGCGACACGCTGGACGAAAGGGTGGAAGCTTTTGCGAGGCGCATCGTCGAAGTAACGAGCGCGTTGTAAGGGAACGTTAAATCAGTGCCGCCTGCGGTAGCGGGCGAGCCGATTGCGGACTGGCGATGGCGGATTGCGGATGAGCAGAATATTGGTCCTGTAATCCGCAATCCGCAATCGGCTCGCCCGCTACCGCAGGCGGTACTGACTTTCAATCCGCATCTATCAATCGCAGGCGCGTCATGCCTCTGCAATACTATCAATGAACGACATCGTTATCTGTCTCTTCGCCAACGCTGGCTTTGACAAGGCCGCGCAGGGACTCGCGGGCGCAGGGCGACGCCTCGCGGACGAACTGGGCGTGCAACTGCGCGCCGTCATCATCGGCACGGGTGCGGACTCGCTCGCATCGGAAATCGCGCGCGTCGCAGACGCGGTCATCATCGCGGATGATGCAGAGTTGGCAGAGTACCAGCCGGAGACTTGCCTGAGCGCCCTCACCAGTTTGTGCGCGGACCTCTCGCCGCGCGCGATACTGCTCACCAACGACACTTACAGTCAGGAGATTGCGCCGCGTCTCGCTTATCGTCTCGGCGGCAGCGCCGTCGGCGACGGCGTCGAGGTACGCGTCGAAGGCGAGGCGTTACGCGTCAGTCGTCAGGTTTATGGCGGCAAGGCGCAGGCCGTGATTGAACTGAAGCGCGTGCCCGCCGTTGTCTGGTTGCGCGCACGCTCGTTCGCGCCCGCCACGCCGCGCGCAGAGGCTGGCGAAATCAAGCGCGCCGCGTTGGACATTCAGGCGGACACGCGTTCGCGCGTCGTCGAGCGCAGGCGCGAGGCGGGTGTCGAGGCCCGGCTCGAAGAGGCGCGCGTGATTGTTTCGGGTGGGCGCGGCATCGGTGGGCCTGAGCCTTTCGATGCAGAGTTGAAGCCGCTCGCGGATTTGTTGGGGGCGCAGATGGCAGCCTCGCGCGCGGCGTGCGACGCGGGCTGGGTTCCGCCGACGTGGCAGGTCGGGCAGACGGGCAAAAAGGTGACGCCGGATTTGTATCTCGCCATCGCCATCACAGGCGCGAGCCAGCACATGGCAGGCATCTCCGAGGCGAAGGTTATCGCCGCCATCAACACAGACCCGGACGCGCCTATCTTCAAACACTGTCGTTTCGGTATCGTTGAAGATTACCGCAAGGTCCTGCCGCTCTTGCGAGAGAAACTGGCCGCGCTACAGAAGTAATCTGACCGCGCTATAGAAATAAGCTGATCGCTCTAGAGAAATGAACTACGCCGAAGCTACGAGACAGATTTACTGGAACATCTCCCGGATATGGGTGATGTACGCTTTGTTGCTTCCGACGATGGTGGTCGCGGGTTACGGTATCTATCGTCATTTGAGTCGCTGGCGGCGCGGTCTGCCCGTCGCGCGTTTCGACCGCCCGGCGTTGCGCGTCAAGCTGGTACTCAAGCACGCTCTCGCGCAGAGACGCACGGCGCGCAAACGCTACGCGGGTCTCTTCCATCGGCTCATCACTTACGGCTTCATCATTCTCACCGTCGCCACGACCGTCGTCGCGCTCGACGCGGATTTCGGGACGACGATCATGCGCGGTAGTTTTTATCTTTACTTCCAATCTTTCATCGTTGACATCTTCGGCGCGCTCGTGCTGGTCGGCACGGGGATGGCCGCCGCGCGACGCTTTATCAAGCGTCCGAAGAAACTGGTTTACACTAATGAGGCGACGTTGATTCTCGCCTTCATCTTCGTCATCGCCGCGACGGGTTTTCTGGTCGAGGGCTGGCGTATCGCTGTGACGAATGATGCGTGGGGCGCGTGGTCGCCGTTCGGCAATCTGGTCGCGCGCGCCTCCCGCTCGCTGATGAGCGTCGAAGCGATGAGGTTGGCCCACAGGGGAACCTGGTGGTTTCATCTCGCCGTGAGTTTCGGTTTCATCGCGTGGATGCCTTACACGAAGATGATGCACATCATGACAGCGCCGCTCAACATCTACACCGCCAATCTGGTCCCGCTCGGCGCAACCCTCAAGCCTATAGATTTCGAGAAGACGGAAAGCTTCGGCGTCAATTCGTTGAAAGATTTCACCTGGAAAGACCTGCTCGATTTTGACGCCTGTACGGAGTGCGGGCGCTGCACGGCTGTCTGTCCCGCGCACACCGTCGGCAAAGAACTCTCGCCGCGCGACATTATTCTAGGGCTGCGCGACTTGATGCACGCTCAATTGCGGATTGCGGATTTGGGATTGCGGAATGATGAACGGGTGGCGCACGAATCCGGCAACGACTCTCAACAATCCGCAATCCGCAATCCGCAATCCCAAATCATAGGAACGATTCCTGCGACCTCGCCCGCGCCGCTCTGGCAATGCACGACCTGCGCCGCGTGCATGGAGGCTTGCCCTGTCTTCATAGAGCAGATGCCGAAGATTGTGGACATGCGCCGCTATCTCGTGATGGAGGAAGCGGATTTTCCCGACTCTATGCAGGAAGCGATGATGTCGCTCGAAAAGCGGGGGCATCCTTTCAGCGGCACGCAGGCGACGCGCCTCGATTGGGCCGAAGGGTTGAACGTCAGGCAGATTAACGATGCAAAGGACGCGGAGGTTTTGTTGTGGGTCGGCTGCGGCGGTGCGCTCGTCGAGCGCAACCAGAAGGTGACGCGCGCGACGGCACAACTGCTCGCACAGGCGGGCGTCAGGTTCGCCATCATGGGGCGCGAAGAGAAGTGCTCCGGCGATCCCGCGCGGCGCATCGGCAACGAGTTTTTGTTTGAGACGCTGGCGAAGGAGAACGTCTCTAACTTGAACAGGTACGAAGTCAAGAAAGTCATCACGGCCTGCCCGCATTGCTTCAACACTTTCAAGAATGAGTATCCTCAATACGGCGGGATGTTCGAGGTCTATCATCACAGCGAATATCTGGCGACGCTGGTTGACGAAGGCAGGCTCAAACCGCTCGCCGCGTTGGACCGGAAAATCACCTTTCACGACCCGTGCTATCTGGGGCGACAGAACGGCGTGTATGATGCGCCGCGCGAACTCGTGCAAATCTCATCGCGGGTGGAGGCGGTCGAGATGGAGCGGAGCCGTGAGAAAAGTTTCTGTTGCGGCGGTGGCGGCGGGATGAGTTTCGTGGACGAGCCTGCGGGCCAGCGCGTCAATCAAAACCGGGCGCAGGAAGCGATTGACACGGGCGCGGACGTGCTCGCGGTCGGCTGCCCTTTCTGTATGACGATGATGGAAGACGGCATCAACGCGCGCAAGGGCGAGCGCGACGTGCGAGTGATGGACGTGTCCGAGTTGCTGTGGGAGGCTTCACAGCCTCGCGGCGCGGCGGACTCAAAACTTGGTAGTGGTTCAGTTTGATCTTGAGTGCATAGGACAGTGAGATTCACCACCGCAGACACAGAGGACGCACGGAGAAGATGCATTTCCTCTGTGCGTCCTCTGTGTCCGCTGTGTCTGCGGTGGTGAACGCTGCTTTCATGCTGACTCAAGATCAAACCGGACCACTAATCAAAACTTCCGAGGTAGAGCATCATGGACTTAAACTTAACAATGCACGAGCAGCAATTCCGCGACGACTTTCGCGCGTGGCTCAACTCAAACGTGCCAGCAGAATGGACGGGCGGCGGTTCAACCAGTTCAGAAGACAACGATGCCTACATACAATATCTGCATGACTGGCAGCGCAAGCTCTACGACGGCGGCTGGGCGGGCATCTCCTGGCCCAAAGAGTATGGCGGGCGCGGCGCGACGCTCATCGAGCAGTCTATCTTTCAAGCGGAACTGGCGCGCGTCGGCGCTCCGCAGTTAATCGGGACGATAGGCTTGTCGCTCGTTGGTCCAACAATTATCGCGATGGGGACGGAGGCACAGAAGGCTCGCTATCTGCCGCGTATTCTCTCCGGCGAGGAAATCTGGTGCCAGGGTTTTTCGGAGCCGAACGCGGGCAGCGACCTCGCCGCGCTCTCCATGAAGGCTGCGCGCGACGGCGAAGATTTTATTATCAACGGCCAGAAAATCTGGACCAGTTTCGCGCAGATGGCAGACTGGTGTCTGCTGCTGGTCCGCACGGACTCTGACGCGCCGAAGCACAAGGGCATCACCTGTCTGCTCGCGGACATGCACAGCGAGGGGATTAGCGTGCGCCCGCTCAGGCAGATGTCCGGTGATTCGGGTTTCAACGAAGTCTTCTTCAACAACGTGCGTGTGCCCGTCACGCAGATACTCGGAGAACTCAACAAGGGTTGGGCGACGGGCATCGCCGCTTTGATGAACGAGCGCGCCAACCTCGGCACGGGAATCCAGGTCGTCTTCAAACGCCACCTCGAAGCGTTGATCGCTCGCGCGCGCACCATAGAGCGCAACGGTCGCCCCGCGAGCGAAGATCCACTGGTCAGGCAAAAACTCGCGCAAGCCTATCTCGAACTCGAAATCCTGCGTCTCAATACCAACCGCGCGCTGACCTCGCTTTCAAAGACGGGCATCCCCGGCCCGGAAGGTTCGACGCAGAAACTCTACTGGAGCGAGATGAACCAGCGCACGCAGCAGACCGCGCAGGAAATCCTCGGCCCTTACGGGCAACTCTCGGACTTCGACAATGGTCTCTGGCAATACGCTTACCTGCGCTCGCGCGGCAACACCATCGAAGCCGGGACCAGCGAAATTCAACGCAACATCATCGCCGAGCGCGTGCTCGGTTTACCCAAGAGCTACTAAAGGCAGTGACCAGTGACGAGTGCCAGGTGACAAGTTAAAGACAGCTTCACTCTCATTACACGGCATTCATTACTCGTCATTGCTCACTGTTTTGGTTTTGCTCGTCACTCGTCACTTATCACTTGTCACTTGAATTATTATGGACTTCGATCTCAGCAAGCCGCAGAAACTTTTGAAGGATTCGGCGCGTGCGTTTCTGTCGCGGGAGTGTGGGGCGCGTCGCGTGCGCGAGTTGATGGAGACCGAGACGGCGCACGATGATAAGCTCTGGCGATCAATGGCGGAGCAGGGATGGACGGGGCTGGCGCTCGCTGAAGAGCATGGCGGTCTCGGTCTGGGACTGGTCGAGTTGGCGGTCGTCGCGGAAGAGATGGGGCGTGCCTGTCTGCCCGGCGCGTTTCTCTCGACGCTCACGGCCTCCGCGCTGATAGAGCGCGCGGGTCATGCGTCGCAGCGCGCGAAGTACCTCGAACCGTTGGCGGCGGGAGAACTGAAAGCCTCGATTGCGATTCTTGAAGAGAGCGCGAGTTGGGATGTGGATGCGGTTAAACTCAAGGCCGCGCGCGAGGGCGGAAACTTCTCCCTGTCCGGGAAAAAACTTTTCGTGCCGGATGCGGGCGTTGCGGACCTTTTAATCTGTGTCGCGCGCGACGGGGACAGTCTCGCACTCCTGCCCGTCGAGCGCGGCGCGTCTGGTCTCTCAATCAAGGCGATGCCTTCGATGGACGCGACGCGCAAACTCTACGAAGTATCTTTCGAGGGCGTCGGCGTGAGCGAGTCTTTGATGTTCGGTGCGGACGGTGACGCGCGCGGCGCTTTGCGTGGCGCGTTGGAGGTGGGATGCGTCGCGCTGTGCGCGGAGATGGTCGGAGGGATGCAATGGGTGCTCGATACGACCGTCGAGTATGCGAAGACGCGCCAGCAGTTCGGTCGCGCGATAGGCTCTTTTCAAGCCGTGCAGCATCAGTGCGCGGACATGTTACTGATGACGGAGAGCGCGCGTTCGGCTGCGTACTACGCGGCGTGGGCTTTGACGGAGGGCGACCCGTCCGCGAGCGGCGCGGTCTCGATAGCCAAAGCCTACTGCTCCGACGCTTACCGCGAAGTCAGCAATCGCGGCGTGCAGGTCCATGGCGGCATAGGCTTTACCTGGGAACACGACCTCCAACTTTATTACAAGCGCAGCAAATCATCCGAGACCCTCTTCGGCGACGCCACCTTTCACCGCGAGCGCATCGCCCGCCTCATCGTAGACGGCAACACTGCTATGAGTGAACGTGTGGTGGAGTAGGAATCATGTCAGTACCGCCTGCGGTAGCGGGCGGGTATTACGTTAAAGTCAAACATGTGGAACGAGACTGACATTCCCCTGGCATATCTGATTACGTTCCGTTGCTATGGCACTTGGTTGCATGGGGATGAGCGTGGTTCAATAGACCATTTCCACAATCACTACAAATCATCTTATATTCCATCAAGCAAGACATGGCATCAACACAACACCCACACCCTCACAGGCAAAGCTGTGACACTAAATGCCGCACAACGCGAGTCAATTGGCAAGGCTATCCGAGAAACGTGGGCTTTTCGCAATTGGTCGTTGCGAGCGATTAACGTGCGAACAAATCACGCTCACATTGTCGTTTCAATCGGAGACGCAAAACCTGAACACGCTCTAAACGCTCTCAAAGCGAATGCGACAAGGAAAATGAGACATGATGGCTGTTGGCAACAATCTCATAGCCCTTGGGCAGATAAAGGAAGTAAAAGATACTTGTGGAATGAACGCAGCATTGAACGCGCCATTGATTATCTCATTAACGGTCATGGCGACGAGATACCTGATTTTGATAAGGACTGAAGGCATGTGATAGTCCCGTCTGTGGTGGCGAGCGAGTGTGGACGACGCTAAGACCCGCCCGCTACCGCAGGCGGTACTGACACGCTATCGCAGGCGATGTTGATTTTAATCAAGGAGCCGATTGATGACTAAAGCCAGAGCAGACAGGGAAGGCGGGGGGTCGCCGTACGCGGCGCGGCCCTGGCTCAATCATTACGACTACTGGGTGCGGGAGCACATGAACTACCCGCGCAGGCCGCTGCACGAAATCTTGCGTATCACGGCGGGGGAAGTTTCGGATCGCCCGGCGACGGCCTTCCTCGGCGCGCATCTGACGTTCGGCCAGATTAAAGAGCAGGCGGACAGGTTCGCCACCGCGCTCGCGCGTCTGGGCATCAAGCAGGGAGACCGCGTCGGCATCATGCTGCCGAATTGCCCGCCGTACATCATCGCCACCTTCGCCATCCTGCGGCTCGGCGCGGTGGTGGTCAACGTCAACCCGCTCTACACGCCGCGAGAGGTGCTGGTGGTCGCGTCTGATTCCGGCATGTGCGCGCTGTTGACGCTGGACCTGCTCGCGCCTGTCACGCTCTCGGTGTTAGGGCAGACGAAGATTGAGAACGTTATCATCACGTCGCTCGCGGAGTACTCCATCGCCGCGCAGCCTGCGCCAATCGTTGACGGCACATTAAGGATGACAGACTTGCTTGCGGGTGTTGAAGAACCTGACTTGCCGCGCGTGGAGATTGACCCGGACGACGTGGCCGTGTTGCAGTACACGGGCGGCACGACGGGTGTGCCGAAGGGCGCGATGCTGACGCACTACAACATCTTCGCCAACGTGGTCCAGACGGAATCTTGGGGCCATCACAGTATGCACAGGGGCGATGATGTTTACCTGCTGGTGATTCCGTTCTTTCACATCTATGGCTTTACGGTCGGGATGATGGATGGCTTATGGCGCGGCGCGCAGCAGGTGTTGATTCCGAAGTACGACGTGGAGGCGTTGCTGACGGCGATACGCGATTATCGTCCGACCTATTTTCCGGCAGTGCCGACGATCTACATCTCTCTGCTCAATCATCCGCAGGCGAAGGAGTACGGGCTTGATAAAGTGCGCGCCTTCAACAGCGGCTCTGCCCCCCTGCCCGTCGAAGTTATAGAGCAGTTCGAGCGCGTCACGGGTGGCACGCTCCACGAAGGCTACGGCCTCTCGGAAGCCTCGCCCGTGACGCATTCGACGGCCACGTTCGCGCGCCGCAAGCCCGGCAGCATCGGCCTCCCGCTGCCGGACACTGACATCAAGATAGTTGACATCGAAACAGGCAGGAGCGAAGTACCCGTCGGCGCGGAGGGCGAACTCTGCATCGCCGGGCCGCAGGTCATGAAGGGCTACTGGAACCGTCCAGACGAGACGGACATCGCGCTCCGCACGGACGACGCCGGACGGACGTGGCTCTACACGGGCGATGTCGCGCGCATGGACGAGGACGGCTATTTCTACATCGTGCAGCGCAAGAAGGACATGATTATCGTGAGCGGCTTTAACGTCTATCCTTCGGAAGTCGAAGGCGTGCTCTACACGCACCCCTCCGTGATGGAAGCGGCAGTCATCGGCATCCCGGATTCTTATCGCGGCGAAGCGGTCAAAGCCTGCGTCGTGCTCAAGAGCGGCGCGGCGACGACATCTGAGGAACTCAAAGAACATTGCAAGGGTGGGCTGGCGGAATTCAAAGTGCCCCGCGTCATAGAGATTCGTGAGAGCATCCCGAAGAGCGCCGTCGGCAAGATTCTCCATAGAGTTTTGCGCGAAGAGGAGCAGGCCAAAGACTAAGGCTGACAGCACGAATTATTAGTTGTTCAATTTGCTTTGACTAATTATGAAAACGGCGTTCCCCACCGCAGACACAGAGCGCACAGAGTCAGCACAGAGAAGAACTTTCAACTCTCTGTGCTGACTCTGTGCGCTCTGTGTCTGCGGTGGGGAATCTCACTGTCGCAGACGCTCAAGATCAAATTGAACCGCTACCCACGAATTAAAAATACTGGAAGCGAGATGAACTTATGCAACTGTTAGAAGGTAAGGTCGCTATCATCACGGGCGCGGCGCGGGGTATCGGTCGGGCGTGCGCTGAACTTTTTGCGGCGCAGGGGGCGCGCGTCGTGCTCTCGGACATTGACACGGGGCCGACGCATGAGGCCGCCGAAAAAATCAAGGCCGCCGGGGCGGACGCGCTCGCCGTGCCGGGCGATGTGACGAGCGCGGATTTTGCGCCGGGCTTGATGAAGGCGGCGCTCGGTGCTTACGGGCGGATTGATGCCATCGTCAATAACGCGGGTTACACATGGGACGGGACCATTCATAAGATGACGGACGAGCAGTGGCAGGCGATGCTTGAAGTGCATCTGACCGCGCCGTTCCGCATCATCCGCGCCGCCTCCGAATATCTGCGCGAGACGGCGAAGCGAGAGAAGGCAGAGGACGGTCGCGCCTCTGCGCGGAAAATCGTCAACGTCAGTTCGACGACGGGGACGCGCGGCAACGCGGGGCAGGCCAACTACGCGGCGGGCAAGGCCGGGATTATCGGGGTCACGAAGACGCTCGCCAAAGAGTGGGGCCAGTTTAATATTCAGGTCAACGCCGTCGCCTTCGGCTTTATAGAGACACGGCTCACGCAGGCCAAGGAATCCGGCGAGCACATCGCGCGCGAAGCGGCTGACATCGCGCTCGGCATTCCACAGGCCAACCGCGAACTAGCTTTCAAGATGATTCCGATGGGGCGCGGCGGCACTCCCCTTGAGGCGGCGGGCGCGGTCCTCTTTTTCTCTTCGCCGCTTTCCGATTACGTTTCGGGGCAGGTGCTGGAAGTAACGGGCGGAGGTTAGCGTCGTAAGTTTACGTCGAACGATTTGACGGAGCCTCGCGGGTCTTCAAAAGAGAGGGAGCGAAAGTCATGAATTACGATGCGATAAGATTCGACATTTGTTGCGCGGCGCGCTTGCTCTATAGGCACGGGTTGAGCGTGGCTAACGCGGGTCATCTGAGCGTGGCGGTTGACCGTGAGCGAATGCTCGTCAATCACTTCGGGCCTTCGTTTGCGACGCTGCGCCCGGAGAATGTCGTGCTCGTGGATTTCAAAGGGAAGGTGCTTGAGGGCGATGCTTATGTCAACGACACCATACGCCTGCACGGCATCATTCACAGAGAGAACCCGCACGCCATCGCCATCTCGCACACGCACCCGCCAGCGGTCGTCACCTTCAGCGCGTTCCGCAAAGTGCCTGAGATTTACGATCAGGAGAGTTGCCTGCTCGTTGATGACGTGGGCGTGGTTGAAGACGATTACGAGGGACTGGCCGCCGAAGAGGAACGCGTCATGCCCATCGCCAACGCGCTCAAAGAGAAGCGCGTGGTCATCCTGCCGAACCACGGCGCAATCGCTACGGGGGATAATATTCAGGTGGCGTTTTCGCGGATGCTGCTGCTCGAAGGCATGGCCCAACGAAACCTCTCCGTCGCGCAGGCCGCGCAAGCCCTCGGCCTCAAGCCGGTCCCGATTGCACACGAAGCCGCGCGCCGCGCCAAAGCCGAAATCGCGCGCATCCCCGTCTTCGCGCCACTCTGGAAAGATTTCTTGACGCGCCTGCGCTCCACCGACCCGGACCTTTTTGAAAGGCAAGGATGAAGGCGGAAGGATGAAGGATGACGCAGTCCGCTTGTGTCTCGCATGATTCAAGCTGACGCGGCTTTCATGTCAGTACTGCCCGCTTAAGCCGGGCGGGTCATTGCTGGACCAGAAACCCGCCGGGCTGAAGCAGGCGGTACTGACTTAAGTGATACTTTGCAAATGAGCTATGCAATCAACCGTGTGGTGGTCATCGGGTCCGGGACGATGGGCGGCGGCATCGCGGCGCTGGTGGCGAACGCGGGCATCCCCGTTTATTTGCTGGACCTCGCGCCATCCGAGTTGACGCCCGAAGAAGAGAGGCGCGGACTCACGCTCACTGACACGCAGGTGCGTAACCGGATTGTGAACGGCGCGCTCGAACGTTTGAAGAAGTCTCCTGCCTTCAACGCGCCGGAAGCGGCGGAGTTGGTGACGGTCGGCAATCTGGAAGACGACTTTGAGCGGGTCCGTGAAGGCGACTGGATTATCGAAGTTATCGTCGAGCAGTTAGAGCCGAAGCGCGAGTTGATGGCGCGCATCGAAAAGATGAGAAGGCCGCAGAGCATCGTTTCCAGCAACACTTCCGGGCTGCCGATTGCCAGCATCGCCGCCGGGACTTCGGTTGATTTCAAGGCGCACTTTCTCGGCACACATTTTTTCACCCCGCCGTGGTTCATGAAGCTGCTCGAAGTGATTCCGGCGAGAGAGACCAAACCGGAGATCGTCGCGTTCATGACGGACTTCGCGGAGCGACGCCTCTCCAAAGGCGTCATCATCTGCAAGGACACGCCGAACTTTATCGCCAACCGCTTCGCTTCCATCATGGGCGCGTCGGCGGTCGGCTTCGTGCTGGAAAACGGGTACACGATAGAAGAGGCGGACGCCATCGTGAGTCCGCTCATAGGCCGCCCCCGAACCGCTCTCTTCCGCATGCAGGATTTAGTCGGGCTGGATGTCGCCAGCGCGGTCGGAGAAAATCTCTACGGATTGATAGAGGGGGACGAATCGCGAGAAGTCCTGCGCGACGAGAAATTCAAAGCGTTGCGCACAGCGCAGATTGAGCGCGGGCGTTTGGGAGATAAGACAGGCCAGGGCTTTTACAAAAAACCGCCGCAGCGCTTGAAGAGTGAGAAGAGCTTGAAGGGCGACATCCTCACGCTCGACCTTGAGACGTTGGAATATCGCGCGCGGCGCGAACCAGACATCGCGTCTCTCAGGGAGGCTTTGCAAATCGAACCGCTCGCGGAACGCGTCGCCTTCGTGCTCGCGCAGGATGACAAAGCGGGTGCGCTCGCGCGTCACGTTATCTATCACACGCTCGCTTACGCCTCTCGGCGCGTGCCCGAAATCACGGACCACATCATTAACGTGGACAGGGCTATGCGCTGGGGCTACGCGCACGAGTTGGGACCGTTCGAGTTGTGGGACGCGCTCGGCGTGCGCCGGACCGCCGCGACCATCGAAGCGAGCGGCATCCATGTCGCGCCCTGGGTCAAAGAGATGCTCTCCAACGGGCATGAAACTTTTTATCTTTCAGAGGACGGGCGTTTGAGCTACTACGACCCGGCGCGCAAGAGTTACGTCTCATGACATCTACAGTTAATTCATCTACAGTCAATCAAGAAGCATCCACGGAGACGCCCGAAGCGCGGCGCGCGATGAGCGGGCTTGAGTACATGCGAAAGCTGATGACGGGCGAACTGCCGCCGTCAGCGATGGCCCGGTTGATTGATTTCAAACTCGTGGAGGTGAGCGAAGGGCGCGCGGTCCTGACCATCATCCCGGACGAGCGTTACTACAACGGGATAGGGATTGTTCATGGCGGACTGGCCGCGACGCTGCTCGATTCGGCGCTCGGTTGCGCCATTAATACAATGATGCCTGCGGGCAAAATCTTCACGACGTTGGAGATGAAGATTAACTACGTCCGCCCGATGCGGCGCGAGACGGGCCAGGTGAGTTGCGAGGGCAACGTCATACACGCAGGCTCGCGAGTCGCCACCGCCGAAGGCAGAATCATAGACCAGAGCGGGAAACTCTACGCGCACGGCACGGCGACCTGTATGTTGTTTCGCTCCTGACCGTGGCCCTTTTAAGCTTTACCGATAGTCGAATCCGTTGAGGAAAACTGAGATGCCTGTGACAGAGATTGAGAGCGTGGCGAAGCTGGGCGAGCATGTCTCGCGAGAGGTCGCGGTCAGCGATTGGTTTGAGGTGACGCAGGAGCGTATCAACGCGTTCGCGGAGGCGACGGAAGACCGTCAGTGGATTCACACGGACCCCGAACGCGCCGTGCTTGAGTCGCCTTCAAAGCAGACCATCGCGCACGGCTTTCTGACGCTCTCTCTGTTGAGCGAATTAAACAAGCTGGCGATGTCAATCGGCGGCGTGAGGATGGGCATTAACTACGGGCTGAATCGCGTGCGCTTTATCTCGCCCGTGCCCACAGGGGCGCGCATTCGCGGGCGGTTCACTCTGGCGGAGTTGAAAGAGACGAAAGACGACGGCGTGCAGGCGACCTGGAACGTGACCGTCGAGCGCGAGGGCGGCGAGAAACCCTGCTGCGCGGCGGAATGGCTGGTGCGCTACTACGCTTGAGAGAGAGATTTGGACGGAGGCGTTGAAGAGTTTGATGCGGTTCAAAGATAAGGTCGTGTGGGTCACGGGCGCTTCATCCGGCATCGGAGAGGCGCTGGCCGATGCCTTCAGCCGAGAGGGCGCAAGGCTCGTGCTCTCTGCGCGGCGTGAGGCAGAGCTTGAGCGCGTGCGCGCAAACTGCGCTGGCGGGCGTGAGACTCATCTGGTCCTGCCGCTGGACCTCACGCGGTTCGATGAGTTGCCGGGGAAGGCGCGGGAGGCGCTCGCGCATTTCGGGCACATAGACATCCTCGTTAACAACGGCGGGGTGAGCCAGCGTTCGCTCGCGAAGGATACAGCGTTCGAGGTTGACCAGGCTCTTATCAACATCAACTACCTGGGCACGGTGCGTCTCACGAAAGCCGTCCTGCCGTCAATGCTTGAACGTCGCGCGGGACACTTCGTCGTCATCAGCAGTCTCGTCGGGCACGTCGGGACGCCTTTGCGCTCCGCTTACGCGGCTTCCAAACACGCGCTCCACGGGTTCTTTAACAGCCTGCGCGCGGAGGTCTGGCGCGAGAACATTAAAGTCACCATCGTCTGCCCCGGCTACATTCGCACGGACGTTTCCATCAACGCGTTCGCGGGCGATGGCAGCAAGTTTAATAAGATGGACAAAAATCAAGAGCGGGGGATGAAGCCGGAAGAGTGCGCGGCGCACATCCTGGACGCCGTCGCGCGCTCGAAGGAAGAGGTCTTGATCGGCGGCGAGGAAAAACGCGCGGTCTGGCTCAAACGTTTCTGGCCCGCGCGCCTCTCGAAGATGGTCCGCGTGAGATAGAGACAGAGCGCGCGTCAAAAAAATTATGTCAGTCCCGCCTGCTTAAGCCCGGCGGGTCGTTGCTGGACCAGAAACCCGCCGGGCTTAAGCAGGCGGGACTGACAAGGACGCTTGCCGCAATGCTCGCATCCAATTGAGAACCGCTATAAA
>DASYML010000102.1:0-5370 GCA_036009045.1 Pyrinomonadaceae bacterium
TCGCGCGCATACACTGGCGCGGGCACGTCGCCAAGCGTCTCGCGGGTCTCAGCCTTGATGAAGGCGACGCTGGTCCATTAATCCCGCCGGAGGCCAAAGTCAAAACAGAGGATGGCAGGGAGATTGGCCGCATCACTTCCGCGACATATTCGCCGCGCCTTCATCGCACCATCGCGCTCGGCTATCTGAAGTATGACTACCTGAAGCCAGGCACGCCCGTGCGTGTCTCTTGCGGAGACGAAGAGCACGCGGCGCATGTCGTCGAACTCCCCTTCGTGCGGGGAAGCTGGGAGCCAGCACCTTCCGCCACGGAAGCGAAGGAATGAGCGAGCAAGTAAGCAAAGGTATGAGTGAACCCGGAAAGCCAGCCGAAGACGGCGCGGACGCTGAAACTGTCGCAGGCGTTTCAAGCCCGCGTGATCTGGATTTCGAGCAAGCTCGTCTCGCATATTCCATCATCGGCTCTTTGCTGGAACACACGGGTATCATCAGCGACCTCATAGCCTTAATGGCCCAGGTGATTGACGAAGAGACGACCAAAGCCCTCATCAACACGCCGCACTGGAAAGCCTACCTCGAAAGCCGCCGCGCGATGGAACGCACGCGCGCGGACGTGGAAAAATTCTCCTTGATGATGAAGCGACTCGGCGGTGATGAAGACTCCTGACGCGTGGCGTTCAGGGCTGCGCCTCTATTTCGACCAATAATTGGACCTGCGACCTGACGTTCAGAGACCCGGCCTCGACCGGAGTTGGAACTCTGCTCCTGCGTACATCTGTGAATGACATGTTCGCATTCGAGAGTGAGTTATCTTGCTTTTCATCCAACTCGCTTTCCATAGTTGACACACGCCTGGTAGTGCCTCCCTCCTGTTCCTCCAAGACACGCACGACGCGCCCGCCGAGGGCCTGCGCGATTGCTTGCGCCTTGGTCATCGCCTGGCGCGTGGCGTCGTTGAGAGTCTGGCCGCGCGCGGGGTTGTTTTCGCGCAAGATGAAGGCGACCTTCTCGACGCTGTTGGCCCCGGCGCGGGATGCCGCATCAATCACCGCGCCGACGTTGTTCAACTCGCTCATCGTCACCGTCACGGTATTGCGCGCCTCGTAGCCTATGATTTTCGGCAGCCGGTCGTCGCGGTAATCATTCTGCGGTTGAAGGCTGTAATCGCTCGTCTTGATTTCAGGATTCGCGCCCGCCGTCTCTTTGATGGCCTGCATCACGGCCTCGCTCTTGCGCGCGTTCTCCTGCTGCGCGTTGAGCGCTTTCTGATTCTGCGTGACGACGGAGAGAATAACGACCGCCGTATCCGGCTGGGCCTTCATATCTGATTCGCCTATCACGGCCACGCGCGTCAGGCGCGCAGGTTTCTGCGAGCATGCCGCGTTGAAAAAAAGAATTGACGCCCCGCAGAGCAGCAGGACCAGCGCGTGTCTGTTTTTCATCTTTTGTCTGGCTCCGTTTGTGCGGCAATTCGTCCGACGACTGCCGCGAGTATGGCTTGCTTTCGACCTTGCCTTCTGAACGTTAGACTTTCTTTGAACGTTAGACTCCCGCTGCTCTTGCAAAGTTCTACTTCTCTACGGTCCTGCCAGAGCGATGAGAACTTCGCGCTCGTGTCATGCTTAGAGGATGTCTGAAAAGCGGGTGGAGCGACGAGTTTATCCCCGCAGGGGATAAACATGATAGCCGTGGGCATCGCCCACGGTTATTGGTCCAGAATAAAAGCCGACCCTGAAAGGGTCGCACTTCAATGTTGAGATGCGACCCTTTCAGGGTCGGCATGTGTTGGGCAAGAGGACCGTGGGCGACGCTCTACGAGCTTGCCCCGGCTCTCACAGGTTGCCCTTTCAGGGCACAGATGGCTTTCAGACGGCCTCTTAAAAAAGCGAAGGCTGGTCCTCAAGATCGCGCGCCAAGACGACGGGTTGGCCCAGGAGGCGTTTCAACTTGTTCGCGCTGGCGGGAGCGTATCCTTCGTAGAAATTGCTGAAGTAGGCGTAGACGCGCGGGAGGCGTTCACACAATCCTGTCACTATGCTGGTCCAGTCGCGCAGGTTCTGGTCCTGCGGTCGCTGGACGATGTCGAAGCGCGTCAGGTTGCGTGGCCCCATCCAGCGCACGTAAGCGAAATCCGCGCTCTGCCCGGATGCGAATCGCCACACCTCCTCGCGCGCCAACCACTCGCCCTCCACGAGCGCCAGCGCGACATTATATTGACGTAGAAAGCCTGCCAGCCCGCGCTGCCTCAACCAGTCCGCGCTGCGAAATTCTATGCTGAAGCGTATGTCGCGCGGCAGTCTCGGCAGGAATTCGCGCAGCGCTTGCTTATTCTCCGGCACGGCTATGAACTGCGGCGGCAGTTGAATGAGGACCGCCGCCAGCTTGTCTCCGAGCATCCGCGCCCGCTCGCAAAACTCCGCGACCAGCGCCGCGCTGCCGTCCCTCAACCCGCGCACATGCGTAATCTCCTGCGGCAGTTTTAAAGAGAAGGTGAAGCCGGACGGCGTGCGCCTGTTCCAGCCCTCCATCGTCTGCGTCGAAGGAATCGCGTAAAAGGTCGAATCAACTTCGACCGTGCCGAAAGCCCGCGCATAGATGTCCAGCATCCCCGCCGCGCGCGTGCCCTGCGGGTAGAAAACTTTGTCCACACTCGCTGGACCAGTTATCCAATCCTCATAATTCCATCCCTGACATCCGACGCTGGCACACTCCGAAGCTCTCATGATTCAAATAGTCTAAGAGTCAGGAGTCGTGAGTCAAGAGTCAAAAAGTAATTGCCCCTTAACTTTCGCTATTGTTTCTGACTTTAAAGTTAGCTTTAATCTTAAACTTAAAAATTCTACTTTGACTCTTGACTCCAGACTCCAGACTCTCAGACTCCTGACTGTTCCGCAGTTCGATGATGTTGATGATGCCGAGGGCGTGGCGTTCCTGCCTGAGCAGTTTGAGGCCCGCGCGCTGTGCCAGTTGGGCCGTGCGGCGATTGAAATGGTCATCGAAGAGCGCGACGGTGAAAAGGCTGAACGCGTCGAAGAATGGGCCGAGCAAGCCTTTCGGGCGCACATGTTCGAGTAGCACAATCGTGCCTCCGGGCCTCACGACGCGACGCAATTCCGCGAAGCAGCGCGCGGGCGAGGCCACAGAGCAGAGGACGAGCGTGGCGAGCGCCGCATCGAATGAAGCATCCGGGAAGGGCAGCGACTCCGCGTTATTCTGGACCAGTTGGACGCCGCGCGGTCTCTCTTTCCCGCGCGCGATGTTGAGCATCTCGCGGCTCAACTCTGTCGCCGCGCCGCGTGTCGCTTGAGGATAGAAGGGGAAGTTCAGGCCCGTGCCCGCGCCGATTTCCAGCAGGCGGCTATTGTCCGGCAGGGAGGCCAGCGTCCTCGCGCGCAGGCGCGAGAGAAACCACTTTTCGAGCGGGCGCATGGCCCTGTCATAGCGCGCCGCCATGCGGTCGTAAGGGCTATGCCCGCGAGCGTTTTGAGAGGATGCGCCTTCATCCATTTCTGGTCCACTCATCCCGGCTCCGCTGAGACGATTTTTGGTCCACCCGCTCCGGCCGCGATTCAGCGCAGCATCATGACGACGTTGCGCTCGCGCCCGCCGTCGAATTCACAAAGAAAGATGCCCTGCCAGTGTCCGAGCAGGAGTTCGCCGTCTGCGAACGGCACGGTCACAGTGGGTCCGACGAGGCTGGCCTTGATGTGCGCGTCGGAATTCTCTTCGCCATGACGAAAGCCCATGCCGTGCTGTGGCAAAAGCGTGCGCAACGCGTGAAGCATATCGCGCGGCACGTCCGGGTCCGCGTTCTCGTTGACGGTCAGCCCTGCGGTCGTGTGCTGGACGTAGAGCACGCAAATACCTTCGCGCTCGCCTGACTCCTTCAAGTTCCGCCGCACCAGGTCCGTTATCTCCAACATCTCTTCGCGCTCGCGCGAGCGCACCTTCAACACGTACATCTCTGCTCTCTTTCAGGTCTTATAGCGACTTGCAATAGCATGAAACCATAAGGGCACAGCGTCAATGTCAGTACCGCCTGGGGTGGCGGGCGGGTAGCTACGCAGCGACCACCCGCCCGCCACCCCAGGCGGTACTGACATCAGTTGCTCTCAATCACAATCCGCTATATTGAAAAACTTTTGCCAACGCAACCGGCGCGGAAAACAGTTGAAGCCCCTGATCGAATTAATGGACCAGGGGCTTTGAAATGACCTTTGATAAACTCTCTCTCAGTCACCGCGTTCGTGGCGACGATGCAAGAGCGCCCAGCCGGAGGGCAGCGCTGATGCCGCGAGCGCTATCTTGATGATGTCTCCGAGAAGAAACGGCGCGACGCCGGTCATAAAAGCCTGCTCGGCGGACATGAATCTAGCGCGCCAGGCCCAGCCGCTCAGTAAGATTAAAACAGAGCCGATGAACATCGCCGCCGCTGCCGTCAGAAAGCGCCTGTCCCATCCTCTTTCGGCGAGCAGCCCGACGACGAAAGCCGCAAAGGGACATGCGAGTAGATAACCAGCCGTCAAAGGATTGAAGAGATGCTGCAAGCCACCGTGGCCCGCGTAAAAGAAGGGCAGCCCGCTCGCGCCTTCCATCAGATAAGCGATCATCGCGAGCGCGCCCAGACGCGACCCCAGCAACGCTCCCGTCAAGAGCACCGCGAAGGTCAGGCCCGTCACCGGCACGTCGCTGAACGGGAGCGGAATCACCACCTGCGCCGCCAGCGCGGTCAGCAGGCTGAAAGCCACGACCAGCGCCACGGACCGCACCCAACCCACAGGCCCAAAGACGACGCTCGTCAATGTCTCAGCTTTAGCATATGAAGTATTCACGATTTCACAACTCCTAAAAAAGTCAGGAGTCATGAGTCAAAAGCAAAGGCCGTGACCTTGTCACCTGAGACCTTAAATCTCAAACCGTTCTTTGACTCATGACTCCAGACTCTCAGACTCCTGACTTGTATATTAGTCTGCCGCGATGCCTTCTCTATCCGCACCCATCTCCTTGACGTTGGTATCTGTCACTTCAGAGCCGATACGCATGCCGTAGAAAGAGCGCCAGACGAAAGCCAGCGAGATGAGAAAGAAGATGGCCGCCAGAATGTTTGTGACCAGCGAGCCGGAATCGTGCGTCAACTTTACCGCCAACTCAACCGCCAGGAGACCGAACAGCGTGGTGAATTTGATGACCGGGTTCAAGGCCACCGAAGAGGTATCCTTGAACGGGTCGCCCACCGTGTCGCCGACAACGGATGCGTCGTGCAGCGGCGTGCCCTTGGCCTTGAGTTCGACTTCCACAATCTTCTTCGCGTTGTCCCAAGCGCCACCGGCGTTCGCCATAAAGATCGCCTGGTAGAGACCGAAGATGGCA
>DASYML010000103.1:0-8523 GCA_036009045.1 Pyrinomonadaceae bacterium
TGCGGCGCGCAAGATCGCGCAGGGGCTGGGCGCACACCTCGAAGAATTAACCCCGCTCGTCGAAGTCAAAGGCGACAAGGCGCGGCTGCTGTCAGTCTCCGAACGCACCAAGCATCTCTTCGGTAAAGATGAAGCGCAAGCACCGCGCAAAAGTTCTAAGAAGAAAGACAAACAAGCCCAACTCTTTGACACCTTCGATGACGCGGAGGCCGAAGCGGGAGGCTGGGGAGACAAGAGCGCACCAGAGCTAGGCGATACGGTTCTCGACCGGATTCACCAGGCGATGATTCTTTTCGCGGCAGGGCGCAGCGACGCGATGAAACGCTTTCTCGTTGATGACGGCGTCGGCAACGACGAGCGCTTCTGGCGGCTGGCGAATGCGCTCTCGGCGCTCTACCCATCGGGCGGTGAGGAGAAGCGGTGGGTGGACGGTGTGCTGGCACGCAAGAAGGGTCTGGGTTTTTAGCGGCGAAGGTGTTTCAATTAAAGGTAGAGGTTATAAAGTATGGCGATAAATCTGGCTCAAGAGATCGCCGCGAAAGCCGCGACATTGCTTCCCGAACATTAGCGACGGCTCTGGCAATGGGTTTGTCGCGCGTGACTCTTGAGACGGAGATTCGTCAGCTAACTAACGTTAATATCATCTGGTAAGCATGTATGCTAAAAGCAAATTTTGTTAGGAGACAAGACCTCACATGACATTAAAGCCCTGGTACAAAGTCGCTACGCCGCGCGAAGATTTACGCGAGGGCAAACCGCTCGACGCCGCAGAGTTCGCCGTCCATCTCGATAAGATACGAGACGGCAGCGCGCCGCGTGAATATCAGAACCCAGAGCAGTTCTTCGCGCGCACCTATCTCACGGAGAACCTGACGTTGCTCGCCTCGGAAGTAATCCGGCGGCTGTCCGGCGAACACACGGAAACTTCCGCCGTCTTTAACATGGCGACGCAGTTCGGCGGCGGCAAGACGCACGCGCTGACGCTGCTCTATCACTTAGCCAAAAATGGTTCCGGGGCGGACACTTGGTCTGGCGTGAGGAAGCTTCTGGAGCGCGCGGGCGTCCCCCGTGTGCCCGAAGCGGCGACGGCTGTCTTCGTCGGCACAGAGTTCGACTCTCTATCGGGTCGCGGCGGCGACGACGGCACGCCTTTACGCAGAACACCGTGGGGCGAGATCGCTTATCAACTCGGCGGTGAGGCGGCTTTCAAAGAGGTCGCAGAACATGACGCGCAGTTGACGGCCCCTGCGGGCGACGTGATTCGCCGCTTTTTACCGCAGGACAAACCGTGCCTGATTTTGATTGACGAGATGATGCACTACATCAGCCGCGTGCGGAAAAAGGACGGCGCGTCTCAAGTCTATAATTTCCTCCACAGCCTTTCGGAGACGGCGCGCGGCGCAGACCGTAACATGGTCCTGTGCGTGGCCCTGCCAGCCGCGCTGGAAACGGAGATGAACGTCGCGGACCAGTCCGAATATATCAGGCTGACGCATCTGCTCAACCGCCTGGGCAAATCCGTCATCATGTCCGCCGAGAATGAAACGTCTGAGATTATCCGGCGCCGTCTCTTCGAGTGGGACCCGGCGGCCATTGACCAGCATGGCAAAGTGCTGCTGCCGCGCGAAGCGATTCAGACCTGTCACGAGTATGCCGATTGGGTGGTCGAGCATCGTCAACAACTGCCCGCCCTCTTCGACATAGACAACGCGCGACAGGTCTTCACCTCGACCTACCCGTTCCACCCCACGGTGATTTCCGTCTTCGACCGTAAGTGGCAAAGCCTGCCGAGCTTTCAGCGCACGCGCGGCATTCTGCGCCTGCTCGCGTTGTGGGTCTCCCGCGCTTACCATGAAGGATTCAAAGGCGCGCACAAAGACCCGCTCATCGGTCTCGGAACTGCGCCGCTTGATGATTCTATTTTCCGCACCGCCGTTTTCGACCAGCTTGGCGAGAGACGTTTGGAAGTCGCCGTCACGACCGACATCACGGGCAAGCCGGATTCGCACGCCGTGCGCCTGGATAAAGAGTCTGTCAACGGCATCAAGAAAGCGCGCCTGCATCGCAAGGCCGCGACCGTCATCTTCTTTGAATCGAACGGGGGACAGGGGAAAGGCGAAAGTACGCTGCCGGAAGTTCGCCTCGCCGTCGCCGAACCCGAACTCGACATCGGCAACGTCGAGACCGTGTTGGAGACGCTCGGCGCGTCCAGCTACTACCTGACCGTCGAGCGCAACAAGTATCGTTTCAGCCTCTCGCCCAACCTCAACAAGTTGCTCGCGGACCGCCGCGCCAGCATCCAGCCGAAAGACATAGAGGAGCGCGTGCGCGACGAAGTGTTGGACGTTTTCAAGAAGAAGGTCGCGGGGGTCGAGTTTGTCCCTTTACCCGAAAAAAGCGGACAGGTCCTGGACCGCCCAATCCTGACGCTCATCGCCTATGCTCCCGACGCGCCGTTGCAAAACCCCGGCACCCTTCAGGCCATCGAACAGATGACGCGCGAGTGCGGCACTTCATCCCGCACCTTCAAGAGCGCGCTCGTCTGGTGCGTGGCCGACGCCTCCTCCACGATTTACGACGAAGCCAGAAAGGTTCTCGCCTGGGAGGACATAGAGTCGGAGGCGGGCAACCTGCGCCTGGATGAAGGGCAGCAGCGGCAACTGAAGGAAAGCCTGCTCAAAGCGAAACGCGACATCACGGAGAGCGTCTGGCGCACCTACAAAAACATCGTCCTGCTGGACAAGGATAACAAACTGCACACGGTTGATCTTGGCTTCATCACTTCCAGCGCCGCCGGTTCCCTGACGGGTTTCATCATCAATCGTCTACGCCAGGACGGCGATGTTCAGGAAGCCATCAGCCCGAACTTTCTCGTCCGCAACTGGTCTCCTGTCTATACCGAGTGGAGCACGAAGCAAGTCCGAGATGCCTTCTTCGCCTCGCCGCAGTTCCCGCGCCTGCTCAACGCGGATGCCATCAAAGAGACCATCGCCAAGGGCGTCAGCGGCGGCCAGATCGCCTACATCGGCAAGACGGCGAGCGGCGAATACGAGCCGTTCCAGTACAACCAGAGCATCAGCCCGAACGACGTGGAAATCTCCGACGACATGTTCATCATCACGAAGGAGACGGCCCAAAGCTACGAGCAGCAAAAACAATCTCCACAGCAACCCGTCACCGCGCCGACGGATATGCCCGGCGGCCAGCCTTCAACCGGGACCGTCTCACAGGCTTCACCAACGGCGAACGGAGATTTATACGGGACCGACGAGGTCCAAGACGAAACTGCATCAGCCGCCATCAACCGCATCACCTGGACGGGCGAGATACCGTCGCAAAAGTGGTCCATCTTCTACCAGAGGGTGCTCTCAAAGTTTGCCGTCGGGAAGGGACTGAAACTGACTCTCCAGATAGAGGTCGCGCCCGAAGGCGGGGTCTCGCCGCAGAAAGTTGATGAAACCAGATTAGCTTTGCGTGAACTTGGCCTGACAGATGATGTGGAAGCGGATTGAAGATGGCGGATGGCGGATGAGCAGAATATTGGTCCTGGAATCCGCCATCTGAAATCCCCAATCGTCACGCCCGCCACCACAGGCGGTACTGACAGGCAGGTTCTCAAATTCTATGGGGACTGAAGCTTACTTCTCGCCCGACCCCGGCTCGGCCTCTTTGCGATGCTGCTCGGCGAGTATGCTCGATGGCGTCACGAGTGCGATGGCAGATTGTAGTTTGTTCATCCACCCGGTGACAACATCACCGTCGCCGCGCATCATCGCGTCAAAGCCCGTTCTGGCAACGTCCGCCGGGTCATCTTTCTTGGATTGCCCAACCTTGGTGTCGAGCATGTCTGCGCGCTCGAAGAAATCCGTCTCGGTCGCGCCCGGCATCAGACATGTGACCGTCACCCCGCTGTCCTTCAGTTCGGCCCGAAGCGCGAAGGAGAAGGAATCCAGGAACGCCTTCGTCCCGTTGTAGACCGCCTGATATGTGCCGGGCATAAAGCCCGCGATTGAGCCTGTGATGAGGATGCGTCCCTGCCCACGCGCTCTCATGTCATTCCCCACTTTATGTAACAGATAGATGGTGCCGGTGACGTTGGTATCAACCACATGCCGCACGTCATCGAAATTTTGGTCCAGGAAGCCGTGCCCCAGTCCATGCCCGGCGTTGGCGAGCAGCGCATCAACGGGTCGCCCCCTCGTTGCCGCGTAAAGCTTGTCAACTCCTTCGAGCGTTGCCAGGTCTGCTTCCAACGCCTCCACCGAGACACCGAGTTGGCGAAATGCTTGCGCCGCTTCGTTAATCGCAGGCTCATCTGCGGCGATCAGTAAATCGAAGCCGTTCTCGGCGCAACATTTGGCGAGTTCGTAGCCGATGCCTGCCGAGGCTCCGGTAATTATGGCGAGCGGACGTGTATTTGAAGTCATCAGTCAAGTCTCCTAAAAGTTTATCGAAACCACTCGCAGAGGAAGGACACGGCCATTCGCCTTTCGCTTCCTCATACGAGATGGCGTCCTTTGTTTGTGGTCTCAAGACGAGGGGACATGTTGATTAATGACTATGGTGTATGTGTTATCCAATCATCACATTTACGTGTCTCAAAACGACTAAATTGATGATTCGTCTTCAAGAGAGCTAATCAACACCGGGTCTGGATTGCCCTGGCGTCGTGCCGCCCGGCGGGTGGTGGCCGACAACAGTTTGAATTGCGCGGGACTGTCCCGGCACGGCATACGTGTCTGTCTGCCCGGCGAGGTGAGCGGCTGCGTAAAACGCAATGATTGACAGCGCGATGGTCCAGATTATTTTTCTCATCACAATCTTTCTAACTATTGGTTGGTGCTGCGCTCGCCCACAAGCGCCGGATGAGTTGCTGCGGACAAGGCTTTCTGCGCTCTCATAAAAGCCATCTACTCTGGTGCCATGCTTCTAACACAGAGTTCGTTTGCCGTAGATCAGTCATCCGGCGCTTGAGTGCTATCTATTCTGACGCATGATGCGGTCGGTCTGCTGTAAAGAGTTCGTCAAGGCAATGTAAAGTTTTCGTCAATGCTGCGAGGGCGACTCAGACTATTTCTTGACCGACAGAAGGCCTGACTCAAACAGAGGACCGCTCAGCGAAGCTCTCAACAGTCGTTCTGAGATACAGGAAGTTGGGGTAACGGCATCATAAAACCTTTATGTAGTGGCCTTTTTGACTTTAGACGCAAGCTCTCCCAGGTTAATTTTTTATTCCTCAAAGCATAATTGTCCGCATCGTTGGCCTGATGAAATAAAACATGCTGCGCGCTGATAGCTTTATAACCCGGATGGTGCGTTAACGAGTGAAGGCAATAAATGACTTGGTGCGAATACGCTGGCAGCGCAACTTTCTTAACCTCGCTGTCACGGCTTGAACCGGAGGACGGGTCATGAAACTCAAGATGAAGCTTATGGTGCGTCAGATAGCTGTTTGTCTGTGCATATCCCTGGCGCTCCCGCTGTGGGCCTTGCCCGCCAGGGCGCAGTGCGGGTCTGCCGGACCCCAGCCTGCCAGGCAGTCACAGAAGAGGGCGATTATCGTCAATGCCGAGCAACCCAATGTCTGGACGCTGGAACAAGCACATTACTTGCTGGCCCAGATGCACCGCCGCAATCTGGATTTGAAAGCGAAGGGCCTCGATGATTTAGACCCCAACGAAATCAACGGCCTGAACTTCGATGTCATGCGGACGCTGGTGGAGTTCGGTGTCGCTTTCGATGACGCAGCCCGCTTCAACAATAGCCTGCTCAAGCGCGACAAGAGTTTCGACGCCGGGCGGGCCATCCGGCTGCAAACCCGCCGCGACCAACTGGCGGACGAGTCGCTCGTCCTGAACCGCGACATCGCGCGGCTCGGGCGCGAGCGAGCGCTCGCCAAGACACAGGAGGGGAAAGACACTCTGGGCGCACAGATCACAGAACTAACGGCGGTACGTGACGCGAACGACAAAGAAGCCACCCGTATGGACAGCGACCTGAAGACTGCGGGCGGCCCTACCGGTGACGTTCAGGCCACCGATGCACAGGTTAACTCCGACCCCAACAAACTGCCCAAGAGCACATTCGACGACGCCTTCAAGGATGTCACAAAAAAACTGATTGACCGCTTCAACGAGGCCCCAAAGCTCAACGCCACGCTCAGGCTAGATAACTTCCTACAGATGCAGTATGAGATCATCGCCAAGCAACTCACCCTCCTGCGCGACGAGGTCGGCCCCGGCGAGCGCATCATCTTCCTCGAACTGCCGCAGACCGTCAACGCCACCTATGACAAGGCTAACAACAAGTGGGCACAGTCCTGGTGGAAGGTCGCCGGATACACGACCCTTAAAGATAAGGAGAAGATGAAGAACACTCGTGAGCGCTCTATTCAGCGAATAAAAGGGGGAGGAGCGGATGGGGAGAATGATGACGAGAACGAGGAGGAGGGCGGAGACAAGAAGACTTCTGCTGCGGCTGACATAAAGAAGACGACCCACTCGGATGAAGGACTCATCACGATGAGCAGGGTCTTCCGAGACGCCATTGATGCCTTTGGAATTGATGGCAAGGGCGGCCAGTCGGACAGGGTGGAATATGTCCCCCTGAGCACTCGCGGCAACGAGGTCATGCTCGATAATCGTTCGATACGCACAATCGAACTCATCCCGCGCCAGAGTTCTCTCAATGTCAATGACATCAAACTGCGTGCCCGCTCCGGTATGCTGACCGTCGTCGCCAAGACCCTCTTCGGCGTCGGGGCCAGGCTGAATGTTCAGCGACAGCGCGAGACGTTCTCACAGTTCGTGCAGCAGGAGCTTTACTCGTCTGGCTTCGGCAAAGGCTCGCGCGAGTTCGGCTGGACATTTACCCCCATGCCCGGCACTGACCGTGTGATGTCAGGGACGCGGACGACCTATGCCGTGATGGTCGTGCCGGTTGAGGCTGAAGCCCTGGTGCTGTACTCGACCGGCTGCTACTTCCCGCGCTCTGAGTATCAACCGTTCGACTTCGAGAGCACAGGGAATGATAGATGGATCAAACCGGAGAGGCAGAGTCGCAATTGTAGCGAGCGTAAAGCGTTTGTGGTGCCGATTCCGGGCGGGGGCGATGAACGGAACTATGATTTCTGGGTGGACGGACTCGAATATGTGCCCGCGCAGAAAGGCGACCGCGTCGTGCTCTCGATCTACGGCAGGAACTTCCCCGCGCAAATCGGGCTGATGGTTGACGGCATCCCTCTCACCCAATCCATCGGTGTTGCACAGCCCTTGATACGCGACGACAGCACGGCCTACGCAGACGCCCGCGCGGAACTCAAAGACGCGAAGGTGAGCGGCAGTATTGAGCGCATTGACGCCAACCAGATAGTCGCCGTCTTCGAGCGGCCAAACGGCAAAGACGGCACCCAGCCCGTCATTACCCTGACGGCACCCGGAAAGGCCAAAATCCTCAATAGGCTGAAACTCTACATCAACAGTACGACCAAAAGGACCACCCTCGACGATAAAGATGGGCAATTAATGTTCGGTCAAAGGGCAGCTGAGAGAGATAAGTTCAGGATTGATAAGCTGGAGGTCTTCCGCAGTAGAATGCCAGGCTACTTGACGGCGCTCGCCAGTGGGGCGGGGTTCTCCACCGGGCAGCAGGCTCTAGTCAACGGGAGTTATCCGGTTACAACTTACGTTGACTCTGCGACGCTCCTCCGCGCGGAGTTTCCCGTGCCATCGGATGAAACGATTCGGATAACCCTCGTCAACCATGATGACAATAATACGCCTAAGAATGAGGAGGCGACTATTACATCAGATTCCGTCATCAACCCGGCGCTGCTGAGGATTTCGAGCGTCGAGGTGGTTAGCTACGAGGCGGCGACAGAGGAAGAACCAGCGACCCTCGTCGTCAAGATTGAAGGCACAGGGTTCACAGACGAATTGAGGTCTTCACTCGGTGAATTAGCCGTCAAGTCGGCGACCGAGGCGATATTGAAGATTACCGACCCGGAAGCCGCCGCAGTGGTGATTTTAACCGACCGCCAAACGGGCCAACAAGTGAGGACCATCGTCACACGCAAGTCTAAGCCAGCACCGTGAAGTCTGCCCCGTCCTCACCCCACGACCGCGCGGGCCGCAAGACCTCGCAACGGCCCGCGCGGTTCGTTAAGTATCGCCGACCCGGACCCTGACCTGGTTGGCAACAACCCCGCCTGTGGTCTCTTCCGATGGTCTCTTCCGAATGTGTCCGGTTCCTGAGGCGGCCAGAAAACGGTTGCCGCCGGGGCGTCTCTTCAAGGCAGCGGCAGCCACCCGTCATTTTCTTTCACAGAGGACATCGTCCTCTCACACAGCTTATAGGAGATACACAAATGTTCGTTAATCACATCGCCCTTGTCTCGCAGACTCAGCGCGTCAGCTTTGGGCAACTCGCCATCGCCAGCGCTGCCATCCAGAAACAGATCAGTAGAGACTTTAAGCCTATCTGGGAGATTGAGGCCGACGTTGCTCCTTTCCAGAGGCTCGAAGA
>DASYML010000104.1:0-14454 GCA_036009045.1 Pyrinomonadaceae bacterium
ACCTAATGCCACACCGATGACGACGAACGCCACGATGTGCAGCCATAGATCTATCCGGCGACGATGAGCCGCCTCGGCCTTATCTATCTCGCGCCGCGCAGCCCTTTCGGCGGGGTCCTCACGCGGCACGATTGAAAGTTGGTGATCTGGTCTATTTGCTAGGTCATTGAGATCAATCTTTCCATCTTTCATTATCTGGCCCGGTTCAATCAAAGCCCGATGATTTCCGTCGAAAGTTGTTGGTCTTTCTCTGCGATGCCGAACTTCTTACCCTGTCGCTTGGCCTCCACTGCGACTTCCATCAGCGCGATAGCCTTGCGCAGCACTTCGCTCTTCGTACTTCCGGTCCAACCTGCGAGTTGCTCAAGAAGTTCGTTCAACTCCGGCGAAATATCTAGACTCAGACGAACTTTTTCCTTTTCATTTTTTGGAGACCCACGGGTCTTATTTTTAGCGGCTTGGTTCACAGTCATCGGTGTATCCTCTCATTTCGGGTTGTAGGCAGCTAGTAAGGCTTTAATGGTCCTTTAAACATTGGTGCCCACTGCTCTTCAGCAGCCATGTGTAGAAACACAAGTCGCGCAAGGCACTTATTTCTAGCTGGGTTAACATTAGCCCGCTCCCTGTCACTCCAAGCCCAGAGTGTTCCCATTACGAGCGAATGTCATAGCCAATGAAATTATAAGTAGATTTTACGTAAAATTCAAGGATTAATTATGCCCGACAAATTTCTTCCGAAACTGTCTGCGAGACTGATAAACCTTCCGCGCTTCCACTTTTTCGCCTTTGCACCTAAACTAACTTCGTCTTAATCAACCTGACATTCTTCGAGTTTTGGAGACCTTTATGTTCTGTCCCGTTTGCGAATCGGAATACGAGCCGGGCATCACGCAATGCCCGGATGATGAAGTGGAATTGGTCCAGCTTTTGAACGCGGAAGACGGAGCGCAGGATGATAGCGAGGCCCGCTTCGTGGCCCTGCACAACGTTGGCTCTCCGGCTGAGGCGGAGATGGTCAACGACATCCTGACGCAGAACGGCATTCGCTCGGTGGTCCAATCCGGCGGCTCCGATGCTTTCTCGCCGTTGCTCTCGACGACTTCGCCGGGCGCTGTCGTGCTGGTGGACGAGCGCGACTATGACCGCGCGCTGGAACTCTACAACGCCTTCTTCGGACAGGACACGTCGCCCCTCACGGGCACGACCATTGAGGAAGATCAAGAGGATGAAGAAGAGCAAGGATGAAGTGGGAAGGATGAAGGCGGAAGGCAGAAGGATGAAAGTGTGCCTATTCAAGACGCATAGTTCCGCTTTCATCCTTCATTCATCCTTCATGCTTCATAATTCCTACTTGCTTTTCAGCGGAGTCTGTTGATGACTGAGCAGGCCGGGGATGCGATTATCGTTTTGATGACGGCTGGGAGCCGCGAAGAGGCGGCGCGTCTGGCGGACATGCTGGTGGTCTCGCATCTGGCCGCGTGCGTGCAGATGACGCCGGAGATTGAGTCCGTTTATCACTGGCAGGGGAGGGTTGAGCGCGCGGCTGAAATCCTCTTGATAGCCAAGACGACGCGCGCGAATTTTGACGAGTTGGAGAGCGCCGTGCGCGCGTTGCATAGTTACGAGACGCCGGAAATCGTCGCCTTACCTCTCACGGCTGCGTCCGCGCCCTACCTCGAATGGCTCACCACGACGGTCAAGCCGCAGCCGTAAAACTCTTATCGCAACCTCGCTCTAAATATCATCCGAGACGGTCTTGTCCATCTGGCGTAGAGAGTCCTGGCTCTTGACGATTATCTCTACAACTTCCGAGGGCGAATCCGTCATGTGCAGAAGGCGCACGTCTGTCTCGTTGATTTTACCTTCCTTGAGCAGCAGGTCCTCAGTCCACTTTAATAATCCGGTCCAGTAATTGGAATCGAAGAGGATGACGGGAAAGTTTTTTATCTTCCGCGTCTGGATGAGCGTGAGCGCCTCGAAGAGTTCGTCGAGCGTGCCGTAGCCGCCGGGGAAGATGATGAAGGCCGTGCTGTATTTGACGAACATCGTCTTACGCACGAAGAAGTATCTGAAGTTCATGACGCGCGTCAGGTATGGATTGGCCTTCTGCTCGAAGGGAAGTTCGATGTTGCAGCCGATGGAAATGCCGCCCGCCTCGAACGCGCCGCGATTGGCTGCCTCCATAATGCCGGGGCCGCCGCCGGTGATGACTGTGAACCCGGCGCGGGCCAGGAGCGCGGCGGTCTCCTGCGCCGCCTTGTACTGCGGATTGTCCGGCAGAGTGCGCGCGGAGCCGAAGATGGAGACGCCGCGCGTGACGCTCGCCAAGTCATCGAAGCCTTCGACGAACTCTCCCATGATGCGAAAGACACGCCAGGTATCCGTGTGCGTGAACTCGTCGTACTTCGGTGTTTCGAGTAGCTGTTCGTCCTGTGTGACGAGCGCCTCGCGCGGGTCCTGATTATCAGTTTCAGACATAAGCGAGAGTCCAAGGTCCAGGGTCCAGGGTCCAAAGTCAAGAGCCGGAAGCAGGGTTTTCGACTTTGGACCCTGGACCTTGGACTAATGTTAGATAGCCATGATGTTGAAGCCGCAGTCCACATGAATGACTTCGCCGGTGATGCCGGAGGCGAGCGGGCTGCACAGGAAAAGAGCGGTGTTGCCGACCTCGCGCGCTTCGACGTTGCGACCGAGCGGCGAGCGTTCCGCGTGATGCTTGAGCATGCCGCTGATGTTGGCGACGCCGCGCGCGGAGAGAGTGTTGAGCGGACCCGCGCTGATGGCATTGACGCGAATATTACGACGGCCAATATCTGCGGCCAGATAGCGCGTGCTCGCTTCGAGCGCGGCCTTCGCCACGCCCATCACGTTGTAATTCGGGACGACCTTCTCCGCCCCGTAGTAAGTCATCGCAACGATGCTGCCGCCTTCGGTCATCAAGGGCGCGGCGGCACGCGCTAGTTGGCCCAGCGAATACGCGCTGACTTCGAGCGCGGTCAGGAAAGCATCGCGCGAGGTGTCCAGAAACTGACCTTCGAGAGCCTCCTTCGGCGCAAAGGCGATGCTGTGTATGAGAAAATCCAGACGCCCGAATTCCTGGCCCACGCGCGCGAACGTCTCTTCAACTTCCTCCTGCTTCATCACATCGCAGGGCAGGACGAGCGTGCCTTCCATCTCGCGCGTCAAGTCTTCCACGTTCTCCTTCAAACGCTCGCCCTGGTAGGTAAAGGCCAGCCGCGCGCCCGCCTCGCTCACAGCCTGCGCCGTGGCCCAAGCAATCGAACGTTTATTAGCGACGCCGAAGATGACGCCAAATTTGTCCTTGAGTAACATAGAAGGGTTCCCTCTATTCGGAAGTTTTCAAGAGTCGGAACGCGAAGCAGAATCAGTTCAGCGCCCATCGAAGACGGCCCTGATGATTAAACGGCGTCAGGATGCGCCGCGCTAATTCAAGTTAAAGTGATATTCGATTTGAATATATTGAGAAACGGGGCGGCCATCTTTGATCGCGGGCACGAACTTGATTTTGCGCGCCGCCTCCATAGCCTTTTTCGTCAACCCGTAAGGCAATCCCTGCATCACCTCTATGTTAGTGACCTTCCCGTTTGACGAAAACACAGCCTTCAGGACTACGATTCCCTCGATGCGATTTTCTCTCGCTGACTCTGTGTAGCTAGGCTCCACCCTCTTTTTAATTGCAACTTTGGTGGTGACTTCTTTAAACGTATAAATCTTCTCTTCGACCTGACTCAAACTTTGATTGTCGTTCTTGCCTTGATTAGAGTTCTGCGGAATACTTGATTGAGCCAGGACAGAAAGACCGCCACCGCACCAAAAAGCTGATGCCAGAACGACGGATAGCAAAGCTCTCATGCTCAAAAGCCCTCCACTGAGAAGATTCTGACTCGATTAAATCACCCAGGGTTCAGGCTGCGGCGCTCTGCGGTTCGCCCGTCATCAAGCGTTGATACTCGCCGCTGTCCACCCATTTGAGAATCTCCGAGACGCGCCAGACGGGGAAGGGATGCGACATCCCGGAAGTGATGATGTCTGCCCAGAATCGGTCCAAAGCCTTCTCGTCGTAATTCTTCTGGAAGTCGCGCGCCTGGACCAGGAATTGTTCGTAGTCAACCTTGGAGGCGAACGTGCCGCCGCAGAGTTTCATCATCGTGCGCCCGATGATGTGCGGGTCCTGCGTGACGAGCAGGGCCGCGCGGTCGCAGGAGAGTTCCGCTCGTCTGGCCCACGCCAGGAGGGCCGCGCGCATCGTGCCCGTCAGTAATTGCGTGACGATGGCCGCTATCGGGGCCGCTGCGAGGGCCGCGCCCGCCAGCGCTTCTATGAGGCGAGCCGCCGTCAGATACAGGACGTGCTCGGCGTGTATGTGGCCCACTTCATGCGAGACGACGGCGAGCACTTCTTCATCCGTCAGGCGTTCGATTAATGACGAGTGGAGCACGATGACGGGTCTTTTGACGCCGCCCGTGAAAGCGTTGACTATCGGATTCTGCTGGACGAAAAGTTCCGGCATATCCACGCCGAGCGTCGTGCAGGCGACCTGAAGCTTGGCGTAGAGGTCAGGGCATTGCTGCGGCGTGACCTTGACGGCGCTCGCCGTGAAGATCACGCGGATGGCGGATTCGCCCGTCACTTCCAGAAGTTTTTTGAGCGCCGAATCAATCCCCGGAATCGTGCGCAAAGCGGCGAGCGCGCGACTGTCCGCCGGATGTATGTATTCGTGCTTATCCAGGTCCGCGAATTTTCTGTGCGGCTCGTTCGAGAGCGGCAGGCGGCAACGCCCGCACTTGGCCGTGCCGTCTGCATCGCTGCGTACCTGGTTGCGCTGGCCGCAGTAACGACAGCGTATGGATTCCTGATTATTGTCACCGGAAGTTGAAGCGAAATCTGACATCTTTATATTCCTTAATCTGAAAATGGCCCGACCAGCATTGCGGGAAGACGATCTGCAAACGATTATAAGCCAAAAGAGTCAAAAGAAGGATTGCGGAATGCGGATTTCGGATTGCGGATTTAAGAATGATGAAGGACAAGCTGTTTGTCTTTTAATCCGCAATCCGCATTCCGCATTCCGCAATTGAACGATTCCGCAATCCCCTATAGCGGGTTGCAATTGCATGTAACCCTTTATGAAAGCGTCAATGTCAGTACCGCCTGCGGTAGCGGGCGGGTAACGCTTGCCCGCAGACCCGCCCGGCTTAAGCAGGCGGTACTGACATGAGCTACGCCCAATTGCAAACTGCTCTAGTGTTTGAAGTGGCGTATGCCCGTGAAGACCATCGCCAGATTGTGTTCGTCTGCGGCGGCGATGACTTCCCCATCGCGTACGGAGCCGCCGGGTTGAATGACGGCGGTGATGTCCTGGCGCGCGGCCTCGTCTACGCCGTCGCGGAAGGGAAAGAAGGCGTCCGACGCGATGACGGAATTTTTGAGGGGCAATTGCGCGCGCATCGCGCCGAGCCTGACCGAATCAACCCTCGACATCTGGCCCGCGCCGACGCCGATGGTTTGCCCGTCGCGCGCGTAAACGATGGCATTAGACTTGGTGTGCTTGCAGACGGTCCAGGCGAAGAGCAAATCACGTATCTCTTCCTCACCGGGCGCACGCTTTGTCACGACCTTGAGATGGTCTCTCATCAACAGGTGCGCGTCACGCGATTGGACCAGCATCCCTCCCGTGATCTGCCTGTACTCAAGATCAGACGCGCGTTGAGGTTGGCCCATGCGCAGGACGCGCAAATTCTTCTTCGCGCGCAAGGCTGCGAGGGCCGCTTCGCTGAAGTCCGGCGCGATGACGACTTCGGTGAAGATTTCCGTCAGGGCGCGGGCCGCCTCTTCGTCAAGCGAGCGATTGAAGGCGACGATGCCGCCGAAAGCGGAGACGGGGTCCGTGGCGAGCGCGCGTCTGTAAGCCTCTGCGGGCGATTGGCCCAACGCGACGCCAGCGGGATTCGTGTGTTTGATGATGGCGCACGCCAACTCATCAAAGTCGCAGACGAGTTGCCACGCCGCGTCCGCGTCAACGTAGTTGTTGAAAGACATTTCCTTGCCGCCCAACAACTCTGCCCCGCCGATGCCGCGTATCTCCTCCTCCACGTCCGGGCCTTTCATCTGGTAGAGCGCGGCCTTCTGATGCGGGTTTTCACCATAACGAAGATCGGAGGTCTTCGTCAGAAGAAAGGCCGTGGCATCGAAGAGCGTGTCCGCAGGTACCGTCTCAAGCGGATACTCGCTGGCCTCCAGGTCTTGAAAGAAGTGGAAAATCGCGTTGTCGTAAGCAGCGGTTCGGAGGAAAGCCGCCGTCGTCAACTCAAGTCGCAGTTCGATAGAGAGAGAGCCGTCGTGCTTGCGCAACTCATGCAGGACCAGTCCGTAAGTCTGCGGGTCAGTGACAACGGCAACGTCTTTATAATTCTTCGCCGCGCTGCGAATCATTGATGGACCACCGATGTCTATCTGCTCGACGGCCTCTTCGAGCGTGACGCCTTCGCGCGCGACTGTTTGCTCGAAGGGGTATAGATTGACGACGACCAGATCAATCGGCTCGATGTCATGTTCGCTCATGGCCGCGACGTGCGCCGCGTTATCACGCAGCGCGAGCAACGCGCCGTGGATGCGAGGATGAAGAGTCTTAACGCGCCCGTCCATCATCTCCGGGAATCCAGTGACATCGGAAATCTCCAGGACTTCTATGCCAGCCTCGCGCAAGGCCGTGGCCGTCCCGCCCGTACTGATAATCTCCACGCCGAAGCCGCGCAACTCGCGCGCCAACTCGACGATTCCAGTCTTGTCCGACACGCTCAACAGCGCACGCCGTATCTTGCGTAGCCCCTCTGCCTGCTGTTCAATCATAAGAGTAGTGATAAGTGACGAGTGACGAGTGACAAGTTAAAAGCTTGTTCTGGCGCTTAACTTGTCACTCGCCACTGGTCACTGTTTCAAAGTGTATTCCTCGCGCAATGTTTGCACATGGAGTTTGCGTTTGTCGCGGGATGTCAGGTTGATTTGAACGCGATGGTTAAGCTCTTCGCGGGTCGCCGCGTCCGGGTAATAGCCGACGACGTACTGGCCCTTTAAATCGTCTTCAATCGCCTGGAAGACGGGCGCGAGGTCATCTGCGGCGTGCGGGTCGAGCGCGGATTTCGCGTCGCCCACCATGAAATATCTTCCGCCCGTCTGCTCTGCCAGTGCGCGAAAGCCTTTGGCGGGCGGGCGCGGCGCGAGCTTTCCGTCGCGCGGCGCAAAGAGCGGAAGATGAATCACGTAGAAAGAGACGCCGCGCGTGCGTGCTTCGTTAATCACCTCCTGCGAGCTCGTCCGGCTGATAGTATCAAGCCCGTCGCTGATGAGAATGATGATGCGGCGCTCCACGCTGGCGCTCGCGCGGGCATCAAAGGCGCGTGTCGCGGCGGAGGCGGCATCGAAGATAGCGGTCCTGTGATTTCGCACGGCGGAGAAATCAAAGCCAGCGAGCGCCTTGTCCGCGTCCGTCGTGAATGGAATGACGAGTTGCGGTCTTTCGCTAAACTGTAAGACGGCGACGCGCGATTCTTTACCGAAGCGCGAAAAGAGTGAGAGGGCAGTTTCGCGTTGGCGCGCGAGTATCTCTCGCACGCTGCCGGAGGCGTCCAGCGCGAAGGCCAGCGCGACGCGTTCCGTGCCCGCCGCAAAATATTCCACACGCATCTCGCGCCCGTTATCAAGCACCGCGAAATCCGTGTTCAAGAGTCCGTGGACGCGACGCTCGCGCGCGTCCTTGACGATGACGGGCACGACCACAAGGTCCGTACGGACACGCAAAACCTCTTCATCATTTTGGCCGACGCCTTCTTGTGCGTGGAGAGTTACAGGACCAATTATCAGTAGAACAAGCGTGGCGAGGAGAGATAGACGAAAGCTGGCCGAAGCGCAAGCGGAAAGCACGGCGCACGACGAAGTGTGGCTTCGATGAGGCGCTTCTTGATAGAGAGGCATACCGCCGGGCCAGTGCTAAAACAGAAAGCGCCCGAAGAGCAGTATGCTCAAAATCAGGATGAACGCGATGACGATGATTTTGACGAGACTCACGGCCAAATTCCTTATGCGATGGGCGACCCAATGCCCTCAAACGGAAGGCGAAGCGAATAAACGAACAAGCCTCATTTTAGTGTCGCAGGTCGCAAACTGTCAACGCAAAATGAGTCCAAGGTCCAAGGTCCAAAGTCAAGAAGCTGAAGAGTGCTCTTCTTGACTTTGGACCTTGGACTTACTTGAATCGAAGCGCGAGGCGACCACTGAAGATGCGCGGGTAGCCGACGTGCGTGCCGCTGAAGACGGACTCGAAGTTGTAGAGAAAGAGTTGGTTGGTCAGGTTCTGTATGTCGAATTGGAGATTGAGCGAGGCACGCTCTTTCTGCAAGAGGTCCGCGCCGATGGAGAAGTCAAGAATCGTGCGCGGGCGAACGCGGCTGCGCTGGAAATCTATCTCGTTGTAAAGTCGCGGGTCGAAGCCCTGCGCGGTAAAGTCCGCGAGCGTCGTGCCGGGCACAACGTCCGTCGGGACGCCCGAATCATAACGACCGTTGAAGATGGCGTAGATGCCGGAATGGTGGTTGTAGCTGAGTTGGAATTGCGCTTCATTGCGTTGGTCGTGGTCCGCCGCAAACTTCAAACCCGTGATGCGTAACGCGCCTGGGTCTTCGCCCAAGAACAGCCCGCCAATAATCGGCGTGACACCGTAAGCATGAGCGTTGGCAAACGAGAAGAAGCCGCGCAAGCCGTGAAAGTCCGTTGATTCGAGACGCAGTTCCTCGCCCGTCACGCGGCCCGCAGAGATGCTGATGGGAAAGACCACGCCCGTCTCAAAAAACTGGTCCTTGTCCGCAAAGTTCTGTATGCGTTTCTGATAGAGCGTCAGGTTGAGACGGAAGTAGCGCGAGAGAAGTTGCTGCGCGCCAAGCTCGAAGACGTTCTCTTTATCAACCAGCACCGGCTGCACATTAGTGAATCCTTGCAGCACTGAGACGGGAGAGATGGCGGCGGCCTGCGCTGAACTGGCGAGCAGCAGGTTTTCGGAAGGCGGCGTCTGGAAGAAACGATTATAAGAGGCACGCAATGTCGTCTGCGTGCGCGGGATGTAATAGGCGACGCCGACGCGCGGGCTGAAACCCTGATCGCTGATGAGCAACTTGTAGTTGTCATAACGCAAGCCCGCATCGAGCGTGAAATTCTTGAAGACAGTGAAGCGGTCCTGTATGTACGCGCTCAAGGTGCGCCCGCTCTTGCGCCCGCTGAAGAGAAACGGGTTGGCCGCGTTGAAATTGTTGATGGGATTCGGCACGCTCGCGCCGTTCTCATCGGTTAAATCATCAAAGGGCACGGTCGGGTAAAAGCTGAAGTCTTCGCGCAGACGCGGCACGACAATCTGTCCGCCGAACTTGATATTGTGCGTGCCGCGCGTCAGCGTCAGAGAGCCGAGCGCGCCGGTGGTTTGCAGTGTGCGGTCCTGAAAAGCCGCGATGGGAGTCGAGAGCGCGTTGCTCGTCAGCCCCGCCTTGCTGTGGCGATTGAAGAACGAAAACTGGCCGACCGTTTCGGGCGAGAAGATGTGTTGATAGGTGATGTTTTGCGCGTTGTCGCGCAGCCGTTCGCGCTGGTCCTGCCCGGCTATCTCCTGTAAGAGACGGTTCGGGATTTGAAAGTTAGAGCCACCGGCAGTGAACGTCCCGTGGATGTTATCGTTCGTGCCGAACTGGTAATCCAGACGAAAGAAGCCTTTGCCCGTGCGACCGAAGTTGTGGAAGTTGTCGAGCGTCGGCGGGTCAAGGAAACGCTGCGAAGTGGTCGTCGAAAGATTCGTCAGAAAACCGAATCTCTTCGTGTGCGTGGAAAAGTCCGCCGCGATTTCTCCCGTCGAGAAACTGCCGCCGGAGAAACTCAGCCCGCCCTGCGTCGGCGTCTCAAGGCCGGAGCGCGTGTTGACGTTGATGACGCCCGCCAGCTTGTCTCCAAACTCTGCGGGAATCCCGCCCGTCAAGACCTCCACAGTGCGAAGGGTGCGCGCGTCCAGGCTCGTCGAAAAAACGGACGACAGATTATCCGTGACGGGCACGCCGTCAACCACATACTGGACCTGCGATTCGGAGCCGCGCGGGTGCATGCGACCGTTATCGTCCGTGACGAAGCCGGGCGTCGAAGCCACTATGTTCGCCATAGCGTTGGAGGACGACGCGCCCGCCGGACGCTCCAAAAGTATCTGATTGATGTCGGTGTCAGAGGATGTGCGATCCGTTTCGACGACGGCATCACCTTCGGAAGTGACCGTCACGTTGGCCGTCGCTCCGGCCACCGCGAGCGTTAAATCCGTCGTCGTGGGAATCGTACTTTCTAAGTCAATGGATTCTTCGCTGGCTTGAAAGCCTGGCGCTTCCGCGCGCACCTTGTAAGTGTTGAAGGGCACGTTGACGAGTTTGTAAACTCCCTGCGCGTCTGCCTGCACGGTCTGGTGATAACCCGTGACGGGTTGCGTGATGGTCACGGTCGCGTTGGGCACGAGCGCGCCGCCCTGGTCCTTGACCGTCCCCTGAACCGTGCCGATGCGCGTTTGCGCGCCCGCCGTCGCGCAGAGCAAGAGCGCTGCCGCCGCTAACAATGCGGTTTGAAATATAGTTTTGCGAATCATAGATTTCTCTTTCTCTCTAAGGAAGACAACTACAATGGACTACCGCTCGCTCCGTTGATAACGCCGACGTATCGCACGGGCGATACGTGGCATTTGCGGAAGCGAGGGAACGCGAAACGAAGTTCGCGTTGACGCGGACGCGCACTGTTGATTTGAGAGCGCGGCGATTAAGTTGTTTTTAAAGAATGAAGGGCGCGGGCGGCGCGCGACCGCGTCGCGGCGTGTTCGTTTGAGAGAAATAAGAGACAGCCTCAACGGTCGCACGGATAAGCTGGACCGATGGCGGAATAAAACCGGGTGGATGATGTAGCAGACCAGCGAAAAGGTGTTGATGCAGGCGACACATCAGGCACTCGCCGCTCGTGCCGTTATCTTTGGCGGTAGAGCCTGAGGTGCTCGAACCGCTCATCGTCGCGGCGGCATCCGCGCGGCCAGCTTTTAAGATGTTGCCGTGCCTGTGCGCGGCTCCGGCGGTCGCCCCGTAAGAGATGAAAACGAGCAACACGAAGGCCAGCATGCGCGCGAGAGGCGCATGCCTGCGAGGAGTTGCCACGATGTTGTTGTTGCTGGTCACTAACTTGAGCTTTATGCTACAGTTCTGATTGTCCAAATGAACTATAAACATCTGCCTGGGACACTGTCAAACAGCTACCGTCCAAGCACAAGCTTAACGCTCTCCCCTTCTCTCGGATGAAAGAATCGCATGAGCCTGCGCACAGCGTTTCGCCGCTCTTCAATCAAACGCTTCTACCATAGTAGAACTCTTTTAGTTGGTTTTTCTGCGCGCGCCGTTGCCCGTCTCGCGCTGCTGTTCATCGTCTTATCCTTCAACTGCGCCGCACAGGATGGCCCCTCGCTCAAGGTGAGCGTAGAGGTTCTCTCGCTTTCTCCCGCGCGATTGAAGATAGAAGGATGGCGCGCGGGCGGGGCGCGAAATTGGTCCTTTTTAAATAACTATGCGGGCGTCGCTGGCCTGGGAGAGAGAATAGAGAATTTTCGCCTGACGGATGCGAGCGGCGCGAGCGTCCCTGTGCGCAGGCTCGCGCCGGGCGAGTATGAGACGGCGAGCGCGGCGACGCAGTTTAGCTACGAAGTGAAACTGGACTCGCCAGCCAATCCGACTGACGCCTCGCACGTTTCCTGGCTGGCGAAGGATTTGGGATTCCTTGTGCTGGGCGATCTGCTGCCGCGCCAGGATGAGACGAGCCAGCCGCGCGCAGCCCAGGCAATGATTCGTTTCTCTCTTCCCGCGCAGTGGCGTCTCGCCGCGAATGAGACGCAAAGCGCGGACGGGCAGTTTGTCTTGACGGATGCGGAGCGCGCGGTCTTCTTCGCTGGACCAGAATTGAGAGAGAGACGCGAGCGCGTCGGCTCTACGGAGTTGGCTTTTGTGACCGCAGGAGAGTGGGCCTTTTCGGACGAAGAGGCCGCGAGCCTGGCTGCCAGCGTGCTCAAAGATTATACGAACAGGCTCGGCGGCGTGGCTCGCTCTCGCGTCATGCTGATGCTCGCGCCGTTTCCCGCGCAAGTGGGCGCAGACCGTTGGAGCGCCGAAACGCGAGGCGGGACCGTCATGCTTCTTTCCGGCAAGTCGCCGTCCAGGACCGCCGCGCTGGTCCAATTAAGCATTCCTTTGACGCACGAACTTTTCCACCTGTGGATTCCCAACGGCGTCGCGCTGGATGGCAATTACGACTGGTTTTATGAAGGCTTCACGAACTACCAAGCGATGCGCGCGGGGATGCGTTTGAACTTTCTGACCTTTCAGGATTATCTCAACGCGCTGGGCAGAGCCTTTGATGCTTATCTCTCCGAAGTTGAGAGAGACAAGTACTCTTTGCCCGATGCTTCGCAAAGACGCTGGACCAACGCGACCGCGCTCGTTTATCACAAAGGGTTGCTCATAGCCTTTCTCTATGATCTACAATTAAGGTCGCAGACGGGCGGCAAGCATTCTCTGGACGATGTCTATAAAGATTTATTTCAACTCTATCAGGCGACGGAGAAAAGAGTAGACGGGAACACCGCCGTCATCAACGCCTTGAGCGCGCAGGAGAAGATGAGAGATTTCGTGCGCCACTACATAGAAAGCGCGAGCGCGGTCGAGTTGGCCCAGGCAGTCGCGCCCTTTGGCCTGCGCGTCGAGCGACCGTCGGGCTTCCGCACGCGCGTCTCCGTGGCGGATTCTCTGAGCCACTCGCAACGCGATTTGTTACGCAAATTCGGGTACAATAATGAGCCGCAACGCGCCGGGCGTCACTGACAATCCGACGCGGCGTTGAGCGTAAATAATTTGGAGCGAGTCGAATTCATATGAACCCCCAGCAGCATCACCAGTACTTAAAACTCTTTTTAGTTTTAGCCGTCGCCGCCTGCGCGTGCGCGTGTACGACCTTTGCCAAAAAGGAAGATACGGGCGTCGTCATCGCAAGGCGCGCGCAGGTGCGTAGTTCCGTCGCGGTCGTCGCCGCAGATTTGGTTGAAGTCAGTCGCGGCGATCAAGTTGACATCCTGGATTCCGATACGGCTGAGAACGGGGAGAAGTGGCTGCGCGTGCGAGCGCATGACCAAGAGAGCACGGAAGGTTGGATAGAAGCGCGCTACATCATGCCCGAAGATGTGCTCGCCAGGTCGCGCAAGCTCGGTGATGAAGATAAGGAGATACCTCCACAGGCGACGGGACAGCTTCGCGCCAGCACGAACCTGCGTCTCTCGCCCGACCGCAGCAACAACGACAACATCATGTTCAAGCTTGAGAGCGGCTCGAACTTTGACATCATCGGCTGGAAGCGTGTGCCCAAGCCTAAGTCCTCCGAGACGACCGAGAGCGATATTGCCCCGAAGGCCGGAAGCGTCCAACAGAACGGCGGCAAGGGAGCCAAAGACAAGGATTCCGACGAACAGAAGGAACCCGAAGAGACTAACGAACTGTGGTACAAAGTGCGCCTCTCGCCCTCCATCTCACCCGCGCCAGCCGGGTGGATTTACGGCAAGCAAGTCGAACTGACGGTCCCCAGCGACATCATCTTTTATCGCACGGGCCGCGAATTCGTCGCCTGGCACAGACTGGATGACAACCCGGATGCCAGGACCAGCGCGCCCAAGGATAAGGACGCCGGGGGAGAGATCAAACCGGGCCACTGGGTTATCCTGGAGAAGAGTAGTTCAAACGAACCGCACAAGATTGACGAGCCGGATTTCGACCACATTTATGTGCTCGGCTATGACAAGAATAATCAGGAGCACTACACGGCTTATCACAGCCCGGACCTCAAAGGCTACCTGCCTCTGAGGGTCGAAGGCCGCTCCGACGATAAGACTTTTACGGTCAGGTTACAGGACGATGATGGACAGGTGAAAGACGCGCAGTACAGAGTTTATAAGGATGATAGAGGGCTGGTGAAGGTCTCTCTACTGGGCGAGCAACCGGCGAAGGGGAAGAAGAAAAAGTAGCCTTTGAAAAATTTTTGTGAGGGCGCTTGACAAACGAATGAATATGTCTATAATGCCTCTTTGCCTGAAACACGGCAGTTGACATCAAAGCTTACAAAGCAGTTTCAAGGGCCGCTTCTCTCAGTAGGAGTTATTCGCGAGAGGGCGGCTGTTTCATCCCCGAAATGAGTTTCAAGGATGAAAGGGGAGTGACTAAAGGCGAATAGGTAACGGGTCAATAATGTGCGCCGGATATTGTGGACGCTGCCGTTTACGCAGTTGACGCTGATTGTAGAAATGGACGAAGAGATCAACCGCGCGACGCAAGGCTTTAATGCACCGCG
>DASYML010000105.1:0-17532 GCA_036009045.1 Pyrinomonadaceae bacterium
ACATCCGCGCCCGTGACGTGGCCGTGCGTCCACTCGCGCGCGGACTTGTAGCGCAGCCCGCTCGCCGTGTCCATCTCAAAGAGCGTCTCCCACATGATGCCCTGTAGGACGCGCACCGCGCCGAACGAGCCGTCGTGGTCGTGTATGGGCGTGCGCTGCCCCGGTCGCCAGCAGAGGACCAGTAATTCCGCGTGTGGCGTGCGCAGGACGAGATGACGCGTGTACGTTCCGGGTTTGAAGGCGATATATGGACGCAGGTCTTCGCAGGTCACATGGACCTCGTTCATCCATGTGCTGAGGTCTTCCAGCGCGGGGGCTTCGCGGAGGTTCCTGAGCGTCTGCATGAGGTCAGCCAGCGAGAAATCTCTCGGCTCATTTTCAAGAGGCAAGACGATGGCGTTTGATGGCGTGACATTTGTTGACATGTCTTTTGACTCCTTTGAGGATAAGCCGTGTTGTGTATATGCGCCGCGCGAGAGAAGCCCTTGTAGTCCGGTAATTTTATAGTATGCGAAAGGGTCTTGAGTCAAATTAATGCGACGGGCATGGAAGAGAATCTGCGTGATGAAATACTCGCTCGCGTCGCATACGAATTCGAGCGTCACGATCAAGGGCCGGACTCATTCCACTGTAATGAATTCCCGTATCCTCCTGAAGCGCCCGTCGCTCAAACCGCGCACCATCATCAAGTGTTCCGCGCGACGGAATTTTCCGTAACGCGCGCGGTGCGAGACGATGCGCGCGGCGATGACTTTGCCGATGCCCGGCAGCCTTTCAAGTTCATCCGTCGTCGCCTCGTTGAGGTTGATGCGTGGCTTGCCCGGCAATGCCTGTTGAGTCGCCGTTGGGCTTTGAGGCTGCGAAATCTGCGAGTTTTGCGACAATCTGGCGCAGGAGAAAACAGGCCAGATTCCACAGCCGAGGATGAGTGTCAAAAGAACCCGTCGTCCCGCGTGCGAACCTTGTGTCATGAATGCAAATCTCTGGGGCAGGGAAGTTGCCGTTTATGCCGCGAACGTGTGCAAAATGCTAGAAGTCTAAAATTGTCAGGAACTTGTAACCTCACAAGGTGGCTTTTCCACAGACTTTTCCACAGACATCTGTGGAAAAGTCTGACGAAATTATCGCCGCACGCGTGCCGCCTCAAAGCGTTGAGAAGGGTCTCAAACCAGACGCCGAAGCTTCCGCCGCAAACGGGACCAGGAATTCAGGCCCCACTGCTTGATCTTAACGGGCATGGATTTCTCGCGCGTCATATTCTCGTGCGATTCAAGACTCGCGGGCTTTGATTTATCTTCAAGGCTATTAATGGAAGTTGAAGGCGTCGCTTCCGCGCGGGAAGTTTCGTCCATGACCTCCGTCTGTAAAGGGGCGACGCGGCGCACGTCATCCAGTAGAAGCGCTCCGAGTCCGACGATCACGAGCACGGTCGCGGCGAGCAAGTGCTTTTGGACTCTCTTCATCACTACTATCCCCTTAACTCAACTTGCTCGGCGGAAATTTCATTTCCACACTGAGGGCAAACTTCGTCAATCAGGCCATCAAGCAACGAAACGAGTCGCCGATATTCTTCCCGTATGCGGCATGAATACTGTACCAGCTAAAGAAGACTATGCATCCGTTTTTTTATTCACATCAACATATCTCTAGCGCTTCTCAATTGGATGGGACCATTGCGCCAAGCGTTAGGTTAGTCCCGCCTGCTTAAGCTGGGCGGGTATTCGCACGGAGACGACCCGCCCAGCTTAAGCAGGCGGGACTGACACGTAGCCGCACTCAGTTAATTGCGCCCGTCCCTGTGGGAGAGAAAGCAGGGCTGTCATGTCGGGCCTGTCCTCATCCGCCGGATGCGATTTGTTCGTCCCGTTCGCTGATGAATTCAAAGGCGCGGGAGAGGACGGGGCGGGGGCGTGCGCCGTCGGCCTGTCCGATGAAGCCTTCGCGTTCCATCATGTCGAGGATGGCGGCGGCGCGTCCGTAGCCTATGCGCAAGCGGCGTTGGAGGACGGAGGTGGAGGCGCGTTTCATCTCGACGCAGATGCGGAGGGCGTCTTCAAAGAGTTCGTCGCGTTCGCCGCCCGTGCCGTCGAGTCCAAGGGCTTCGTCTTCGGTCTGCGTGATGGATTCGTCGTAGGCGGGTTGGCCCTGCGCTTTGGTGTGGGAGACGATGCGGCCTATCTCTGCTTCGTCAACATAAGCGCCGTGGACGCGGACAAGTCTGGATGTGCCGGGCGGGAGAAAGAGCATGTCGCCGCGACCGAGAAGTTGTTCCGCGCCGTTGGCGTCAATGATGGTGCGCGAGTCAACCTTGGATGAGACGCGATAGGAGATGCGCGAGGGAAAGTTGGCTTTGATTAATCCGGTGATGACATCAACGGAGGGACGCTGCGTGGCGAGCACGAGATGAATGCCGACGGCGCGCGCCATCTGTGCGAGGCGAGTGATGGACTCTTCGACTTCGTGGCCGGAGACCATCATGAGGTCCGCCAGTTCGTCTATGATGATGATGATGTAGGGAAGAGTCTGATGCGGCTCGCCCGTCACTTCGTCGTAATCTTTGACGAGATTGCGGCGCGCGACTTCCGTGTTAAAGCCGTCAATGTTGCGCACGGCCCAACCCGCCAGACGTTTGTAGCGGTCCTCCATCTCCTTGACGGCCCACTTGAGCGCGATGGAGGCGCGCTTCGGGTCCGTGATAATCGGCGTGGCGAGATGCGGGATGTCCGCGTAAAGGCCAAGCTCAAGACGCTTGGGGTCCACCATGATGAATTTCACTTCGTCGGGTCGCGCTTTGTAAAGGATGGAGACGATGAGCGAGTTGACGCCGACGGATTTGCCCGCGCCGGTCGAACCAGCGATGAGCAGGTGCGGCATCTTGGCGAGGTCCGCGACGTAGTTGAGTCCGTCTATGGTCTTGCCGAGCGCGATGGTCAGTTTCGAGTTTGACTCGCGGAACTGTCTTGATTCGATGACTTCGCGCAGGTGAATCGTTTCGCGCCGGGCGTTCGGCACTTCGATGCCGACGTGGGCCTTGCCGGGAACTCTGTCAATGCGTATGGACTCGGCCTTGAGCGCGAGGCAGAGGTCTTCCACGAGACCCGTCACGCGCGAATACTTGACGCCCGGATCGGGCTTGAACTCGTAGGTCGTGACCACCGGGCCGGGACAGATATATTCAATCTTGCCCGTGACATTAAACTCCCTGAATTTTTCCGCGACGAGGATGGCAAGCGCGCGCAACTCTTCATCGGCCTGTTCGCTGTGAGGCGGCGCGGCGTTGAGGAACCCGACTTCGGGCATCCTGTAATCGGTAATCGGCGCTGTCGCCACTGCCGTCGCCGCCGCCGTGCGCCGCGATCTCTCGACCGTCATGGATGGCGACGATAGCGTGTCTTTCTCAAGAGCCAACGCGTCAGTCCGCACGACGGAGACCGTGCTGACCATCTCCGCGATGACAGAATCCTCTTCATCTTCCATGTCGTCGGCCAGGATGTTGGAAGCCGCATTACTTTTCGAGGTCATGGATTTCCCTTGAGCCGGGACCGATTCGACAGTGGATGATGTCTTCAAGGGCGTCGTCAGGGGTGTCGTTACAAGCGAGACTTGCTCACTTTCTTTCGTCGTCTGCTGAGAGGGTTGCAGGATGCTTTGAGATGAGGCCGCGCTTGAAGAGACGCCCGCCGAACGCTTGATCGCGGTGGTCGCGTCGGGTCTTATTTCCTCGGACGGGTTCTCGTTCATAAACTGCGCGACGCGCTCCGCCGCTGTTAGTTCTTTGGTAGCTTCCTTCTCAATCTCGCGCGCCATCTCGCGCTCGAGTTGGGCCGCGCGTCGCAACTCCATGCGCTCCTGTGCCAGTTCCTTTCGGCGTGCGCGCCAGGCGTTGAATCTTTCGGGCAGCGTGCGGAAAAAGATGAAGCGATTGCCGAAAGCACCCGTAAGACGTTCGTAGGCGTGTACGAAAGAGAAGTTGGTGGCGAGCAGCAACCCTATCGCGGCAGCGGCGAAGAGGACGACACCCGCGCCCACTTTATTCAGACCGCCTTCCAGCACGCCTTCGATAATCGCTCCGAACAGCCCGCCCGGCGGCACGCTTTTGTCGAATTGCGCGGGGAGTCCAAAGAGGACCAGTAATGCCGCGACGGCCAGGACCAGTATTAATGAACCGCCGATGCGAGAGATGGCCGCATCAATGTGCCGTCTACGGAAACGCTGCCACGCCGCTATGAATAACAGGCCCAGGCCGAGATAGGATGCGAGGCCGACGGTCTGAAAGAAAGCGGCGGCCACCCATGCGCCAATCGCCCCGGCCAGATTGTGCGTCTCGCTCGCGCCTTTCAAGTTCCATGAAGGGTCGTTGGGATAGAAGGCTGCGGAAACCAGGCACAGCGTCAGCAGCGCACCCAGCGCGAAGAGTGCGATGGCGATAATCTCATTGCGCCGCGTATTCTTGGGCGGAGCCGCTTTCGCCCGCACGTCTGTTTGAGTAATTGCCATAAGCACTCCGAAAAGAGAGACTGGAGACTAGAGGCTAGAGACTGGAAAATCAGTTGAAAGTTGTGACTAGCCTCTAGCCTCTAACCTCCAGTCTCTAGTTCATCACGCCGCGCGGCGCGACAGCAGGTACGCTTTGATAAAGTCGTCTATGTCACCGCCGAGGACGGCGTCAACGTTGCCGCGTTCCAGTTTGGTGCGCGCGTCTTTGACGAGACGATAAGGCGCGAGCACGTAGTTGCGTATTTGTGAGCCGAAGGAGATGTCGGCCTTGTTGGCTTCCAGTTCGGCTGTCTCCGCGCGCCGCTTTTCCAGTTCGAGTTCGTAGAGTCTTGATCGTAAGACCTGCATGGCGACGGCGCGGTTTTGATGCTGCGAGCGTTGATTCTGACACTGGACCACGATGTTCGTCGGGAGATGCGTGATACGCACGGCGGAGTCCGTCGTGTTGATGTGCTGGCCGCCCGCGCCCGTCGCGCGATACGTGTCAACGCGTAAGTCCTTGTCGTTAATCTCAACCTCTATGTTCTCGTCAATCTCCGGGTAGACGAAGAGTGAGGCGAAGGATGTATGCCGCCGCGCCGCTTGATCGAAAGGAGAGATGCGGACCAGGCGATGCACGCCCGCTTCCGCCGCGAGCAGGCCGTAAGCATACTCGCCCTCGACCCTGAATGTGACGCTCTTGATGCCAGCCTCTTCGCCCGGCTGGTAGTCTATAATCTCCGCCTTGAATCCGCGCCCCTCCGCCCACTTCAGATACATGCGCAGGAGCATCTCCGCCCAGTCCTGTGATTCCGTCCCGCCCGCGCCCGGATGAATCGTGCAGATGGCGTTGCGCGCGTCGTTCTCGCCGGAGAGCAGCATCTCCGTCTCCGCAGTGCTCACATCATGCTCAAGCTTTTCCAGGAGGGTTTGCAACTCGCGCGCGGATTCCTCGTCATCCTCCGTGGCAAATTCCAGAAGCACTGTGGCATCCGCGATTGTAGACTCGAAGGCTTCGTGCCGCGCGACGATGCGTTCCAGACGGCTGCGCTGTTGCAAGAGCGTCTGCGCCGCCTCCTGGTCGTTCCAGAAATCCGGCGCTTGTGCCGCCGCCTCAAAGCGTGCTAACTCTTCGCGCTTCGCCGCGACATCAAAGAAACCTCCCGAGTTGTTCGACGCGCTTGCGCAGGTCCTCGAAAGAGTTTCGCAAATCCAGCATAGATACCGTCTCAATCATAATCGTTTAGTCCGGGTTCTAAAGTTTAAAGCCGGGAACCACGGCCTCCATCCGAAGGCAGAAGCTTACGAATCGTGTCCAATGTCAAGTCATCTTCCGGTTGATGATTAAAGTATCTCATTTAAATCCTCGCCCCATATCGAGGATGACGGAATACATCGGCGCGACGAGATAGAGAAGCAATGCGCCCGCAACTAAAATAAATAATAGCCACAGCGCGATATTAACGCCTTTAGCCTCATCGCCTTCCTTCACCCACATATTGACCAATGGCTTGAGCATGGACGGGATAGTTCCCGCGCCCAGGTGATAGAGCAGCGAGCAACCCGCATAGAATAACAGCATGAAGAATATGCCGCCCAACATCTTCATGACTTTCAACGCCTCTCAGCAGTTGCCAGAGGTGTCATGCGAAAGCTTAAACTGTGGGCCTTCGCAGGGTTAATCCCAGGACCAAAAAACTGAGCGCGGCGCAAGCCCACGCAAACACGTCGCCGTACATAGTATAAAAAGTCTTGCCCTGAGCCGCGCGTTTGACCGTCCAGGTTCGCACGGCTGTTTGAAAACCTGCGGTCGCATCGCTGACTTCGCCGCGCGCGTTGATGTACGCGGAGATGCCCGTGTTGGTGACGCGCAGGATGGGCCGTCCATTCTCCACCGCGCGAAAGACGACGTTAGCCAGATGCTGTCGCATGACGGGCGTTGGTCCAAGATAACCGTCGTTGGAAATATTTATCAACACGTCCGCACCTTCGTCCGCGAACCTGCGCGCGATGGAGGGAAACGCCGACTCGAAACAGATGAAGACTCCCGCACGCGCCTCCCCGACCGGCATCAAAATATACTCCGCTCCCGGCGTGAAATCCCCTACCATCACCGGAATCAGGCTCGCCCCCGGCAACCAGCGCGGGACCGGCACATACTCGCCAAACGGCAGCAGGCGAATCTTATCATATTGTGCGACGAGACGACCCTCCTCATTCACCATCACCGCCGCATTGTATGCGCCACCGAGCGGCGCAGGCTCCAGCGAGTTGAAGATGACGGACGTGTGATTCTTCGACGTGAACCGCGCCACCAGTTCCCGAAATTCAGAGTCGCGCGCGTACGTGAAACTCATAGGCGATTCGGGCCAGATAACGACGCGCGGCACATCCCCTTTGATGGGAAGCTGTTTCGGATTATCAATCAAACGGGAATTCTTCGGCGGTTCGATGGCTGCGGAACTTATCTCCGCGACGCGCACGCGCCTGTGGTCCCAAGCCTGTAGAGCGCTCTCGCTCAAAGAGAGATGGCGTTCAACGAGCGCCTTCGTCTCTGCCTCCGAATCCACAGGCTCCATAGGCACGTTCGGTTGCACGGCGACGACGACCGCATCCGGCTTATCGGAAAATTTCGCGTCAGTGTTTTCCGGCTCTGACAGTCTGCTGGTGAAAAAGATGTTGAGAAACACGAACGCCATCACGGCGAGCGTTGTGAGCATCGCTCTCATGCTCCTTTTCAGGACCAGGAATGCGATAGCGGAGTTGACCAGTAAGATTAAAAAACCTACGAGGTAAACTCCGCCCCAACGCGCCGTCTGAATCAGCGACGGATGATAGGCTTGCGAATAGCCTATGGCGTTCCACAACTGGCCCGTCAGTCCGAGCCGCGCCCACTCCAACGCCGCCCACAAAAACGGCGCGGCGAAGAGCGCACGCCCGCCCCAACGCTTGACCGCCCGCGCCAGCACGGCCATGCACAGCGCCGGAAAGAGACTCACGATGACCACAGGGATGATGAGCAGCAGGTAAGCGATGAGCGGAGGGAGATGGCCGTAGCGGATCATGGAGTAAGTGAGCCAGTAACATGAGCCGTAGAAAAAGAGCACGCCCGTCAGCCAGCCCAGCACAAAGCCCGCGCCCGATTCCGCACGACGCGCCACGACGACCAGAACCGGCACGAGTCCCACCCACGCGAGCGGCCACAAATTAAGGTCCGGGAATGAGAGTATGAGCAGCGCCCCGGACAGAAATGCCATCCCCATCTCAACTCTCGTCGGAGTGTAAGCGCGAGCATCTCGCAGAGCCTTTGAGAGCAGACCCCTTCTTCGCGGCGCGGCCACGGAAATCGCATCCTCCATAGACATAAGTCTAACAAAGAAAGTGCGCCGTCACGAAGAGCAAGTCGGAAGTAGGAAGACGGAAGGATAAGAGTGCGGCTACGCAAGACGCATAGTTCCGCTTTCACCATTCATCCTTCCCACTTCCGACTTGCTTTACCGAAATGGTCTACCGGATGACGAAAATAGACAGAAAACGTCACTCTGGAAGTGACAATTTTCGTCCTTTGTCAGAGACGGGAAGCGTGGCGGAAGGTTTTTAAATGGCCTGGGCTGAGGTTGGATCGGAGCAGAGCGCTTGAGGGTGCGTGTCAAAGGGCATCTGATGACGTAAAAATTGGCCTAAACGTGGGAGAACCCGGCCATTTCTGGCCGGGTTCACATTTCGGAGGGGGTACACTGTAGGGATGCTCGGCGGGCGGCTGGCGACGCGGCAGGCGGCGCTCAGAGAAGTGATGGCGGAGGGTCACGTTTTAATTACCGTGCTTGCCGGGTTTGTATACAGCACGTCGCATGCCACAGAAAAAGTAATTCTGGAAACCGGGAACGATTGAGAGTAAAGGTTGGCCCATGCCGGATGAAAAGCATGACGCTGAAGAATCATTCGCAGTTGAGTGTAGGTCTACATTCAACTGAAAAACGGCTTCGGGTTTCGTCCGAGAGCAGAGGACCGTTGCGGAGGTTTCTAGGGTGCGGCTGGTCTTGTGTCGTTGATGGTCTGGGATGTCTGTGTTGTCTTGAGCGGCGCGCTTGAAGGGAGGTTTCGATTAATGGTCCAGCGGTCGAAGATGATGCCGAGGGCGAAGAAGATGACGGCGATGATGAGCGCGCCGAGCAACAGGACGGCTGGACGACGCTCGTCTCGCGCAAACTCTTCGAGCGCCGAATGACGCGTCTCGGAGTCTCTGGGTTGAAGCTCGTATTTTTCCGTCTCTGTTGACATATAGTGGCCGGTTCAAATATCCCTTGGCGTCAACGTCGAACGCAGTTGATGCTACTCTATCGGCTCGACCTGTAACAGATGCCCCTCTGCACCGACGACGAGAACCTTGCATCCTCGTTCGACGGTCGCGCCCGTTCGCGCACGGGCGGGCCACAATTCACCGCGTATCAAGACAGTGCCCTGCGGCCCCAGCGTCGCTTCGACCGAAGCCTCCGCGCCCATCAACTCAAGCTCGCCCGTCGCGCCCTTGTGATGCCTGGACATGGCGGCTATCAGGAAGAGTCCCACAGCCAGCGCAACGAGCAACAGTAAACCAATCAACATCAATGGCGAGAGATGCATCATCACTCTCTCAGAGGCGCAAAGCCCCTCTGATCGCACCATCAAAAAAGAAACGCCATTTTAACATAAGGACCGGAAAGAAATAGAGGCTGGAGGTGAGAGGCTAGTTAAAACATCTTTGCTTTGACTAGCCTCTAGCCTCCAGCCTCTACCTTCTAGCCTCTCCGGCCTCACTTGCTTCCCATCGTGACCTGACGTTGGAGGGCGATGGCTTCCTGGTTGTTGGGGTCCAGGTTGATAGCGTTGGTGGCGTACTTGGTCGCCTCTCCACGGTCGCCTCTCTCGATGAAGATGCGGCCCAGCAGGATGTGCGCGTCAATCAGTTTGGGGTCCCAGAAGGTGGCGGTCTTGAGGACGCTGATGGCTGCCTCCTGGTCGCCGCGTCTTTGATAGATACGACCGATAAGAAGATAGGCTTCGCCGTTCATCGGTTCGACGACGAGCACGCGGCGAGCTTCCGACATCGCCTCGTCGTCCTGCCCCGCCGTGTAGAGTTCGCGCGCCTTGGCGAGCAGGTCCTGCGTGCTTGAAGTGTTGTTGGCGTCCGCGTTGGCAATCGTGCTATCGCGCACGGCGTTGAAGTAGTCGTCGCGATTGAATGAGTGGCGCAGGCGCGGATTGACATCCGTCACGGTATGCGACTTCTGCCACTCCGTCTGCCACCTGGCATAAGTCTGTAAATACCTGCGCGCCTGATCGTCTGCGGCGGCGGCGGCTTCCGTCTTGCCTGTTTGCTCAAGCGCCTTGGCGAAGAGAAACTGTGCCTGCCCGTCTTTCGGATCGTTCGTGATGACGGGCCGCAGTTTATCCGCAGCCTCCGCGAACTTGCCCGACAGAAAGAGCGCATAGGCGTAGTTGAAGAGCACCATCGTATCGTCCGGCGAAGACTCCGCCGCCTGCGCGAGAAACGAAACGCCCTGTTGTAAGAGACGCGTGCGCTCTTCCTGTTTCTTCTCGTCGCGCGCGGCCTGCATGGCAATCGCGCCCGCGTTGTTGTAGATGCTCATGAGGGGCGTGTCGGAGGTGAGCGGAGTGATGGCGGCTAGCGCGCGGCTGTAATCGTTCATGCGCCAGTAGGCGAGGCTCGCGTAAAAGGCCGCCTCCGTATAGAGAGGCTCCTTCTTCTGGATTCTGCTTGAGCCTTCGGCGCTCGTCTTGAGTTCATTCTCGCGGTACTTCTGAATCTTGGAGAAATACTCTGCGGCGTTCTTCCAATCGTTCTGTTCAAGATAGAGATGGCCCAACTCGAAGGCGGCTTGCGGGTAGACCGCGCCCGCGTTGGCCTCCCCGTAAAAGCGCAGAGCGTTCTTCAGATAATTGGCCCTTTTATCTTTGTCTGAGGTCTGCACGCCCTTGACGTAAGATTCAAAAGCCTTCTGCGGAATCTTGGTCGCCTGCTGCACAAACTGCATCTGCGAGAAGGGCAGCGCGGCCTTATCGCGCTGGTAAAGAACTTGGTAAGCAAGCTGGCCCGACATTCTCTGCAAGGTGGTCAACGCGCCGCCGAAATCGTATTCGCGCGAGGCCCAGCGTCCATCCGGCATCGTCTCGCCCATCAGGCGGCCCTCGTTGACGCGTATGACGCGCGCAGTCCCCTGCAAGGAGGCGGGCGTCTCACCCTGACCCGGCGTGACGCTGTAAGTGCCGAGCACGATCATCGTCGCTTTGGCTTTGCGCGCCAGTTTGATGGCGGTCGCGCGAGAGGGCAGCGTCGTCAGCGGCAGGCGTATGCTTTGATAGGCAAGCTCGCGCTCGTCTGAAGAGACGACGATGAGGCCGGGCACGTCCAGCAGTTCCGAGAGCGAGTCCGCGAAACTGACGCCGACCCAGTTGAACTCAGGACGGTTCGAGGTATTCTCGAAGGGTAGCACGATGACGACATCATTGACGCTTGAGGCGGCGTTGGCGTTGGTCTGCGCGGAGACAAGAGCTTTGGGAGAGAAAACAAAAAGGACCAGTAAAAGCACAATCGGAGCGGTCCGAAAAGTAAGTCGTGATATCAACATTCAATCAAATCCTTAGAGTAGAAAAAAGCGTCGCACAAAAGCAAAAAAGAAAGGCCAGTCTCTTCACGGCCCGCAAAGTTTAGATGCGTTTATTTTACCCCCGGTTGGACCTGCGGCGCATCCCGCCGGAAGAGCTTAACGGGCTGCCCGGCGTGAATTTACACGCCCGCGTGGGAACTCTTTTTCTTGATGAGATTGATCGTCCCGCGACATGCGGGCGACTGGCAGCGACATTTCTTGTCGTTCGAGTGATAGGATTCCACGTAGTCCAGAGTAATCTCTTCGCCGGGTTCTATATCGCGCAGGGCGAAGAAGATGATGTGGCCGTGAATGATTTTAACGTAAGAGTTCGGCTCGCAGGAATGATTGATGTACTGCGAGCCGTTGCCGCCGCTGCTGCCGTCTATGCCCCAGTAGGTGTCTATCCCGCAGATGTGCAGCCGTTCGCGCCCGCGCATCCTGCGCGCGGCCTCCATCCGGGACACCTTCTCGCCAACCAACTCCGCGATCTTCCGCCCCTTGCGAAAACGGACCGTCGCATAGCATCCCTTGCCATCAATTTTCGATTTCCCGACAGTGATTCCCGGCGCGAGCGTTTCCTTCATAAATATTTTGAGTAACTATTCAAACGCTTCGACATGCTCCCTGACAAACTGGCGAAGGGTAATCGGCTCCTGCCCCGTCACTTCGCGGACGACATTCGAGACCGTCGCCGCGCGTCCCTCCCTGTAAAATTCAAACAACCCGATGAGGCGATCCGTCAGCCACGCGCTCATCCCCGTGCCGAGCATCGAACTACGCATCGCTTCCAGAGGCAAATCAACGTATTGCACATCCTTGCCCAGCACGGAAGAGAATTCCTGGGCCACTTCCTTGGAAGAGAGAGACTGTGGTCCTGTAATCTCATAAGCCTTGCCCTCGTGGCCGTCTCCCGTGAGCACTGCCGCCGCGACCGCCGCGATGTCGCGCGCGTCCACGTACGAGACCTTCGCCTCGCCGAGTGAACCATAAAAGAGACCCTTCTCCTTAATCGTCGGCGCGTTCATCAGGATGTTCTGCATAAAACCGTTCGGGCGCAGGTGCGTGTGTGGAATCCCCTTGCGCTCTATCTCCTGCTCTATGAGATAGTGGTCGCGAATGAGCGGCGGCGCATCTGGACCAGCGCCGATGGCCGAGAGTTTGACGATATGAGAGACGCCCGCGTTCTGTGCCGCCGCGATGACGTTTCCCTCTAACTCCGCCTGTCGTTCGGTCGGTGATGTGAGCAGGAAAACCTTGCCCACTCCATTGAGCGCGGCGGGCAGAGTCTCAGGCTTATCCAGGTCGCCTATGACGGCCTCTATGCCGCTCGCCTCTATCCGTTCCGCTTTGCCTTGGCTGCGTACGAGCGCGCGCACGTTGGCGTCTGTGGCGGCGAGTTTCTCCAACAGCACACTGCCCACTGTGCCCGTCCCGCCCGTGATTAATATCTTGTTTGCCATCAATCAAACTCTCTTCCGATAGTTACAAACTCACTCCGTGATGTAAAAGCGCAACTTTACCATTGGTTTGATTCATCGCCAAGCGTGTGCGCTCTCGCTCTCACACTTGTCGCACTCAAAGGCTTATGCTAGTGTGCTGCGCGACGCACATCAAAGAGTGGCTGCATTTTATCCGTACTCGAAAAGTATTATCAGGCGATTGTGCGTTTCGGCCCACCTGATTGTTAATCAATATTATTGATGAAGGAGCTCCCCCAACGAATGATGAAGAATGCGCTGGTCGCGGCATGCCTGCTAGTCATGTGCCTGTGTGCGTTGACGGCTCAGGCCCAGCAATCCACAGCCACGCTGAGCGGGCGCGTCTACGACCCGAACGGCGCGGTCATCCCCGCGACTCAAATCACCGTCAGACAAAAGGAAACGGGCATTCAACGTGAGACCCGGACCAACGATGAAGGCTTGTACGTCGTCACGAACCTGGCTGCGGGCGAGTATGAAGTTGAAGTTCAGGCCCCTAATTTTGCCAGCGCGAAGTACGTCAAGATTGTGCTTCAGGTCGGGCAGACGGTGACGCTTGATGTCAAACTACAGGTTGGTGGAATCGCCGTTGACGAACAATTAATCGGCGAGGAGAACCCGATTAACACCAACTCGGCGGTAGTTGATAACGTCATCTCGACGCGCGAAATTGAAAATCTGCCGCTCAACGGTCGCAACTTTCTTGAGTTGGCACTGCTCGTTCCGGGCAATTCTCCCGCGCCCAACTTCGACCCGACCAAAACCAACACGGTCGTCATCTCTTCGGCGGGCCAACTCGGACGCGGCGGCAACATCACCATTGACGGCGCGGACAACAACGATGACACGGTCGGCGGGATGCTCCAGAACATCTCGCAGGATGCGGTCCAGGAATTCCAGATTGCGACCAATCGTTTTTCCGCAGAGCTTGGCCGCTCAGGCTCATCCGTCGTCAACATCGTGACCAAAGCGGGCACGAATACGTTTCACGGTTCCGCCTCCGCTTACTTCCGCGACAGAAGATTGCAGGCGCTGCCAGCGACCTTTGACCGCAGCAGCGCGCCGCAACCGCCTTTCGACCGCGAGCAATATGCCTTCACGCTCGGTGGTCCAATCAAGCGGGGCAAGGCCTGGTTCTTCGGTTCCTTCGAGTATCGCAACCAGGACGGCGCAGCGCTGGTCGGAGCGCGCGATACAGCCACGCGCACCATCCGGCGCACCTTCGCTCCGGCCCCGCTCGACGACCTGCTTGGAAGCCTGCGCGGCGATGTGCTTGCAAGTGCCGAAAACCAGCTTTACTTTCGTTATTCTATCGAACGCGAGATGGATGTCGCGCCGAGCACGCTTGACCGCAGCATCGGCTCCGCTTCGCAGCGCCAGACGGGGCGTAACAACTATCACTCTTTTCTCGTCAACTGGACGCACGAATTTTCAGCGCGCGTGCTCAATAATTTCAACTTCAGCATCAACAACTTCTTCGACCGCATAGTGCCCGTCACGCCCGGCCCGCAACTGACGTTTCCCAGCCTTCAGGACGGCGCGTCCTTCCGCGTCCCGCAGCAGACGAGCCAGCGCCGTGTGCAATTTTCCGACACGCTCAACATGTTGAGCGGCAATCACACGTTGCGCTTCGGCGCAGATGTCCAGCGTGTGAACGCGAACTTTAACCTCGGAGTCTTTCAACAGGGGCGCGTCGAATTGGTCCAGGATTTCCCGGATTTCGATCACAACAGCGATGGCCGCGTTGATGATAACGACCTGCTCTTCGCCGTCACGCTCCGCAGCGGCGTGCCCGACCGCCAGCTCGTGCTCAACGATAATAACAACACCTATCTGGCGTTCTTCGCACAGGACGACTGGCGCGTGACGCCGCGTTTGACGCTCAATCTGGGCCTGCGATACGAGTTGGACACGAACGTTAAGAACATCAGCCGAAAGGATGAACTCAACCCGCTCATCGTGCCCTTCCTGCATGGAACGCGCTCGCGCGATACGAATAATTTTGGTCCACGCGTCGGCTTTAACTGGTCCACTGCGGACGCGCACACGAGCATCCACGGCGGTTACGGCATCTACTATGATCGCGTGACGCTCGAAATCATCTCGCTTGAACGCGGGCTTGACGGGCGCGCTCTGCCCATCGAAGTGCGCGCCGGAAACGTCTTCTTTATAGATCCCATGACCGGCAGGTTTCCGCCCTTCGCGCCCAACATTCAAAATCCTTTCACGGGCTTTATCCTGCCGGGCGCTGGCGCGGCGGGCATCAACATCATAGACAACAATCTACAGAATCCGATGGTCCAACAGATGAACGTCGGCGTTCAGCGCGACCTGCCAGCCCATCTCGTTATCCGCGCGGACTACCTGCACAACTTCGGCACGCACTTCATCATCGGTCGCTCTATCGGGACGGTTTTCAACCCCGTGGTCGGCGGCCCGGACACCGTCAAGAATCTGGAATCGAGCGTCAATACCAAATATGACGGGATGCTGTTGAGTTTGGAAAAGCGTTTCAGCAAGGGCTACCAGTTCCGCGCTTCCTACACGCTCTCGAAGGCTTTCAACTACGCGAACGACGACCAGATTCCGTTCTCGAATGGTCCAATTAACCCGCAGAACCTGCGACTGGAATATGGGCCAACGCCGAACGACCAGCGACATCGCTTCGCCTTCAGCGGCCTGCTAGACCTGCCAGCGGGTTTCCGTCTCGCGCCTCTCTGGACCATAGCCTCCGGCGTGCCGATGGACATTCTGCTGCCGGATGGCAGTTCGCGTATCCCGCAACTGCAACGCAACGCGGGCGGGCGTCTCTTTCACAACGGCGCTCAGTTGAATCAATTTCTGCGACAGGTCAACGCGGGCGGCGGCGTGAACGGACAATTATTGCCGCTCGTGCCGGACGACGCGCGCTTCAATGGCAACTTCAATTCGTTAGACCTGCGCGTGACGAGACCCTTCAAGTTCGGAGAGCGTGCGCGGCTTGAGCCAATCGTGGAGGTCTTCAACGTCTTCAACGTGACGAACGTGCTCGGCGTCTCGAATCGAAATTATTCGGGCTTCTCCAACGTCTTAGGCTCGCAGGATTTCGGGCGGCCCGTGACGACCGCTGGCGGCGTCTTCGGCTCCGGCGGCCCGCGCGCGTTCCAGTTCGCCGCGCGTTTTACCTTCTGATTTAATGCTTGCGGAGCAGAAGATTTTGAGCAGCGGCGTAGAGTTGAAGCGACAGTTGAGCCTTGGGTCGGCGACGGCGCTGGTCGTGGGCGAAGTCATCGCGGTCGGTATCTTTCTTACCCCGGCGGGGATGGCTAAGTCGCTCGGCTCTCCGCTCTGGTTGATGCTCGTCTGGCTCTTGATGGGAGCGATGGCGCTGTGCGGCGCGCTGTGCTATGGCGAACTGGCGTCGCGTTTCCCGGAAGCGGGCGGCGGCTACGTCTATCTGCGCGAGGCTTACGGGCCGCAGGTGGCATTTCTTTACGGCTGGATGTCTTTCCTGGTGATGGACCCAGGCATCACGGCGGCGCTCGCCGTCGGGCTGGCGAGCTATGCCGGTTACATCTTCAAACTCGACGGGGCGAGCCTCAAGTTTGTAGCCGTCTCAACTATCATGCTGCTCGCGCTGGCTAACATTCTGGGCTTAAGGCTCGGCGCGTGGCTGATGCGCTGGCTGGCGATTCTCAAACTGGGCCTGCTCGTCCTGATAGCCTTATGGGGCCTGGGACTGAGACTCGGTGACTGGTCCAATTTTGTCCCGTTCGTGGTCCAGAGGCTAGGCTCAGAGCCGCTTCTGGGCGCACTCGCGGGCGCGTTGGTCGCGGCCTTCTTCTCTTTCGGCGGATGGTGGGACGTGAGCAAGATTGCGGGCGAAGTGCGCGAGCCTTCGCGCACGCTGCCGAGGGCGCTGGCCTTCGGCGTGCTCTCCGTGACCTGCGTGTATCTGCTGACGAGCGCCATCTTTCTCTATCTGGTCCCGTTGGAACGCGTCACTTCGGGCGAGACTTTCGCGGCGCAGGCGGGCGAGGTCCTCTTCGGGCGCGCGGGCGGTCAAATCTTTTCCGGCATCGTCATCATCTCCGTGCTGGGCAGCCTGGCCGGAATCATTATGGCCGCGCCGCGCGTCTATTACGCGATGGCGCGCGACAGGCTCTTTCCCGCTGCGGTCGCAAGGGTCCACGAGCGCTTCGGCACGCCTGCGCGGGCCATAGCCTTGCAAGCCATCATGGCATCCGTGCTCGTCGCGCTCGGCACGTTCAATCAAATCGTCGCCTACTTTATTTTCGTGACGGTCGCCTTCATCGCCTTGACGGTCGCCGCTATCTTCGTGCTCAGGCGCGGGCACAAAAAAGTTGGCCCAACCTATCAAGCCAGCGGCTATCCCTTGACGCCGCTCGTTTTTCTGGCGTTGATTATTTTATTACTGGTCCTGCTTGCCGGACATAATCCAAAGCAGGCGTTTCTCGGCGTGGGAGTCGTGGCGCTGGGCGTGCCCGTTTACCACCTGCTGTTTCGCCAAAAGTAAGCGGCGAAAAGTATTGATTCAATCTGGCTTGAGTGAGTATGAAAGAAGAATTCACCACCGCAGACATAGAGGCCACAGAGGACACACAGAGTTAAGCATCCAACTCTCTGTGCTAACTCTGTGTGCTCTGTGTCTGCGGTGGTGAATCTCAATGTTCTATACATTCAAGGCTAAACTGAACCACACCCGGCGAAATGTTGTTTCGACTAAGTCGGGCTTTTATTTTATGCTGATAAGATATTGGCCCAACTTAAGACATTGAAAGGAAGCAAGAGATGACCTGGATTAAGACCGTGCCGTTTGACGAAGCGGATGAGAAATTGAGGCGCGCGATGGAGGCGCAGCGAGAGTTGTATCCTGCGGAATACGCGCAGCCCGTGCATCCGACGCCGGACGGCCAGAGCTCCGGCAT
>DASYML010000106.1:0-22944 GCA_036009045.1 Pyrinomonadaceae bacterium
CAGCCTCCTCCGTGTCGAGCGGGTCAACGGCGACATGCGCTTCGTACCAGCTACCGTTCCAGCGCAGGGACGGCGCGGCGGCCCTTTGGATTTTGGACTTAGCGCTGCGCTCCGTGAGGGTCACGTAATCATCGCTCGTCACGGCTCGCTGCAAATCCTGGCGAAACGCGACGGGGGCCAGCAACTTCGCCTGGCTCATCAACTCCGCCTCTGCGCCTCCCACGCTGGGCAAAGGATTACGCACGCTGAGATAGACCGGGTCAGGCTTGTTGCCGCGAAAGACGAGGTAAGAGATGGCCTCCGCGCCGACGTTACCGGCGATGCCGTTGCCGACACGGTAGGCCGCCGTGAGAATCGTGCCGGGCACGGGCGCGCGTCCGCCATCATCATTCCCGAAACGCACATGGCCCAGGCCATCGTTGTCAACTTCAACGACGAAGTGACGATCCGGCGCGTTGCTGTCGAGCAGGTCGAACTGAGCCACCCACTCCTCTTGCCCGGCGACGCTCGAAGATGTTTGCGATGAGTTCTGCTGGTCCAATATTTCTATGAGGTCCAGTTCGATGAGGCTCATGTCGGGCAGCGCGTCGCGCGGGTCTTGCAAGAGGGCGATGCTGGCCGGGCCTAGCAACTCGCTATTATCCGAACTCAGGTTGACGGCCAGAGTCTCACCGAACATCTCGGAGATTTCGCCTTCCTCTAAGTCTCCGAGCACATAGCCGCCCCTCGTCCGCGCGATGAACGTATCAACGCGCCGTTCCTTCTTCTGCAACAGTTCATCCGTCAGGGCCAGTAATCTTTCGAGCGCGGCGGGTTGGTCCACATTGCCCGGCGGCTGCTTATGGCTCTTCGTCTCCAACCCCGCATCTATCAACGCCTGCGCGCCGAGGATGGTCCGCAGTTCCGTCATCTCGCCTTCCGAGAGCGTCGCCCCACCGCGCACCTCCATCCATATTTGATTGAGACGATTTCGCACCGCCGCCTTCAGTCCTGACAGGAGACGTTCCTGTTGTTGCGCGAGCATCGCGGGAGATGGAAAGGGCGCGCGGTACGTCAGGGGAATGGAGGGCAGCACAATCTGTTTTCGCGGCTCTGCATCCGGCGAGGCTTGCGGGACGGGGACGCGATAAATCATCTTTGTGAATTGTCTGGGCGTCGTGCCCGTTGGCGGGTTCGTCTCGAAAGGCTCAAAGGCCGCATCGCATCCTGGGTTCAACTCTTCCTCTGCGGTCACGGACCATGCGAAGGGCGGCACGATGCCCTGGCCGTGGTCCACCATGATGATGTTGCCGCGAGCGATGCTGACATCTTCAAGGTACACACAGCCGGGCGCTCTGCCTATCGCGTTGACGCACAGCGCGAAGGGTAAAGCATCCGCTGTGGCCCACTCGATTTGGAGGATGGGCTGGTCGTAGAGTCCGTCCAACGCGGCTTCAACTTTGGTCAGGCGAACGACGTGGCGATGCGTTGGGTCCGCGTCCGCCTGCTCGCCCGTGACGGGGCCGAGCACTTCCTCAAAAATCAGGACATCACCCGCTTTCAATTTCAACACGCGCTCGCCGGGAGATGGCTCTTCGTCCAACTTCTCATCACTCTGCTTTTCATCACCCTGCTTCTGATCGTCCCTCTGCGGGGGCTTATCCAGATTGGCCCACTCGTCCTTCAGCGTGGCGCTGGTCGCGCCGCGCGGGAGACAGCATTGACGATTCCCCCAGGTATAAAAAGAGATACTGTTGTGCGCCTTGTAAACCTCTATTGACTCGACGTGTGGTTGGACCAGAGGCTCAAAAACCTCGTAGGAGTCTGAAGGAATATCACGCAGGTCTTCGGTGGTGAGCATGCGGTGGACCAGCGTCTGTTCGGCTTCATAGCCGGTGATGAAAAAAAGCTCTTCGACACTCATCTTGAAATAACTGGTATCGGTCTCAATGAAGAGCCACGCGCGCGCGTTGCATCCTTCGTGCAGGCGATAGTCCACGAGCCTGCCATGCCTGCGCACGGAAATTCTCTGGCGGGCCGTGTTGAGATAGGCTTCGGTCCCGACGGCATCCTGGTAGTAGCTGAGATAATCTCCGACATAGGCCATCAACTCGGCCAGCGTGATGCCGAGGTCCGGGACGTGGCGTTCCTGCCAGTCGGGCATGAGCAGTGCGAGCCGGTCAAGAATAAGCTGGCGAAAGCTTGAGTAGTCCTTCGCCAAATAATTGATTTCCGTTTCGTCCGGTGGAGTCGGCGGGCAGATGGCTTGAGGCGCGCAATCGAGATCGCTGGGGCAACTCGCTTTGAAGGTGAAATCAAGTTGAGCATAGAAGGGGTCGAAGCCGTCGAGAGGTTCATCGGTCGGCTGACCCTGTGCATTCGTGTTGACGAGCCGCAGGGTATAAGTCGAGAAATCGCCCGGACGGTCCACGGTGATTTGCATGCAATCGTCAACCCTTGGGTCCGTCATTTCACATGTCGTGATGCCATGTGGCACGACCTTGATGTTGCGGATGCGCGTGCCGCCGTCAATGCGTACATTATTTTCCGTGAGACCGTGCGGCGCTTTTTCCAGGAAGTAGACGGTGAGAACAGTCTGGCTCTCATCAACCTCAAGATAGTCGAGCCCGTTGAGGTCAGAGACGCCATCCGTGGTATGCGCTCGTAAGTCGCGGCGTCTTTGCGCCGCATCAAGACAGTCTGCGTAAGTCTTCATATGCCTATACCGGGAGCGAGAATTGCGCCGTCTGCGGCGAGTTGTTCACGCGTATCACGTACTGTATGAGGATTTGCAGGGTGGAATCCTCGCTGGTCACTTCGAGTCCCTGCAATTCGATGACATCGCCGAGCCAGCGTTGGAGCGAGGCTTGAATGGTGAATTGGAGCGCCGCCGCCAATTCCGGGCTGTTCGGCGCGAAGACCATTTGCAACAGGCCGCTGCCGAAGTCCGGGCGATTGACACGCTCGCCCGGATTGGTAAAGAGCAACTGCTCTATCATGTCGCGGACGTGCTCATCATAGTTGGTGATGGCGGTCCGACCGCGACCATCGAAGTGAAAAGGAAAGTCTATATTCATGACGGCCTCACATGCCTTTGACTCGGACCTGCGTCGTCAGGATGACGAGCGGCGTGCCCGTCGGAGCGCAGATGGCCTGGCTGTCCTGCAAGAGCACAGGCAACCCGTTGGACGTGACCCTCACGGCGCTCGTCACCCATTGCGCCGTCACGCAGGGACCGTTAGCGGGCGGCACGAACGGGCAAGCCGCCACCACGTACGGCGCGGCGTTCATCACGATGGGCTGGCCGCTGACCGTCACGCGCGGGTTGGTGACGGTCGGCTGAGCCTGTCCGGCATGAGCGCATTGGACCACCGCGCCCAAATGAAGTAGAAAGCCTGGCATCTTTTGTTATCTCCCTTCCAGCGTTTCAGGTAATCATCAACGCGCCCTTATTCATCAGGATAGTGACGCCGTTAATCTCGACTTTGGGCGCGGTAATCGTCACCCCGTCCGGGCCGACGGCGACGGTCGAAGCTCCGCTTTGCAAGACGATGCCTCCGGCGGGCAAGAGATAAGGCGCGGGCACGGGCACATCGCTGATGACGATGTTGCTCTGCGTGAGATTGCCTATGACGATGGGCGGAGTGATGGGCGCGACCGCCTTGACCGCGAGGGGAACTTCCGCCGCTGAACCCCAGAAACATCCGACCCAGATAGGATAGTCGGGGTCGCCCTGCTCGAATTCGACCCACACGGATGAGCCGATGGCGGGCACGGCGTACATGCCCATCTGGATGCCCGCGATGGGCGTGCAGGGCATGGCCCAACTGGTCGGGATGATGTTCGAGACATCCGGCACGATGACTTGAATGCGACCGATTTGCAGCGGGTCAATATTCTGCACGACCGTGCCGCGATATTTTCCGTAATACTTGTTCAGTTCGCTCATACAGGAACCTTCGGGAGAGTGGAAACCAGACCATTGCGCGTTAAGCTGAAACTCTGTTTGTATTCGCCGTGCTTGATATTGTGCGTCACGCTTTGGACGAAGTAGAGGCCGTCGAAGGCTATTCCGACGCCGCGCACGCCGACCAGTTGACGCGCCTTCAGCACGCGCCCGTAACGCAAGACATCGAGGCTTCCAGAACCCCTCACCACGTCGGAGGTCTTCGATGCCCTGGCGAGGCCGATAAGGACGGCCTGAATCGGCGTCAGCTTGGCCGTATCCTTCATGAACTGAATCCTTTTCGGGAGCGGCGGAATTAATCCCAGGGGCGGGTTGAGCGGGCTGATGTCCGGGATCGGAATCGGAATCGTCAGGTGCGCCTCCTTGACGTAAGCATAAACGACGGGCAGCGTTTTGGATTCCGTATCAATACCGAAACTCATAGATTCAACGTTGGTCTGCGCGTCCATGTTGATGTTGAGCGCGGGCTGCGGCACGCCGATTTTAATCTGTGGCCCCCAGTAAGCGATGCTCACGCCGGGCACCGGGCCGGGACTAATGTAGAAGACATACCCGACCCTGTCGGCGAGTTCATTGAGGTAGGCGAAGTCAGTTCCCTGGTGCACGGGGAATTTCTCTAAGGGGTTGGGCACATCAATCAGGATGCTCGGAATGATGAGCGGCACGATGCCGAAGAGCATGTACTTAGCCAGAATCAACGCGACGCGCGCTTCGGACGGCATCGCCGGATAAGGGACGCCGCTAAAATCAATGAGGTCCATTACTGCCGTAAGGTCAACGCCCGTGATGGTCAGCGTGGATTGCCCTATCTCGTTCGATGGTCCTATATCCTGCTTGGTAATGACGCCGTCAATGAGCACGTCAGGAATGCCGTTGACGGTGACCATGAGCACGACTCTCATCAAAGGAAACATCCCGCCGCCGGAGATCAGGAATAGGGAATGCAAAGGGGAATTGCTGCCTGCGGTGAAAGTCAAAGAGAATCCGCTCGGGCTGTGCGGGGCAGCCGTGTTCGTAATCTGGACGCCCGTCAAGGCGTCCATCACGAACTGCGGCACGGGAATGGGTATCGCCGGGCCAATCATCAATGTGAGATAAAAACCCTTAAGCATTTGTTGGTCCGGGAATGCCCTGCGGGAGCGTGATGCGCAGTTTGCGTCCGAGGGTTTCGGTCAACTCGTCCGGTCGCATGGACGTGTTGGCATCGCACACGCGCCAGAACTGTTCGGGGTCGCCAAGATAGTGAGCCGTGATGTTATCGAGCCGCTCGCCCTGCTCGACAGAGTGCAGTTGGAGGAGCGCGAAATTATCCGGCGACGGCACGAAGCGACGTTCGAGATAGACGACGGTTTGTCCATTCGGCACGTCGAATTGTTTCGTCTCCAGCGTGTAGTAACGGCTGGCGGGTGAAAAATTATTATTGCTCATGGAATGCCTCCGATGCCCAGAGTGCTCAAAGCGCCCGCCTGGCTTCTCCTGGCAAGCCGCTCTTTCTGTTGTAGGTAGATCATAAACATACTGCCGCCCTTGTGATCGAAGCCGAGGTCATCAACGCTCAGGACGTGCATCCCTAAACTGACCTTGGCGCGAATCGGATTGAGCGACGTGTCGAAAGCCTCTTCGGTGACGCTGAAATCCGTCAGGCGCACAGGCAGCACGCGGCTCTTGCTCCAAACGAAGAGAGTCAGCGGAGCCTCCATCGGCGCGATTTCCAGAGTGCCAGACTTGGCAAGAGTGTTGTTGGAAAGAAGCTGGTCGCTCGTCGGGTAGATGATGGTTTCGAGCGCCGCCAGTTGCGCGAGCAGCCCGACCTCGACCGCCGTCGTATTCTTGTCAGGAAATTCCAACTGGTCGGTCGCATCAATCTCTACATCACACTTGATGGTCTCGACGGCAGGCCCCTTGAGCCGCAGGGCTTCGGAGCGGTCGCCGGTTTGCCCTGCGGGCGCCCCCTGGACCTGTAACGTGCGCGTCAGCGTGTCAGGGTTGTACTGCAACGCGATGATGCGCTGGACCAATGAAGTGTCCGGGTCTATCAGAACGATGCCGCCTTTAATAAGGCGCGGCGAACCTGGGAAAGTGCTCATCTGTGCCGCCTTTTCATTCTCCGCATGAACTGCTCAGGCCGAATTACATAGAGGACATTTTGATTCATTGCTTGAAGGTCGCGCTGGCGTTCGCCCGGACCGGAAATCAAGCCTTGATGAGTCCGGTCATCGTCTCAATCAGGTTATCGGGAAGCCGCGCCTTCAGCAGTCTCCAGAAGGGCGCTGACAACTCTTCGTTTTTCAGGAACGCGCGGTCAACCGCATCCAACGCCTTCGCTTTGCTTTTCACCTGTTCAATCTCAGGAGCCCTGGCATCCATCTTTTTCTCGCATTTCCCCAACGCTTCCGTGAGCGCCCGGACCCTTACGGAATTGACTAGATTTCCGCTGGCCGGAAGCGCAAAATTATCAACCAGCTTCTTGAACCTGGGACTACAGACATAGTAACTATCAAAGCCCGCGCTGATTTTTGAGAGATACCAGAAAATATCCTCCTGCCGTTTATTCTTGAAATTTGTCTTCATCGAATCAGCGGCGCAGCCCGTCTGCTTTGGACCTTGCCGCACGACCTCATATTCGTTCCGGGCTGGCTGGTCCGCCGTCCCCATAAAATCCGGGTCAATGCCGACGCGATTCGGGACGGGTGTATCGTAGACGGGAGGCTGAACCCAGTAAGCGCGGAATTCGCTTTGATAACGTGCCCAGTTGGCATCTAAATAAATGTCTTCGAGGAAATCATGATGTGCCTTTCCCATTTGATGTTGATCGGCTTCGTGTTGCACCTCATGGACCAGCGTATTACGAAAGGCTCTGGGGTTCATCAAGTCATCATCCGGGGTCCTCAGGTAGACCGTCTCTTTGTTGAAAACTTTACTGAACTCTTTGCGGCCTATTTCCTCACCCCCGGTGCCCGGACCATAACCCGTGGCGAAGAAGAGCCTCGCATCATCCTTCACCTTGGAGTCCGCCGGATAATTGCCCCCGACATCAGGATGTTTGACCGTCGCATCAAAGTAAGCCGGTCCGCCTTCGCGTTCGCCCGTATCATGGGTCGGGGTGAGCACGACCATGTACGTTTCTCCCTTGTCAATAAATTCGCAGGAGTTGTGATAGAGATTGTCTTTGTCGAGTATGCCTTTGGACGCGTCGGGTTGAATCTTCAGGCCCTCTTCGATTAAACCTTTGACGTGCCTTTGCTGCTTTTGATGAAACTCCACCAACTGGTCCTTTTTTAATTGCTGTTGAGGCTTCAGCGCGGCGATTTGCTCGCCGCCGCGCGCGTGCCAGTTCACTAGAAATCCCGCGAGCCGTTTATGTTTCTTCAATTCCTGTTCACCGATGGCGGCGATGATGGCTGCCGTCTCGCTGTCACCGGAGAGGCTCAAGAGGTCCAGTGCGCTCTGCTCATCATCATCTGAGACGTAGGGCATGAGCACTTCGCGCGCTAGAGTTATTTTGATATTGACGGGCACCGGATAGTTTTTCTCTCCGAGCTTAACCTGCTTCCTGTCCTCTCCGGCCTTCCATTTATTGACCACCGCGACGGCCTTATTATCGCTGTCGGAATTCCCTTCGGGCTGGCCCTTCCCTATCACCTCCATGTACTCCTGTAAGGTCTCGTCGCTGAATCCCATATGGAAGATAGCCTGGAAAATATTGCTGAAAAAATTGTAAACTGACCCGAAAATGCTGCGTTGCACGACCCTTTGTTGCAGAGCGGGAGACGCCTGCTGCTGCTGCGCGACGTGCGTCAATTCATGGGCCAACAGAGCCTGCCCGCGGCGACTCGACGGCGCATACTGCCCGGCTCCGAACACCACATCACGACCCACCGTATAAGCCGCCGCGCCCACGGCCCGCGCGGATTCGGTCGCTCGCTCATCCGTATGCACACGGACCTGGCTCAAATCATACTTGCGCGCTGGTCCGGCATGGCTCGCTCCGTCCTCCGCACGGGCGCGTCCGACTCGCTCGGCCACGCTCTCAGCCTCCCGCTCAAAAGAATCATCGGCTGGTCCTATGCTGAGACCGCTGGCGGCGCTCCGCGATAAGTGCACTTGATGAACGGGCACGCGGCTGAAATCATGGCCCAGGCGCGTCTCCATCAGAGAGCGTGTGTTGCTATCGAGCGGTTGACCCGGCGAACTCAGCACTTCATGTACGATTGACGGCACATCTTGAGATTGTTCGTCATGGCTCACGGCCTCACGCTGCAATCTACCTTCATGCCTGGCCCGGCACGCGCCACACTGACCCCCTCCCAGGGTGTGCTGACCGCAAGCGCACTGGCGTTGCAACTGCCCGGTCCGGGCAGGCGCTTGCGGCACTGGTGCAACGATTTGACTCTTGCTATTCACCTGGGCACTCATCGCTCGCTTCCAACTCCTTTAATCAACTCAGGCGCGCTCATCGGATTGACTTTCGACGCGTCGTTGATGTTCAGCCGGTCCTTCATAAACAAAACCCCGCCGGGTTGACGGAAAATTTGTGGCAGATATGAAACCCTCTATAACTATGGCGCAGCAGCCGACGGGCATTTAATCTCTTCGTCCTTCACGTCTGGAATCTTTGTGAGTTTGGCGATGTTGGACCCTGCGCTCAGAGCCGGAGAACATATCGCGCTCTCATGAATCTTTTTGATGTCCTCAGGTAAAAGATTTTTCAATTCCCTCTTGATGTCCGGTTCATTCAACCTGTTCAGATAAAGAGCGCCCGTGTCATGATCATTTTTATTCAAGGCGTCTTTCGCCACACTTAGTTCTATTTGCCTTTCCGCGTTGGGCGTCTTGGGCGAGATGTTTTGAATCGTCTCGTAGGGAAAGCCCTCCTTATGAAGCCTGACGAGCGACTTGGTCGGGGCCTGTCCAGATTTCTCGTCGGTCACGAGAGACTTGTATCCCTTCACGACCTCATCCGCTGTATGGATGTCCCGCAGCGCTTCATACATGGTGTGAGCGTCCCGCTTCTCGTAGTGCCACCATTCGCGTTTGTCGCGGGTGTGTTCCCAGCCCTCCTGCGCCGGAATGCGCGTGAAGCCGTGGTCCGTGAGAGTCTCTGTGACATCTATATAGGTTTTCTGGAAAACATTATTGCCATGCGGATTGACACTGAAATCCGGCTTCTCTTCTTTCGTGAAGGTGCGTTCGTGGCGGCTTTGGCCAATCATGGTCTTGGTCTTTTCCAGGTAGATACGGAATTTCATTCCATCGGCGGCAGGCTCGTTGACGATGACCCATTTGAGATTCTGGTTGATGTCTATGGCACGCCCCGTCTTGTGCCAGGAGAAATTGCTGGCCCCTGGCTTTTCGGTTTTTTCCGACATCCCGCGAACGGTATCGCCCGGCCCTTTCGTCAAATCAACTCCGGTCTCGGCCTGGATGATTTCAGCGGCAGCTTGAAAATCTCCGACCACCGCATCGCTCGCCTTATGCTTTTCAGCAGGGTCCGTTGAGAGCGGGACGAGTTTGTGTGGCGGGGCTTCATTCCCCTGACGTTGCAGCGATGACGGCGCAGCAGACATGACAGAGTCGGAAGCATGCCCGGAAGATAAAACGTTGCGGGCAGTGCGGTCTGCCTCGGCCTCGTGCGCAGTATTTGACGGCGAGACTTCAAGCCCGTGCGGAGTAGATGTTGGCCCAAGGCTTTGCTGCACGACGTGCGTGAGTTCATGCGCGAGTGTGTTCTGATCGCGCAACGCGCCGGAACCGGCGAAGACTATGTCGCTTCCCTGAGTGAAGGCCCGCGCGTGGACGGCTTTCGCAGATGCGGCGGCCTTCGCATCCGTATGGACGCGCACGCGGCTGAAATCATGACCGAAGCGCGGCTCGAAATAACTGCGCGTCGCCGCATCGAGGGGTTGGCCCGGCGAACTCAGCACTTCATGCACGATGGGCGGCACGCCTTGAGGCTGCTCATCGCGGCTCACAGCCGCACGCTGCAAACTTCCCTCGGACTTTTCATGGCACGCTTCACACTGGCCTCCGCCCATAGTGTGCTGACCGCACGCACACTGGCGTTGCAGCAAGCCACCCACGAGCGGCCTGAGAGTATCTGTCTGCGGCGTCTTCAACCCTTCCCGTTGACTCATTTGCTCAACCCTCCATAGACGGCCTGAGCGATCTGCGTTCCCATGTGAGATGGACTACTTCCATGTGCCAGTTGAATCGAATCGCCGCGCACGGCGGGCATCGCGCCGCCGTTCAAGAGGCCCGGAGCGAGACCCTGCGCCGTCAGCAATCTGGACAGTTCCGCCTCGACGGCGGCCTGGACCAGTGGTCCATCATGGTGCGCGACGGGCAAGCCATCAAGGACTAATCGCTCTATGTGCAGGTTGATATTCAAGCCACTTCTCCGACAGGCTCTTGCCAGCGAAAGTCCGCCTCGCTGATGGGCCGTCCCAATTTGCGAAACTCCGCGCGCGCGGCCTCCATGATGAGAGACATGCTAAGCGGAACGCCCGCCCCGGCGGCTAAGAAAGAGGCGTTGAGCGCGATGTTCTGGATGTTTCCTCCGGTCACGTTGAGGCGCGCGAGCCGGTCGAAGTTTAAAGACCTGGTCTCCATCTCCGGCGGAAAGACGCCGCGCCAGATGGCCTTGCGTTCGGTCACGCCCGGAAACGGAAAGTCGAGCACGAAACGCAGGCGACGCATGAACGCGGTATCAAGCGCACTCTTCATGTTGGTCGCCAGAATAGCGAGGCCGCGATAGGCTTCGATGCGTTGCAAGAGATAGTTAATCTCTATGTTGGCGTAGCGGTCGTGGCTGTCCTTGACTTCGCTGCGCTTGCCGAAGAGCGCGTCCGCTTCGTCGAAGAACAGAATCGCGCCGCCGTCTTCCGCCGCGTCAAAGAGACGCCGCAGGTTCTTCTCCGTCTCGCCGATGTACTTGCTGACCACAGCCGAAAGGTCTATCCGGTAGAGATTGAGACGCAGGTCGTTGGCGATCACTTCGGCGGCCATCGTTTTGCCGGTCCCGCTTTCGCCCGTGAAGAGAGCGTTGATGCCGAGGCCGCGATTCATCTTGCGCGCGAAGCCCCATTCCTCGTAGACGCGCCCGCGTTGGCCCACCTGGTCCGCTATCTGCCGCAGCAAATTTTTCTCCGTCGGAGGCAGGACCAGATCATCCCAGGACGCTTTCGGTTCGAGTCGCTGGGCCAGGTTATCGAGTTGCGGGCGCGTGCGTATGAGACAGGCATCCCAGAGCCTTTCGCCGAGGCTCTCTTCGTCGCTCGCCGCGACGGAGAGAGCCTGTCGCGCAAGCTGTCCTATGCTCATCAGGTCCAGATTGAATTGCCCTGTCAGGCGCGCGGGAATCTCGCCAGCCTCTTCGCCGAGCGCGTTGGCCCAGGCGGCCTGCTGCTCAAGCGGCGTCGGCTTGCTGATGTCGAGAGTGATGGCCCGACGGCTCAGGCTGGGCCAGACCTCGCGCGTGTCCAGAAAGAGGATGCCGCTGCTGCGCGTCAGAAAACGATTGAGCGGCGGAGGTTGTCCGCCCTCACCCTGAGAAGACTTCTCGGCCTCGTGCGCGTCAAGGTACAGGGCCACGGGCAGGAGAATACTTTCGCGCTGCCACAATCTGGTGAGGGTCTCCAGTTCGGTGGCCTGCGTGGGCAGGAGTTCCACCGGGAGACGATACAGATGCAGGTTCAAAGACGCGGCGGCGTGCCACGCGACGAGTTGTTTGCTGGGCACATCGGGTCCGAGCAGATGTATCACGGGCGGGCGTTGGACCATCGCGGCCTGATCCAGATTTTGCAGAATCGTCTCGACCGTGCCCGCCTGTGAAGGCGGCAATAAAGGCTGGTCCGCGTTGACATCGAGCGGCACGAAGAGCGGAGTCAAACGGTCGTCCAGATAATTCAGCCCCTTGATAAAACTGACGATGCGCTCGTCCGCGCGCAGGGCGCTGGAGGTGAGCGCTTGCGCGCCGGGCTGGTTAATCTCTATCAATCGCCAGTGACGCAAGGGGCGCTCAGGCGAGAGCGCGTCCCAGGTCGGCTCGTCAAAGAGCGAGAGGGCGAGCGCAAAGGTCGGATAAAACTGGTTCGGGTCATCGTGCGCGCGAGCGCAGAGCACGGCCAAGCGTGTGTCCAGTTCTATCGCCGCGCAGAGGAACAGGACATCTCGCTCGAATCTTGAGAGTCCGAAACGCTGGGCCAATATCAGGAGCGCGGGCGGAGGCTCGACCGCTTCGGCGGCGGCCATCGCGGAGGCTGCCTCCGCGACCATTTCATCCGTCACTAAATCCAGTTGCGCGGGCGGCAATTGGAGTGGCGGAGAAGTTGTTGGACCAGTCGTAGAAGGCGAGGGTTGCTGTCGCCAGTGAAAGCGGCGCTTGGGTGCGGCGGCGTGCGACGGCTCCGGCGCGCTGGTGTTCAAGATGAGCGCGGGCTTTTCCTGGCCTCCCTGTCGCAGCAAACGCAGCCGCAGCCAGTGCAGCGCAGCGGCCAGGTATTCCTCGTTGCCTTTGTGCCAGCGGTCCAGGTCGTTCATGCAATAGTCACCTTCTGGTTATCGTCAAACGCGGGCGGCGCGTTGGGAGCGATGTCCTGATACTTGACCAACAGGCTATCAACCCCGTCAACACGCAGGCGCAGGTAATACTCGCCGATGGAAGCCGCTGTGATGGGTGTGATGTGAAACTTGAGCGTATCCGTCTGCGGCGGAGGTTGGCCCGGAGGTGGCGTCGCCTTAATCTCGTTCGCGCCAAACAGGAGCGTCGCGCGTTGTCCGAGTCGCACTTGAGGGCTACAGGTCAACGTCAGTTCAAAATCGCCGTTAGCCGCGAGCCTCGCTGTCGGGTTAATCGTCAGAATACGCGGGGCCAGCGAGAACGAGAGCGCGTTCGTCGCCCTCTGCGGATTGACCGCGTCGGCGTTATTCGTGACCTCTATGGAGACGCTGTAAAAGCCCGCGACCCAGTCCGTTTGAGCATTCGCGTCGTTCGGTAAAGTGACCAGGACATCAGTCTGGTCGGCGGTCTTGATGGCCGCGAGTGGTCCAATATCGTTGGGGGTCGTGAGGCGCGGGTTTTCAAAACGCACGAGCAGGCTGTCGCCGTCCAGTTGATAACCGCTGAGCGTGATTTTCTCTCCGAGTTGAGCGCTCGGCTGCGTCTTGGTCGCCAACTCGATCCCGGTCAGCGTCGGCAGTGGTGACAACATATTACCCTGCGCTTCCGCGCCCCTGTCTTCCGGCCCGCGTTTGAGGACGGGGAGAGGCGACCTGGATGCGCGATTGCTTTCGATGAGCACGACGGAGACTTGATAAGCGGTCGAGATACGATACTTCGTTTGGAACATGGTCCAGAGTTTTGACATCTCGTCGAGCGTCAACGGTTGAGGCGTGATACGTACGTGCTCTATCTGATCGTAGAGGTCATACAACTTCAGATCGTTGGGCGGCAGGGCCGCTTTAATCTCCTCCGAACTGAGCACCGGATTATCATGCAGGATGCTCATCGCCTGTCCGAGTATGCGATGACTGAAAGGCTCCGGCGAGTCGTCGCTATTCGAGTAAGCGGTAATCAGGTAGTAGAGATTCAGGGGCAGCGGCGGCAGCCCCGTTTCGTTCGGCTTCGTCTGGCGCGGCATATCCTGATTGCGCCATGCCGGATTAATCATCGTCTGGTAGAGAAAAATGTTGACCAGATTTGTTTTGCTGTCGGCGACATCCGGCGGCTGCGTCGTCACGAACACACCGTTAATGATGCTGTTGATTCCTTTGTCGAGCAGTTGGCGCAGCGTAGCGGTGACGGCAGCAATCGCCAGTGAGTTACTCATCGCTTGACTCCTTGAGCGCGCTGGCGCAAGTACTCATCCAGATTCGTTGTCGGCGTCTGTTTGTGTTGAGGCCGGGGTCTCGATTCGGTCGAAGTGTTGGCGCGCACTTCTATCCGCCCGATGGTGACGTTGATGGTCGGAGCCGTCAACGGCGGCGTGGCGACGGAGGCTGGCAGGTCAGTTTCATTTTTGCGTGTGACCTGCGGACGGATGAAGACGCCCGTCGGCGTGTGGGTCTCGCCCGTGGACGCCACATCCCGACCCGGAAGGTGCGGCGTGAGAGGACGGGTTATCGCCGCTCGCGTCTCGTGTCCCGCGTTTCGATGGTCCAACTCGTCGCTCTCATCCCTGCTCAAAGAATGTTCCGCTTCTATCGCACGGACTCGCTGGCGCGCGGCATCCGGCGGCAAGATTGGCGAAGGCACAGGGCCTTGCATGGGTTCCGTGTGCGCTTCATCACTGGTCGTTGACGGAATCAACCTCGAATTTTCAGGGCTGGAGCGTGCCCGCGAAGTTGCCTCAGGTGAGGGCGGCTGAGCCGGAGTCTGCGGATGCTGGTTAGTGGACCAGTTTATCCCTTGCGCGGCGGATGCGGGAGAGATGGAAGGCGGCTGTGATGTCTCAGGCAAGAGGTCGGAGGTTGAGGCATCGCTCGCATCGCTGCGTTGACGGCGAGACGAAATTTGTCTCGTCGCGTGATTTCTCTCAAGCGATTGGGCAAGACGCCGTCGCTCCGTCCAGACGTGTTCCGCAGGATTATACGGGGCGGCATTCAACGTCTCGGTCGTCTCCTCTAAGCCTCTCTCATCCGGCGATTCTGGACCAGTTATTCGACCAGGAGTTGGCCCATAGAGAATTCCGCCGACAGGCTGCGGCGGCTCATAGAGAGACGCCAGCCGGGGTTTAATCTCCGTCGCCGGGTCCAGGTTCCTGGCTACCAGATTGGTGAGAAAGTCTTTCATCCGCTTACCATTTCCAGATACATCTGTCGTCGCCAGGGACTCATCGCCAGAATGTCCGCTTCGCACCAGCCATAGGCGCTGGCGAGCGTGTGGACTTCGCGCAGGATGCGCGTGGCCCAGACGTTGAGTTCGCTCCAGAAGAAAGAGAGGATGTCAAAGGCCGCACGCCACTGGTGCTTGCACTGCGGACAGGAAAGGGCCAGTTGCACATCCGCCTGCGGGTCCGCCTGGGCCATCTGCTCGACGACAGACTCTATGACTTCCGAAGGCAATTCATCTATGGTCTTCGCCTCTTCATCCAATGCGACGTGCAGGAGACAACGTTCAAGAAGCAGCCTGCGACCATTCAGGACATCCTGACCGCGCGTGACGGCGGACAGGTCCAGACTGTTAGGGTGCCGAAACTGGACCTCATAACCGGCGACGCTCAGAGACATACTGGCGGGCGGCTGTCCCTCAAGCGGAACGCGTATGTCTGCGACGTTGAAATTGAGTTCGAGCCGGTCGCCGCAGTTCGGGCAGTTGACGAGACTGACCAGCGTTGGCCCAAAGAGCCACTCGCGGATTGAGAGCAGATGAGCATCACGCTGGCCGATGCTGAGTCTCGCCAGGGCATCGGTTGGAGTGTCCGGGCAGGCGGCGGCCAACAACGTCAAGGCACGTTCAATCGGCTGCTGGCCCAACCCGCGTTCCCATGCCTCCAGCAGTTCGGAAGCTGATAATGCATACATACTTGACGCTTACTGTGATGGCTCTGTAAAGCTCGGCTCGGTCGGTTCCGTCACGGAGTAGTCGCGCTCCCAGCCCTCGTTCTCCAACTTGATATGCTGGATGGCGACGGCGTTGGCGTTGGCATCCAGGTCTGGCGTTGACTGCCACTCGGAGACCCAGCAGCGATAGACGTTGTAAGCGATGGCGAGTTGTCCGGCCTCGTTGTAAACCTCTATCGTGATGTCCTTGCGAAAGTCTTTGAGCGAGACTTCCGCGCCGAGGCCGGAGCCGAAATTCCAGACCTTGTTAGCCCACTTTTCAAACTCCGTATCGTGCGTCACTCCGCGTTCCAACGTGATGGCATCATACTCCGTGCGGCCCGGCGATTTGCGGCTGCTCGAAGGGTCGCCGCCTTCACGATGCTTGACCACCTCTGTGGTCCTTTTAAGGCCGCCGACCTTGCTCACTCCGGCGACGTATTGTCCATCCCACCTGACGCGGAATTTGAAATTCTTGTACGGGTCGAAACGCTGCGGATTTGTATTGACGGTGAATTGAGCCATGAATGTATCTCCTTATGTCACGATCTGCCCGGCCATCTGCTGAAGTTTGACGATCACAAACTCCGCCGGTTTGAGCGGCGCGAAGCCAACGATGATGTTGACGATGCCCAGGTTAATATCGTTCTGCGTGGTGGTTTCCTTATCGCACTTGACGAAGTAGGCGTCCTTCGGCGTCGTGCCCTGGAAGGCTCCCTGCCGGAAGAGGTTGTGCATGAAGGCCCCTATGTTGAGCCGTATCTGTGCCCAGAGCGGCTCGTCGTTCGGCTCGAAGACCACCCATTGAGTGCCGCGATAAAGGCTCTCTTCGATGAAGAGGGCCGTGCGCCTGACAGGGATGTATTTCCATTCGGAACCGAACCTATCATCGCCCTGCAAAGTGCGCGCGCCCCAGACGACGCGCCCGGCTGGAACTTTCGTCCGCAGGCAGTTGACGCCGAGCGGATTCAATTCCCCGTTTTCGGCATCCGTCAGATTCACGCTCAGAGCCGGGACGTTATTCAAAACGGCGTCGAGACCGGCGGGCGCTTTCCAGACTCCGCGCTGCGTATCCGTGCGCGCAAAGACGCCCGCCACCGCCCCGCAAGGGACGAACTCTTCAAATTGATTATTCTTCAAAGGGTTCTGCTGGTATAAGCGCGGGAAGAAGAGCGCGGCGTTTTTGCTGGTGGTCCCGACACCGGCAGTGATGCCAGCTTTCGCCCTGGTCTTATCGGTCCAGGTGCTCGGCGGGTCAACGAGAATCATCGCGCGCCGCGTTTCGCAGTAGGCAGTCGCTTCGGAAATCAAATTCGCATCCACGTCAGTGCCGCTCAGATAAGGCGGGATACAGAGCAGGTTGAAGAGGTCAGCATTTTCTAGAGCATAGATGCCATGCTTGTCTGTCAGACCGTTGGCCGGGCTGAAATCCGCGAAGGTGAGAGGCTGCGTTCCGCTTGCGACTGCTGCATCGCGGGCTGTGTTGGCATCAACCAAGTCTTGTTTAGCGGTGTCTACGAAGCCCTGGGCTGTGTCTACGGCTGCCTGGCTATACGGGTCTGCCTTCTGCGCATCAGACAAGGCTTTCTGCTTATCCGCCAACACCATCTCGGCCTTCGTGACGCTGTCCACCAGATTCTCAGAGGCGGCATGCAGCGCCGCTTCCGCAGCGGTGATGTTCGCGGGCACTTGCGGGTTGGCGCTCAACGCGGCATCCAGATTTTGCTGCGCCGTTTTATAGGCGGTAACGCGCGGCAGGGCCGGAAAGTCTGCGGGAGTTGTGGGAAAGGAAGTCGCCTCCGGCCATTGGACCAGATTCGACTCGGCCATCAGCACTTTGTCCAGCCGCCGCGAGCTATTGACGAAAGTCAGATTGCGATGGACCTCCGTCGAGCCGCCGGGGCTGGCGTCCTTCACCGTCAGATTGAAGAGCAGGTCGTTGGCTCCCAGGTTGAGCCGGTCTCTCACATCCTGCGTGACATCAGTATCTATAGAGCCGCGCAAATATTTTCCCCACGCTCCCTGATTGGCAGCTTCGAGCGTGAGATCATCTATCACGAGAGGCGCTGAAGCGGGCGCGGCACCTGGCGACGTGTCCGTGTGATAGAGCCGGACGATGATCGCCTGCCCGCCGCCGTTGAGAAAGAAATCGCGGACCGCGAAGCCGAGGGTGCTATAGGCCCACAGCCCGCCAAAAATCTTTTCAAAGTCGCCATAGTTATTGATTGTCACCGCTTTTTTGTTGGCTGGCCCGCGCATCGCGCTGCCGACAAAGGCAGTGATAGAGGTGGCGACTCCTGTGATGGTACGGACACCGCTGGGAATCTCCTCTATATAGACGCCTGGGTATGTGGGTGTAATGGGCATTAGAAATTCTCCCTTTCGCCTGAGGCCCGCGTCAGGACATTGTGCGTCGTGTGGCGGGATTGATAATGTGAGCAACTCATCGGCAGTGGTGGACTCTTGATGAAATCCTTATCGTGGTCCAATTATTTGCGACCCAGATGAAGAAAGCATCACCCTTCCGGTGAGAGTTGCAAGTGTCAAAAGATGTCCACCCGGTGATCGAAGAAACGCGGACGTGTGGAGCTTGTGATAGACGTGGGACGTGCGCTCAAGGGATTTTTGCTTGAGGGTCTGAGACTAACGCACGCATGCTCCTTTGTCGGGCTGGCTGATGTTGGGCCAACGAGACCATGCGGCTCGTCAACCTTATTTTCAAAGCATGCGAGGTGCTCAGGAAATAGTAGTGCTATTGAATGGCAGGCAAAGATTAACGCCTTTGGGTTAATCTGTCAACAACTCTTTCTTGCACCAAATCACAAATTGTTGGACCACCAAAAGCGCCTTGTAAATTCATTTCCAGCGCCCGTCAAATGAAACGTCGCACGCTCTTTTCTCCCCTCCTGCCGATGAAGAAAATGTGTAAATCAAGGTCGAATTTATAGCGGTTTGCGATTGAGTGCGACTACAGTGACCAGCGTCCATGGCAGTACCACCTGCTTAAGCAGGCGGGACTGCCATCAGTCGCACTCATTTGCAAATTGCTATAAGTGACGCGTCAATTTCAACTTCGACATGAAATTATCTTCGACTGAATCGCCAGGGGCCTTCGTCGCGAATATGGCTTCCGAAATATTAGTGTTGTTTTAAGGCAAAACATTTCAAAAGCGCACGGGCGAGTCATCATGGATGACTCGCCCGTGCGCTTTGACTGACCTTTTCGGTTCGTTACTTTCCACACTCCCGGTTGGAGTGCGAGATGAAGGAACTGAACCTCGATTGATATTCAGCACTGGTGATGAAGGAGCAGACCATGCCCCTGTAATTTCCAGGCTCCCGGTTGTTCAGGACATTGAACCAGAACTTAAAGCCGTCCGGGTCCGGGTCTCTCTTCAAATATCCGAAGTACTCCATGAGGACGAATGAAGAGTTGTAGACCGCTTGCTTGAAGTCCGGCTGCTCGATTATTTCTCTGAGCGCGAGCGAACGGCTCTGGCTCTGGTTCGCGCCCGCGTTGTAGCTGGCTATCAGCGCGCCGCGCTGGCCGGAGAGGTCCGCGCCGCTCGCTTGTTTGACGTTGGAGAGCAAGGCGTCAACGAAGCTTTCCGCCGTATTCTTGTCCTGGTACTTCTGCGTGAATTCGGCTCTTTGCACGAACTGCTCCGCAAAGTTGACTTTGCTCTGTGCGAGCGCAGGGCCTCCGACAACATGTAGACGGTCGGCGCTGAACTCGTTGTAAGAGACCTGTCTATCAAGCGCTCCCTGATACAAACGATAAATGAAGGAGCCGGTATTTTGATTCTCCTCCTCCATGAAGAAGGCGGCGCTGATGCCGATTCTTCTGTCGTTAAGACACGTCGCATCTGTCCCGCACCTGTCCAGTTCGCTGGTCCAGTAAGCCAGGCCGTCCGGGTCCGGGTCTCGTCCGAGGAAATCCAGATACTGCTGACGGACGAAGTAGAGGTCCGTATCCAGAGGATTGGCTACCTGTGCGGGGAGCGGGTTGGCTGTGAAGACCGCGTCGGTCTTGTCTGCCAGCGCGGAGAAGGATCTCTCACCTGGCCCAAAAGTATAATTGGCCCTCGAAGGCTTGACCGTGTAGAAGCCGTTTGACTCTACATTGTCAAAGCGATAGTTGCCGCTGCTGTCCGTGATGGCGCGTGCAGATTGAGTGCCGCTCAAAGAGATGACCGTGCCGCTCAAAGGTGCGCCGTCGGGGGTCGTCACCTGCCCGCTGATAATACTCGTCGCGGCGGTAGGCGGAAGAACGACTTGCAGAATCGCTGCGCTCGCGGTCTGGCCGTCCGGGTTCGTAATGTTGACCGTGTACTTTTGTGCGGGCAGATTCGGCGTGCTCGCCGTCGTGTTGAGACTGAGCCTGACGGTCGTCGGATTTATGTAAGTCGCACTGTTGACTGTCGGGGGCACGCCGACCACGCCGACGCCAGCCGTGACGGTCGCGCTGACGTGCGTGAACGGTGTCGCGCCCGCGATGTCTGCGCCCGGATCATAGAAACCGGAACCGCTGACCTGCGTTCCGGCGATGTCCACAAAGTAGCCGGATCTGGTCGAGGGCACGGTGGTCGCGGTGGCTGTTCCCGCAGTATTAACCTGCGCGGGTGTCGCCGGAGGCGGAGCGATGAGTTTGACGGCGCGCACGCCATAAGTGTTCGTCGCGTCGCAGAACTCCTGTATGGTCCACATCGTCATGTCGTCCTTCGGGTCTAGACTCGTGAAGGAGTAATCGCCCCAACGGCGCGGCGGCCCAGGGTCTGACGGCGGGTTGTAGGCGGTGCTGCTCGCGGTGTAGATGTTGACCGCGCCGCTCGTGCCCAGCGTATCGCCGGAGAGACGACCGCTCGTCGCGGCGTCTATGCGGAAGGCAGTTCCGGCGGTGCTGTAACCGAAGGCGGCGTGACCCTGCCCCGAAACCATCGCGGACGGAATCCAGTAATTGCGTGCGGTAGCGAAAGTGGCGGCGCTATCGAAGATAGTGCCGGACTGATTGAGGGTCGGAGTTCCAGCCCCGACGGGAACTATCAACTCGTACCAGCGTGTGGCGTCGCGCCGCTGTGCTCCGGCAGAGGCGACGCCCGTCGTGTCCACTGTAATGTTGTGGGCCGTCCAGAGTCTGCCGTTGCGTATGTGTGCGGCAAAGAGGCGGTCGTCGAGCGGGTCCAGATTACCGCTTCCGCCGCCCGTGTTTCCGAGGTGAGTCACGTTTCTGGGCGAGTTGGTTGCCGGGACGGTGATGGGAATGTCTGCGGAGATGGTTGGCGTGCCGCCCGGAGTGCCCACACGGCGCATGTTGACCTGGCCGAGGTTGGTATTGCTGATGCCTATGAAATATCCCTCGGTGGCCGCCGGGTCGTAGTTGTCCACACCGCGCGGCGCGTACGGCCCGTCCGAACCTCCATTGGGCAAGATTCCGCGAAACGCGGTGGTCACGACAGGCCCGCCGCTCAAGACGGAACTCTTCCGTATAACGAAGGCCGAACTGGCAACGAACGTGCCGGAGACCGCGCCGAACATGTTGCCGCCGATGTAGAGCGCGTTGTTGTCAATGCCGAGTGATGGGTAGTCTAAAAACTCACCCGTAGAGGGTCCACCAACCGTGTCCTGCTGCACGAAGTAGTAAGTCCAGACCGTCGCCGGAGTCAGCACGCCCGCGCTGGCCGCGTCCGAGACGGCGATGAGAATGCGGTTCGGGATGTCACCGATGCTGGCAGAGGAAGTGCTCGGTACGTCTATGATGGTGAGGAACCAACGTTGCGAGAGGCGGTCGAAGCGCACGTTCGGGTCGCTCGTGAAATTCAGCCCCGGCGGCGGCGGCGCTGGCGTCAAGACCGACGCGAAGAAAACATCCGAGTCGACGTTAATCACGCCGTCAGCAGTGCCCGTCGTCTTGTTGAAAGTGCGCACGCGACCGTTGACGAAGACGACGAACTGCGTTGGGCCAACTGCGCCCATCGTGTCGGGCGGAAACGCGCCCGTGTCCGCCAGCGTCGCGCCCGTGAAACTCGTGCCGGTCGTCTGCGGGGCGGCGGGCACAATGCCTTGCGACCCGTTAATCACAGGGCTGCCCTTGGCTTCAGGATTTATGGGCCAGGAGGCGACTGCCGGTGCGCCCAGAGCCTGCGGGAGATGGCTGCGATCAGGACCTTCGCGTTCCGGCATCGCTCTCTCAACGGGCAGCGTGTTGCCGAGTTCCTGCTGGCGAGCCATGATCTGTGCGGTGCTTTCCTGAACGCCCTTCGCGCCCTCGACCGGCGTGCCGACGGTTTCACCGTGAAGATTCACCTGCTGCGGGGTGCGCTTGAACGCATTCGCACGCCGGGCCTTGTACCTGGCAGAGTCGTTATCAACCCTCGTTGTCTTTTTGGTATTGGCAGACCTGGAGGAGTGCTGCGCGAACATCTGCGACGGCACTGAGAGCATAAAGAGGATGCTCAAAGAGAGGGCCAGGAGTTGGCTCATCTGTGGGCGAAAAGTGGATTTGAAAGTAGTAGTCATTGATGAAAGTTTCTTGCTTCTACTCATAGCAAAGGAGTCTCCGTTAAGGCATGTGACGGTTACACTGCTACTATCGGCAGCCGTATCGGCAGGTGGATTATCTGTTGCGGGTTAACCCGACAGTTATTTCTTGAAGAGCGTGTTGTTTGTGAAATTCACAGGGCAGACGGAACTGCGTAATCGTTCCTGTGTACTAAGTTTAATAACTTAACCCTGTGTTCGTTGGTTGGCTACAAAGACTGGAACTGACGCGAAATTGTAGATGGCCGTAGAGTAAAGTTGATGGGCCAAATTGTCAACCTGAAATTGTCGAAAATGTCACAATTAAGCAAGCAAGGTTCGGCCCACTAGAGGCTATCTCAAAAGGCAGAGCAAACCCTTCAAGCTTATCCACGCATGTGGATATATATGAGAGCCGGGGCAGCGCCCACGGCTCTCACATGCGGCCCTTTCAGGGCGCGATAAAATACCTGCGAACGCGGCGACGTTGCCGCGCTGGCTCTCTGTTGTCAGTTCGTCCTGTTGATTGGAGATGTTTAGCTGGCGTTGGTTGAGACGGCTGGCGTTGAAGTCTTATCCGGCACGGGAGGCTTCGCGGATTGTGCATTGGGGTCCTGCGGGCGGCGCTTCAAGCGCACGGAGCCGGGCTTGACCTGCCCGGATTCACAGGCGGCGACGAGCGCGGCGACGACGCTCTCATCATAGCGCGTCCCGACAAAGCTCTTGATGCGCTCGACGGCGTCTTCAAATTTCATCGCGCGCTGGTAGGGACGGTCTGTCGTCATCGCGTCGAACGTATCCGCGACGGAGACGATGCGCGCCATCATGGGAATCTCATCACCCTTGAGACCCTGCGGGTAGCCCTGCCCGTTGACCATCTCATGATGCATGTACATGCCCGGCAGAAATTCCTTCATCGCCGGAATCTGCGACATAATCTTAAA
>DASYML010000107.1:0-52760 GCA_036009045.1 Pyrinomonadaceae bacterium
CACGCCTATTTGATAAGCGACGGTGCGGCCATCGGGCGAGACCTGCGGATCCCCCACACGACGCACCTTGAGCAATTCGTCAATCGTGAACGGGCGCGGTGAAGACCCCTGCGCCAACCCCGCAGAGGCTCCCGCGAGCACACAGAGCACAACGACGACCGCCGAAACAAAGAATCGTTTCATCACGTCCTCCTGGTATAATTTCAGCACAGAATTTTTGAGAAGCGCACTGATGACAGCTTAAGCCTCCGGCCCGCAATTTTCAAATCTACAACGCACAACACAGGGCCTCAGTGTGTCTTGAATGAGGATGAAAGCAGCAGTCACCACCGCAGACACAGAGCGCACAGAGTCAGCACAGAGGCTTGACTTCTTTTCTCTGTGCGTCCTCTGAGTCCTCTGTGTCTGCGGTGGTGAATCTCAATGTCACAGACACCCAGGGTCATTCCAAAAACCTTGAGGCGAGCCAGATGCGGCTCTGCTCCAACTGCTTATCGCCGGGGCGTTGGCCCAGCAGCGAGCGGAAGAAGATGTAGATGACCCAGCACTCGACCGCGAATGGCGGGAAGCCCAGAAAGCCCAGCACGGGCATCTCAAAGAGCTTGATGTGACCCAGATAAGGGACCGTGTAGGTCCACTTTGTCACGGCCCAATAATTCCAGAACTCCCACAACAATCCGCACACGCCCCCGCTCAACAGGAGCGACGCGAGCCTGCGATAGTTACCCTTCATCAAATCACCTGTGATGGAGGGCCAGCCGCGCAGCGCGTTCAACGGATCGAACAGAAAGATAAATGACAGCCAGACGAGCGGGACGAGCCATTGTGAGATGACCAGCAAGGGAAGCAGCGCGGCGATGAGTCCAATCGCTATCACGACATAGAGCGAGGTCCGAGAGAGGTTGAGCGGTCGCCTGTCTCTCATCCCGCTCAAGATGGTCTCGGCCAGTAGCTCTGCGGTCAGGAACATCGCGGGAAAGATGGTGGCGAAGGCCCAATCGTAGCCGACTCTGCGCAGGTGCGGGTTCTGGACGAGGTTGTGATAGTGCCACCACAATTCCAGGTCCGAGCGCCAGAATCTGGGCGCGTTGTAAAACTCGAATAACCACCACGCCCCGATAGAGACGACGACGATGATGAGCAGTTCTTGACGATCCGTCTTGAGCAGCGAGCGGCCTCTGAATTGATAAACCAGCGCGTCCGTCAAAAAGATGAAGCCGGTCCAGACGATGGGCGTGAACCAGTGGCCGACCATCTCGTTGCCCGCGAAGAGAAGCGCCTCGGCGGCGATAATCAACGCCAGCCCGAAGTAACCAGAGAAGGGAAACTTTGCGCGTGCGCGGCCTTCATCCGTGTGCTGCTTCATCGTGTCAAGCCCGGCCCCTGTGCGGTGAGGCGCTTCTGCATGATGACGACCTGCTCCTGCCCGTACTCGGTCGTTTCAATCCTGGACCAGCCGAGGCGCGCGTAAAATGATTCTTTATCGGGGGTGTAAAGATGAAGCGTGACGATGCCGAGACGGCTGGCCTCTGCTTCCACCGCCCGGACCAGTTTTGAGCCGATGCCCCGGCCTCTCTGCTCAAGAGGAACATAGACGCTCGACAGCCAGTTTGAGAGATTCTTCCTCGTCTTCATATCGAAGGGGCGGAGGCTCGCGCTGCCAATCACTGCCGCGCCGTTGAGCGCCACGAGCGCGAGCGGCAGTTCATCTCGATGCAGGTGTTGGCGCAGGCTGTCCTCTACATCCGACACGGAACTGCCCGGACTCATGTAGCCCCACTCATCTTGAAACCATCCGGCGAGGACGGGTATCAACAACGGGTGGTCGGCCAAGTATGCTACTTCCATGTCGCATAGACTCCTCTGCCTTAGCATCGGAATTCTACCGCGAAAATGGGTCGCGGTTCAGTTTTTCTTTTTGTAATAGCATGAGACCATCACGGCAGAGAGTCCATGTCAGTACCGCCTGCGGTAGCGGGCGGGTACTCAACATAGCTCAGACCCGCCGCTACCGCAGGCGGTACTGACAGCAGCTGTACTCAATCGCAATCGGCTTTAATGAAGCGCCAATGATAAGAGCCTCGTCAGACCTGTGCTGACGAGGCTCTTATCATTGGCGCAATATTATTCTTTGGCTATTCTTCTTTCCTGCTCGCGGCCATTCTTCGTTTGCGGATTGTGGAGGCGACTCCCGCGACTCCCGTTCCGAGCAGCAGGAGCGTCGCCGGTTCAGGAACAGTCGTGGCTCTGATAAAGCCGGTCAAGGCGACAGGCCCCTGGCCGCCCGTAATCGCCAGGTTGTTCACCGTAATCGAGAACGTCCCGCCGTTGAATTGAAACGTTTGCGTCGGATTGGCGAAGGTAATCTGGACGCCGCCGACGTTCGTGCCTGTCACCGTGCCGATTAAATCCGTGGTGTAGATGGCCGAGCCGGGAGCCGTCCCAGGCGGGAGCGAGAAGGCAATCCGCAGGGTGAAGTTGTATCCGTTGTAGTCATTCGGAGCGCTGCTCAACGTGAACGAACCGAGGTTGTTGAAGTTGCTCGGCGGACTAGCGTCGTTACCAATGCCCGCAAACCCGTTCGAGGTCGTCACGTTGAAAGCCGAGCCGTTATATCTTAATCCCAGGATAGTTGATGTTTGGCTCGGTCCACTATTCGGCGGAGATATGAGGCAGGGCGAACCGGGAGAGCCTAAGCAACCGCCGGTGACACCTGCCACAGTGACTTCGTCAGCCCGCGCAACTCCCTGGGTGAGCGTCAAAAAGGCCAGAGCCATAACGGCGAGAGCCAGAGATTTCGCCATCATCTTCAAGTTGGTTTTCATAGTCTTCTCCCAAAGCACGCGGATATTAGGGGAGAGGGTGTCTCAAGCAGAAAGGCTATGCGGGGAAAGTGCAAGCCGCTGTCATGATTTGACCTCAAGATTTGTCCTGCAAACTCGAAGGGGCATTCAAGAAGCAAGGCAGAGAAGCAACAATTTACTAACAGAGATGAGCAATCAAGACGATTTTCCAGAAAAACCCCCGATTTCATTCCAGAGGGGCTAGTAATCGCAGTTCCACGCGATTATTGCGGCGGCGCTGCTGCCGCTCCCTGTGCTGTTCTCATAAAGACCACTGGCTGCGCTGACGTGATGCCTTTGCCCTCTTCAATCGTGATGGACTGGTTCGGCGTGGCGTTCTGAATGTTTTCTACCTGCCCGCCGGGCCAGACTATCTCAAGGGTGAGGGGCTTGCTCGCCTCCGCTTTGCCGAGACCGAAAGTGAGCGGCAGTTCGCTCTGCGAGCAATAGCTTGAACCCGTCCGCACCATCTGCATCAAACGCATCCCGTTCGCCATCTTTAAAGTCACACGCGCGCCGATGCCGTCGCGGTTAGACTTAGAGCCGACCAGACGCACGCGCAGGAGGTCGTTCTGATTCCCGTTCTCGTTGCGTAAGAGCCTTGCTGGTCCATTATTGGAAGTGATGAGCAGGTCCAGATCGCCGTCGTTATCAAAATCACCGTAGGCCGCGCCGCGACCGACGATGGCTCTCTGTAGAGCCTGGCCGAGGCCCCGCGTCGCTTCCTCGAATTTGCGCTTGCCGCGATTGTGGAAGAGGTGCGGCGGTTGAGCGTATTTAACGCCGGGTTGGACCACGCTGATGTCGTCGGAGACGTGACCGTTGGCGGCGAAGATGTCCAGCATCCCGTCCAGATCGTAGTCGAAGAAGAAGGTGGCGAAGGTCAACGATTGCGCGGACATTTTCCCGATGCCGGAGGCGCTCGCCTCGTCCGTGAAGAGTCCGTTGCCATCGTTACGATAAAGCGCCATGCTCTCGTTCGTGAAGTTGCCGATAATCAAACCCTGTCGGCCTGAACCGTCGTAGTCCGCCGCGTCCACGCCCATCCCCGCGCGCGGCGTGCCCGCTTCGCTGTAGGCCACGCCAGCCGGTATCGCTTCATCCGTAAACGTCCCGTTGCCGTTGTTCTTGTAAAGCTTATTCGGCTCCGTATCATCCGCCACAAAAAGGTCCAGGAATCCGTCGTTGTTGTAATCCAGAAGCGCGACGCCGAGCGATTTGCCGCTCGGATCAAAGAGGCCCGCGCGCTGCGTGACGTTCTCGAATGTCCCGTTGCCGCGATTGTGAAAGAGAGATGAACTCTGTCCCTTGTAAGATTGCGGCGTGCAGTAAGACTTATTTTTGCCGTCGAGCGAGCAGAATTGGTCCTTTTCGATGGACCAGTCAACGTAATGACAAACGAAGAGGTCCAGCTTGCCGTCGCGGTCGTAATCGAACCACACGGCGCTCGTCGAAAAGCCCTGGTCCGCGACGCCCGCCTGCGCCGTCACGTCTCTGAACTTGCCCCCGCCCGCGTTCATGAAGAGATGGTTCGCTCCGACGCAGGTGATGTAAATATCATCCAGCCCGTCATTGTTGTAATCGCTGATGGTCACGCCCAGGCCGTACATGTCCGCGCCGAGTCCGGCCTCTCGCGTCGCGTCCGTGAACGTGCCGTTCTGGTTGTTGTGATAGAGCGCGGGAGAAGTTTTCGTGCTTTTGTGTTCGGGCCAGTCCGTCGAGTTGATGAGCAGGATGTCCTGCCAGCCGTCGTTATCGTAATCTATAAAGGCGCAGCCAGCGCCGAGCGTTTCCGGGAGATATTTTTTCCCGAAGGCCCCGCTGTTATGTTTGAAACGGATTCCGGCCTGCGCCGTCACGTCCACGAATTCGATTGGCCCGGACGGATGCTGCCCGTCGCCGGGTAAAGCAAGCGGCGAAGGCGAAGCGGTCTGTCCCGCTGCCTGTTGTTGCTCAGCGCCGCCCGCAGCCTGTTGGCCCGCCGCGTTCTGCGTCGTTTCAGTCTTGCAGCCGTTGAGTAAGAGCGATGAGCAGAGAAATAGAAGAAAACTATATTTGGTCCAAAATTTACGCATTGTTCAATTGAGTTCGGTTCAGCAATAGTTCACCACCGCAGACACAGAGTTTGCACAGAGTCAGCACAGAGGCTTGAATGCTTAACTCTGTGCGTCCTCTCTGTCCTCTGCGTCTCTGTGGCGAATGGCAGTGTTCATTACACTCAAGCCTGATAAATTAAGTTCTTGTCGGAAGAGTCGCCGCCTGTGCCTTGTGCAGCGCATACCAGATTTCTATGAGATTGGCCGTCGGCCCGACGATGAAGAGCGAATAGTAGGGCGCGTGGACAATCTGGAAGAGGCGCAGGACCATCTCCACCAGCGCCACCATGAACGCCACCACGCATTGGCCCAGCTTCGAGTGGACCGTCGTCTTCGGGTCCGTAATCATGAAGAAGACGAAGAGTTGATACATTGGTCCAGTAATCGGCGCGACCTCCGCCATCCAGGGATGACCCGTCACAAGGCTGCGGACGAAGGCCAAAAAGATGAAAGAGACGACGTAGGTGGCGCTGATATGAAAACGTTTGAGACGCCAGATGATGAGCGAGCCGAGCGTCCAGATGACGAGCATCGGCCACAGCGTGTTGCCCCATTGAATGCTCAGGCTGGCGACCGTGAAGGGGGCCAGAAAGAGCATCGCGCAGATACCGAAGTTTGACGGATTCCAGATGTGACGCCCGCGCACGCGCAACGCATATTTAGACGTGATGGCGATGGCGCTGCACAGCGCATAGGGCCAGATTGCGGGCGAGCGGACCAGTATGCCGACGCTGATGCCTGAGATATACGCGCTCGCCAGGTGCGGCCACTTGCCTGTGAAGAGTCGCGCCAGCAAAAGTTCGATGGCAATCGCTGTGAGGATGGCGAGCGCAGTCTTCGTGTAGCTTTCCAGAATCCCGAAAGAGAGTTGGCCCGCGAGCAGGATGCAGGTGATGAAGACCGGAGGCAGATAGCGATTGTCGAAGCTGAACAATCGTTTCCAATCCAGCCCGCTCTTTTTGGCTTTGAGCGGGGAAGCGGCTTCTGCATTCATAGAAGGGTTCATACTTCCGGTTCCTTCAACTTGTTGACCTGACCGACGGCTGGCGCTGAGAGCGTCTGTATCTTACCAGAAGGCCAGCGAATCAGAGCCTTCAAGTCCGCCACGCTTTTCCCCAGACCGAAATGCAGGCGTCTTTGATTCTGCGCGCAGAAGCCGCTGCCGCCGGAAATTTCCTGGACCTGTTCCTGCCCGTTCCATTGGAGCGTGACCTGCGCGCCGATGGCGCTGCGGTTGCTCTGTGTGCCTTCCAACTCGAAATCAATCCACTTGTTCTCCGGCGCGACCTCGTTTTTGTAAAGCAGGAGCGGCCCTCTCTGGTTGGCGACGAGCACATCCAGCACGCCGCGATTCCAGAGGTCCGCCAAGGCCACGGAGCGACCGTCGTATGTATCGGTGACGCCGATGACCTGCGCCACTTCGTTGAAGCGGCCCGCGCCGTCGTTGAGCCAGACGTGCTTCGCCTGATAACCGGAGAGACTGCGGCCATTCATCGGCGGCCAGTTCGCCGCGTCCGAGATGATGCTGGTATTGCCGCCCGCGACCTTCGAGAAATCATACCAGTAGTCTGCGCCCTGTTGGCCGGAGACGTAGCCGTTGACTAAATAAAGGTCCAGATGCCCGTCGTTGTTCAAGTCTCCGAACTGCGCGCCGAAACTCCACCCGCCGAGTTCCACTCCCATGTCGCGCGCGAGGTTCTCATACTTGATGGCATCGCCGCTCGTGCCATCCTTCGGGACCCACAGGTTGTTGCCCTGTATGAGCACGCCCTCTTCCGTGATGTTCGAGACATAGATGGCGTACTTGCCTTGATTGAGGATGTCACCGAACGCGGCGTTCATCCCGCTCTTCGGCGCAAAGCCGACTCCGCTCCCTTCACCCGCGTTAACGAAACGCTTGCCGCCCTGGTTGAAGTAAAGTTCCGCGACGCCGTAATCGTTGGCGATGAATAGATCGGGGTAGCCCGTGCCGCGCAGGTCTGCGGCGGCGGCGGCCAAGGCCCAGCGACGCGTCTCTATCCCAAGCTGCGCGCTGACCTCTTCAAACTTCCCCGCGCCCAGATTATGAAAGAGATACTTGCGGCCTCCGTTGCGCGCGTACTCAAAACTCTCAGGCATCATCCGCGTGTCTTTGAGATGCCAGAGGTTCACGTCTTCGGGGTAGTAGCCGCCTAGAAAAAGGTCCAATTTACCGTCGCGGTCATAGTCGAACCAGATGGCCGTGTTGGCGTTGGCCCATGATGGCAGACCCGCTCCATCCGTGACGCGAGTGAAGCCGTGCCCGGCGTCGTTATGAAAAAGCTCCGGCCTGCCCCACTTGTAGAGGAAGAGGTCTTCATAGCCGTCGTTGTCATAATCGCCCCAGACCGCGCCGGTCGAGACGCCCGTCTCCGCGCGATTGACATCCGCGACGCCCATCAACGCGCCCACGTCTTTGAATGTGCCGTCGTGCTGGTTGCGATAGAGAGAGTTAAGACTGCCCTCGCCGCTGCTCGTCGTGTAGATGTCCTGCCAGCCGTCGCGGTCAAAGTCAACGATTGAAACGGCGGCTCCCATCGAAGCGACCTGCGGCATGATGTGGTCCAATTTATGGTCCAGCGTCGGGGCCTGGTGGGTGAAGTTGATGCCGGAGGCGCGTGCCACCTCCTCCAGATGAAAACCGTAGCGGGCCAGCGCCGCTTGCTTGCCCGTCAAGCTCTCTGTCTGCGCGTTGTGCCGTGCATTGAGGCGCTTCAAAACCAGCGGGGTCGCCAGCAGCGCGAGGAAAAAAACGATCAGTAAGACTCTCGGAATACGACTCTGCATTAATACTTATACCAAGTTGCAATAGAAAGAGAGGTCAGCACCGTCTGCGGTAACGGGCGGGTCTTCAAGGTGGAGTACCCGCCCGCTGCCGCAGACGGTACTGACTGTCTCATCTCACGTCCTCTCTTTTCTACTGCAACTCAGTAATTGCGGAATGTGGATTGCGGATTGCGGATTGAAGAACAACTCTCAATCGCTTCTTCAATCCGCAATCCACATTCCGCAATCCGCATTTCCCGAACTTACTTGGACAGAATCTCTTTCTGGTTGGCGAGAATCTGTTCCTGGTTGGAGAGCATGTTGTCCAGTTTGGCCTGATTCTCTTTGATGCTTTCCTGGTTAGCGGTGATGGCGGCCTGGTTTTGTATGACCTGGTCCAATTTATTCTGATTGGCTTCGATCTTTTGCTGATTCTCGATGATGGTCTGCTGGTTGGCGAGAATCTGTTTCTGGTTGGCAATCACTTCGTCTTGGCTCACGTTAGGGGAATCTCCTTTGGCTATTTTTGTCTGAGCGCCTGTTGAAAGCCGCGTGGCGTCACATAGCGCGTGTGATAATCCTGCCAGTCCTGCGGATGGCGCTGGTAAACAGGGTCATCCTCAAGCCTCGCGGAAGTGGTAGTGTATTCTCGACGGTCGTGCGAGGGCAAGGGGAGCACCGTCTTGGAAAACTCGGAGTTGTAATCTCCGTCCTTAATCCAGCCGTCGCCGACGATGATGTAATCGCGCGTCCATCCTTCCGGCGGCGCATCCGGCGCAGCGAAACGCAAAGCTATCTCGTCGCCCGCGTTCATCAGTACATAGCGGTCGTCAACGCCGCGCAGCAGTTCGCGCACGTCGCCAAAACGCGTGTAGTAGCCTATCAGATCGCGCCAGCGCTGCGTCGTCCCGGAGAGGTGATTGTAGTCCGGCAATTCCGGCGAAGACTCGTTCGCCTGATTGATGATGGAGAAGCCGCGATAGTGCAGTTCAGCAGTCTCTGCATCGAGCCGCACAGGCTTGATATTCTGGTCCGGTAATCCTTTGGCCCAGGCGAGCGCGTCCCAGTAAATTTCCAGATTGGTCCGCAGTCGCATCTTTCGCGGCGAGCCTTCCTGAAAGATGTTTGCTAAATCCACCAGGATGGTTTTTTCGCGCCCGGCGGGAATCCCCAGATTGTCGCGCGCCACCTTCCACCCGCCGCGCCCGTCCGCCACTTCCAGACTCAAGCCGCGCGCTTTCTCATGCTTGCCCTGACCGAGCGCCTCGTTGATGGAAGAGTCCGTCGGATGCATCCACCCGTGCCCGATGAGCCAGAGCGGGCCGCTCGCGGGCGCGTCATCCGGCAGTGTGAGTTCGACATAGTGATCCCTGGTCAAGCCCTGATATTGCCCGCGCCCGAAATTGTCCAGATATTTTTCATCGCGCGCGCGCACAATTTCCGTCGCGTCCTGCCCGTTGTCGTCCACCGCGCGGTCGAAGGGTCTAGGCGTGGCGACGGTCGTGACTGAGAGTTTGACGGGCGGGATGCTGAAGCGTTCGTCAACGAAGATGTCCGTGCCCGTTGGATGGTCAACGACCATCAAAGAGAGGTGGTCAACATAATAAGTCTCCCACAGTTCAGCCGTCATGCGCAGGTCGTAAAATCCATCATGAGGGGCAAGCTGTGCGCCGCTTATCTTGAACCACTCTTCGGTCGCCACGATGCCTGCCGTGCCGAGCGTGTCAATCCGCAGGCCAATCGCGGAACCCCACGGCACGCTGTCCTTGACGAACGCCATCTCCCTGCCGTTGTACGCGAAGAGAAACGGGCAGGAGCCTTTCAAGCGTTGCTCTGCGAGCACGGTCTGGTCCGCCTGCAAATCAAACTCCGCGCGCACGGAGCCGTTGGGCCACACGATGCGCACGACATCCGCGCCCGTCTGTTCGCCGAGACCGAAATGGACCACTGGACCAGTAATGGGTTGTTTCTGGACCAGCAAGCCGGAGCGTATTTCCATCTCGCCGCCGACGCCGAAGGAGTTGATGCGCTGGTCTCCGACGGCCTGCTTGGCGCGCGGGCGGATGATCTGCCAGTGATAATTCTTCTGGCCGTGGCCCGTCCAGCGCACGGGCTGGCCCGTCGCTGAAAGTCCGAGCAGGTCTTGGCGACCGTTCCCGCTCAGGTCCGCTATGGAAAAAATGCGCGCCGGTCCGATTGCTTGAGCGAGTTGCTTGAACTTCCCGCTTTGATCGCCGAGCCAGACAATCGCGCCGCTCTGGCTGAAATCCGGGGGCGTGCCGGGCGCGGCGGCTTGCGCCGGTGGAGTTGGCCCATACTTCGAGAGCAGCAGATCAAGACCGCCGTTGTTGTCGAGGTCCGCGACGCTCAGCCAGACGTTGCCCGCTAAATATTCGGAAGGCGCGCGCGCAATCTCTGCCACATCCCAGGCTTTGCCTTCATCCTTATCCGAGAAGCGCAGGATAACGCCGTCGCCCTGTAACGCCAGGAGGTCCAGCGCACCGTCGCTGCTCACATCGGCTGTCGTGATGGCTCTCATCTCCGGCAGTTTGGGCGGCAGCGGTCGCTCATGGAATTGGCCCGTCCGCTCGTTGGTGAAAACGTGAAGTTGGCCCATGAAATCAATCAGCGCCGCGTCGGGGTCGCCGTCGGCATCCAGGTCCGCCCAGACAAAATCTTGCAGCCCTATCCCTTCGCCGAACGGATGCAGTTCTTTGAAGGAGCCGTCGCCGTTATTTCTCAGTACGAGCGGCGGGCCGGTCAGCGAGCCGAGGACAATATCAAGGTCGCCATCCGCTTCGATGTCCGCCGCCCAGGCTCCAGTGTAAGCCGCGTTCGTGATGCTGGCAGGCAGAGCGGTCTGCGTCGTGACATCTACGAAGGAGTTCGCATTGTCTTGCTTGAAGAGACGCACGCCGCCCGCGCCCGCGAGCAAAAGGTCCGTCTTGAAGTCGTAATTAAAATCAAGGGCCAATATTCCATCCGGCGGCGGGGGCGTGGAGGTTGGCCCACCGGGAAAGGGAAGCGTCGCGCCTCCCTTAAGATGAACTTCGCGCCCGTTGGCAACGATGGCGGCGGGCGCGCCTTCGCCGTTCAGGGAGACCGCGCCGACCCAGTCCCATTTGCCGTCACCGAAATCGTTAATCGGTTCGGCGGAAAAACTGAGAGCCTCGTCGGGCGGCGCTGGCAGCGGCGGCGTTGATTCCAGGAGCAGCGGGCGCGTGAAGGGGTCCGCCTCTTCGCCGGGCGGCGGCTTGACTGCGGAAAGACTCTGGCGATATTCGGGGACGCGCACGAGCACGTTGCGTAGGAAGGCTATGCGCGTTGCGGCGGCACGCGGGTCCGGCCCACTCGCGGCTGTGTTCAAGGCTTCGAGTTGCTGTTGGACTTCCGGCGGCCAGTTTGACGAGCGCTCGTTGATCCGCGCGAGCGAATTTTTGAAGACCAACGCATCGCCGCGCTTGGCGGAAACGCGCGTCAGTTCGATGAGCGCCGCGAGATTGTCAGGCTGCGTCTCAAGAATCTTTTGGAGCAATCGCTGGACCTCAGAGATGCCGCCCTCGTCGCCCTGCCGCTCGATCTGCTCGGCCAGCATGTAGCTCGCTTTGAGATTTTTCTGGTCCAGTTCGACGGCCTTACGCAGCGCGTTGATGGCTTCCGGGAACTTTCCGCGATTGCTTTCGAGGACGCCTTGCAGCATGTAGATGTGGCCGTTATCGGGGGCGAGCGAGCGCGCACGCTCAAGCCTTTCGGCAGCCGCGTCGAAGTTTCTCTGGCGCAGCGCGAGGAGCCCGTAGTTGGCCCAACCGGCAGGCTCTTCCGGCAACGCCTGCGTCAACTGCGCGAGCTTGCTCTCGGCCCGCACGTCATCACCGACTTGAAGCCCCGCGAGTCCGACGTAAAAAGCCCGCAACGCCTCGCGGTATTCAACGGAAGATTTGTCCGGCAGTTTCGCGCCCGTCCTGCATCCCGCGAGAGACACGGACAACAGCGCAATTGAGAGAAAGAGAAGATGTGGAAACGAATGACGAACGGATAAGCTGATGTGCATAGACGAAAATTTATTCTCGCGTCAAAAGAGAGGAAGGCGCAGCGCAGCAATCCATCGCCTGGCGACATGCCGCCTCGCATTTTAAGATAGCCCAAGCCGGTGTGATAACATACCATAAGCGAAAGGCGAAAGTTAAAGGTAGTGGTGGTTGAATTAGAGTTGAGCGAGTATGAAAGATGAGTTCACCACAGAGACACAGAGGGCACAGAGGACGCACAGAGAACAGCATTCAAGCCTCTGTGCTGACTCTGTGCGCTCTGTGTCTCTGTGGTGATTAACACTATCCAGTTCACTCAAGACCAAACTAACTCGGTGCGAAAGATAACGGCAGAGCTTTGTAGTTTTATTTTCTGGTATATTCTCCTGAGATTTTAAGTTCTATTTTCGCTTTCTTATTTTATGACTATATCCCCCGCTTCAATGGCGAAGACGCCGGATAGATGGTCGCGTCTTCTACCTCTCATGGTCCTGCTGGTCGCACTCGCCATCTGGGCCGCGCTCTCTCTGCTGCGCGTCTTTCCAGAGTCGGTCTTTCCCTCTCCGTTGTCGGTCCTGAAGGGATTCGGCGAAGAGTTTCGGAGCGGGAGACTGTTCAACGATCTCATCGCGTCGCTGTTTCGCGTGGCGAGCGGCTTCGCGCTGGCGGTGGCGCTGGGCCTGCCGCTCGGCTTGTGGCTCGGACACGGGGCGCGCGCGCGCCGCGCTCTGCTGCCCGCCGTCAACTTTTTTCGCAACCTCTCTCCGCTCGCCTGGATACCCTTCGCTATCCTCTGGTTCGGCATCGGAGACCTTCCGGCCATCTTCCTGATTTTCATGGCCTCGTTTTTCCCCATCGTCCTCGCCACGGTTGCGGCGGTCGCCAGCATCCCCTTAGTCTATTTTCGCGTCGCACAGGATTACGGCTTTCGCGGCGCTGAATTACTGACGCAGGTCACGCTGCCCGCCATCGCGCCGCAGGTCATCACGGCGCTGCGCGTGACGGCTGGACTGGCGTGGGTGGTGGTGGTCGCAGCGGAGATGATTGCGGGACGCGACGGGCTGGGCTTCGCCATCTGGGACGCGCGCAACGGACTGCGTATGGACCTGCTGGTGTGCGGGATGATCGTCATCGGTCTGATAGGAGTCCTGATAGATCGTTTGCTGGTCCAATTAATGAGACTGCCGAGCGTCAGGTGGGGATATGAAAGATAATCCGCTGACTCTGGAAGATAAGCCATTGAGCCTGGAAGATGTGGGCTGCGCGTTCGGCGCGGTGTCGGTCTTCGACCATCTCTCGATGTCCATCGAGGATGGCGAGTTCGTCGCCGTCGTTGGCCCAAGCGGCTGCGGCAAGACAACCTTGCTCAACTTGCTTTCGGGCTTTATCAAACCGACGAGCGGCAGAGTCTTGAGCCGGGGCCGTGTGCGTATGGTCTACCAGCAGGACGGATTGTTTCCGTGGCAGACGTTGGCCCAGAATATCTCGCTCGGCCTGCGCCATGTGAAGGACGAGGCGGAACGCGCAAGGCAGTTGGGAGAGATGCTGTCTCTCATCAATCTGGAAAAGTTCGCGGACCACTACCCGCATCAACTTTCGGGAGGCATGCGCCAGCGCGCCGAACTCGCACGCGCCCTCGCCGGTGATACCGACATCCTGCTCCTCGACGAACCATTCTCGGCCCTGGATTATTTGACGCGCCTGCGCCTGCGTCGTGAGTTCGCGCGGATGCTCTACGAACTGCCGCGCACGGTCGTGCTCGTGACTCACGACATAGAGGAGGCGGCCCAACTCGCGGACCGCGTCGTGGTCCTCTCGGATCGCCCGGCCACGATTCGCAGGGAATTAAAACTGGACCTCCCGCGCCCGCGCGACCCGACTCACACGGTCGTGGTGGATGCCGTACATAGGATTCTGACCGAACTCGGATTGGAGCAAGATAATAAAGTCATGAGTCTGGAGTCTAGAGTCTAGAAAAGAGGAGAAGCTATCATGTTTCGTTCAACGACCGCGCGATTGATACTCTGCGCGATTGCCGTCATCGCCATGCTCGGAATCCTGCGCGTCAAGCCCTGGCATTACTGGACCAATCAGAAGGGCGCGGGCGGCTCGGAACAGGCGCGGCAGCAATTAAACGTGGGCTACCTGCCCGTCACCTGTCACCTGACGTGCCCGGTCACGGACTTCGCCACCAGGACCAGTAAAGAGACGCGTTTCGATTCGCAGCGTTTCACAGATTTCCCGACCATCGTCGAATCCATCAAGAGCGGGCGGCTGGAAGCGACCTTCATGATCGCGCCCCTGGCGATGAAACTCAGGGAGCAGGGCGTGCCCGTCAAGATCGTCTACCTGGGCCACCGCGACGGCTCGACGGTGATGGTGCGGAGCGACCTTCCGGCCAAAGATTTGCGCGACCTGCGTGGCAAGACCTTCGCCATCCCCAGCAAGTACAGCAATCAATATCTGGTCATACGCAAGTTGATGGAAGACCAGGGCGTGGGGACCGACGAGATACGCTTTGTCGAACTGCCGCCGCCGGACATGCCGGGCGCGCTCGCGGCTAAGGCGATTGACGCCTACTTCGTCGGCGAGCCTCACGCGGCGAAGGCCGAACTCGACGGCTCAGGCCGCGTCCTCTATCACGCTAAGGACATCTGGCCGCACTTCATCTCGTGCGTTTTAGTGGTCCACGAAAAGCTCATCCGCGAGAGGCCCGAAGTCGTCCGCGACCTCGTGCGCGGCATCGCGGAGAGCGGCGAGTGGGCCGAGACCCATCGTCTCGAAGCGGCGAAGGTCGCCTCGCCATATTTTCGTCAGGATGAGAAGGTCGTGCGCTACGTGCTGACGCAGCCGCCGGACCGCGTCAGCTATCGCATGTTGACGCCGACGGATGAAGACTTACAGAAAATCGCTGACATGGCGCTCAAGGCCGGGATACTCGAAAGGCCCATCCTGATGACGGATTTGATTGACCGCGAATTCATCCCTGCGGACATCAAGCCCGCCAACATCAACGCCGATGATGCGGGAGCCACGACGCCATAATCTCGTTCGGAATGTGTCTCAAGAGGACCAGAAATGAAAAGCGCGAGTCGTTGCCTGCTCTTTATCTTCATCCTATTCACCGCGCATCAACTGATGCCAGCGGCACGGGCGCAACAGAGACGCGCGGCGCGCGGCTTTCAGGGCGAATGGGAAAAATTTGAATATCCTACGAGCAGGGATGAACTGCCGCCTGCCTTCAAGGACGAGCCGTTGAAAGACGTGCCGCGCTACTCTCTGAGCCTGACCATTAAGCAGAGGGGAAACAGACTCAGCGGCGATTATGGCGGGACGGCCCGCTATCTCGCCAGGCTCGAAGAGGGCAGCACCTTCAGCGCCATCGCTCAAGGCAACACGGCGCGTTTCCGTGTGGTGAGCGGCTTCGGCGGGCACGCGCTCGTGTCCATCACCCTGCGCGGCGACAAACTGTACTGGAAAATCATCATGCAGGAAGGCGAGCTTTACTTCCCTAACGAGACCGTGCTGCACAGAGTCAAAAAACGGCGACGCGGCTGATTTTGTCTGGCCGTCCCGGCGCAAGATAATTGGACCAGCCGGACGATAAGATGGCAACTTGACAATCCGGCCTGCCTCTATAATAGTCAAAAAGTTATCTCCTCGTTGATGTGCTGAAGAGAGTTTTGCGAATACTTCAAACCACAGCGCCGCGTCCGCGCGTATTTCCATTACATATGAAGACCCGATATAAAAGAGTCCAAAGTCCAAGGTCCAAAGTCCAAAGTCTAAGAAGCGGATTTCGACGCTTGACTTTGGACTTTGGACCTTGGACTTTGGACTACGTCCAGCTTGTCCCTGTCCTGCTCATCATGCTGGCCTGCGTCTTTCTCATCACTGAGGACGGGGCGGGGGGCGCGCACGCGCAAAGTTACGCGCTCATTCCTCTGGCGGTGCGAGAGGATGCATACAGGGCCAATAATCTGGGCGTCGCGCTGATGGAGCAGTTCAAGTACAAGGAGGGAGCGGAGCAGTTCACGCGCGCCTTGCAGTTGGACCAGAAACTCGTCCTCGCGCGCATCAACCTGAGCATCGCGCTTTATAATGTGCCGGACCTGCAAGGCGCGCAGCGCGAAGCCGAAAACGCCATCGCGCTTAATCCGAACGCGCCGCAACCGCACTACATCATCGGTCTCATCGCCAAGACGCAGAATCGCCCGGACGAGGGCATCGCCGCTTTTCAGCGTGTCCTGAAAATTGACCCGCACGATGTCGGGGCTAACATCAACGTGGGCCAACTTCTCTCGCAGCAACGCAAGTACACGGAAGCCATCGCGGCCTTTCGCACGGCCCTCTCCGTCGAACCTTATAATTCAACAGCCGTCTACAATCTGGCGACGGCGTTGATGCGCACGAACCAGCGCGACGAAGGCCAGCGCATGATTCAGCGCTTTCAGGAACTAAGGCAGCGCGGCAGCGGCACCGTCATAGGGAACAACTATCTGGAACAGGGCCGCTATGCGGAAGCCATCGCTTCGACCGGCGCGGAGCCGGAACTGATCGAACGCGCGACGCCCGTCGTGACCTACACGGATGCCACGGCCAGCATGCTTCCCAAAGTGGACAACGCGACTGGCGCGACATCCAGCGTCACATCTTCCAGCGTCGAATCATCTCCGATCATCGGTCGCCGTTTCAGGTCCAGCGAGTTTACAGACGCGACGAAGCGCTTGATAGTCAACTCGCTCGGCGGCAACGTGACGCTCTTCGACTACGACGGCGACGGCGATCTGGACATGCTCGCCGTCACACCTTTGGAACAGAGACTCTACAGGAATGACGGCGGGAAATTCACAGACATCACCGCGCAGTCGGGCGCTCTCAGCATTCGCATCGGCGGCACGGGCGCGGTCGCCGGAGATTATGACAACGACGGCAAGCCGGACCTGTTCATCATACGCAGCGGCAGCCTCGCGCTTTATCACAACGACGGCGGCGGAAAGTTTTCCGATGTCACACGCTCCGCAGGTCTCCCTGATTACCCGTATCTCTCCGCCGCGACGGCTTTCGTTGACGTGGACCACGACGGCGATCTGGACATCTTCGTAGGCGGTCTCGCGGACCTCTCCAAAGCGCCGACGGGCAATCGTGAGTCCATCATCTTTCCGGGCGATTTCGCGGGCGCTCCGAACCTGCTCCTGCGCAATGACGGGAACGGAAAGTTTACGGACATCACGGTTCTCGCGAAGGTCAACATGGTGGGCCACGCGTTGGCCGTCGTGCCGACCGATTACAACAACACGCGCGACGTTGATTTACTGGTCCTTAATTACGGGGCGGTGCAGAACCTCTTTAGCAACCAGCGCGACGGCACGTTCAAAGACGTGGCGCGCGAGACAGGCTTGAGCCTCGAAGGGCGCTGGACGGGCGCGGCGGCTGGCGATGTTAATAAAGACGGCTTCACGGATTTCTTCTTCGGGCGGGCCAATGGTCCGGGCCTCTTCGCCATCAGCGATGGTAAAGGTAAATTCAAAACATCTTTCGCGCCAGCAGAGACGGAGGGCGCGACGGCGGCGCAGTTTATAGACTACGACAACGATGGCCTTCTTGATTGCTTGATGCTGGTCAACGGCTCTTTGCGCGTCCTGCGTAACGTCGGCGACGGGTGGGCCAACACGAGCGAGCGCGCCGTGACGGGCAATCTCTTTTCTGGACCAGCGACGCCGAAGGCGCAAACAGCTTCGCCGGGCAGGCTCTTCGCGGCGGGCGACCTGGACTCGGACGGCGACACGGACCTCATCTCGCTCGATGCGTCGGGCGAGTTGCACGTCGCGCGTAATGACGGAGGCAATAACAATCGTTCGCTGCGCGTCAACCTGACGGGCAGGGTCAGCAACAAGAGCGGCGTGGGGGCGAAGATTGAGGCGCGCGCCGGAAGCCTGGTCCAGAAACTGGAAAGTTATGCGGCCAGCCCCGCGCCCGCGCCCGCAGACATCATTTTCGGTCTGGGCCAGAGAAACTCTGCGGATTGTGTGCGTGTCCTGTGGCCCGCCGGAATCGTCCAGGCGGAGACGGAGATACCCGCGCCGAACAACAGCGCCAACGCGCGCACGGGCGAGCCGAAGAAAATTGGACCAGCTATGCTCACGCTGCCGGTGACGGAACTGGACCGCAAGCCCTCTTCGTGTCCGTACCTGTATACGTGGAACGGCGAGCGCTTTGAGTTCATCACTGATTTTATGGGCGGCGGCGAGATGGGCTATCTGGAAGAGCCTGGCAGGTACAACACGCCGGACCCGGATGAGTACGTGCGTATCAGGGGCGACCAGTTGAAGGAGCGCGACGGGCGTTATGAACTGCGCGTGACCAACGAGCTTGAGGAATCCATGTTCGTTGACCGCCTGCAACTCATCGCCGTCGCGCACCCTTCGAGCGTGGAGGTCTACCCGAACGAGGGGATGTCCGACCCGCCGCGTCCTTTCATTCTCTACCAGACGCGGGGCGCGCGACCGCCGCTCGCCGCGACGGACGATCATGGTCATGATGTCCTCGCGCGTGTAGCTAAACTTGACCGCCAATGCCCGGACGACTTTCGGCTGGACCGGATTCGCGGCTACGGCGACGAACACACGTTGACGCTCAAGTTGGCCCAGGAGCAAAAGGACAAGGGCGGGCGCGTGCTCCTGCTGCTCACGGGTTGGACAAACTATGCCTGGTCCAGCGACAACGTCGCCGCGTCGCAGACCGGTCGGGAGATGCGAGCGCCCGCGCTGCAAGTGAGGGATGCGAAGGGTGAGTGGCGCACGGTGGTTGAAGACATAGGCATTCCGGTCGGGCGTCCGCAGACTGTGACCTTGGATTTGACGGGCAAGTTTTTGACGGGCAACAGGGAAGTTCGCATCATCACCAACATGCGTATCTACTGGGACCAGATTCAGGTTGATACATCGAAGGGAGATTTCCCGGTCCAGATAACGCGGCTTGACCCGACGAGCGCAAGCTTGCGCTGGCGCGGCTATTCACGCGAAGTCTCACCAGACGGCAGAGAGCCATACGGTTATGACTACGAAAGAGTCTCCAATACTTCACCCTGGAAGGTGATGGCCGGACGCTATACGCGCGAGGGCGACGTGCGCGAACTGCTCTTGAAGACCGACGACATGTTCGTAGTCTCGCGCACGGGCGATGAACTGAGCCTCTCGTTCGACGCGAAGGCGCTGCCCGCGCTGCCCGCCGGATGGACGCGCACGTTCCTGCTCTACGCGGACGGCTTCAGCAAGGAGATGGACATCAACTCGGCCAGCCCGGACGAACTCTCGCCCTTCCCCTTCCACGGCATGCAGCGATACCCGTATAGCGCCCCGGAGGCATACCCCTTGACCGAAGAGCGCCGCGCCTACATGGAAAAATACAACACGCGCATCGTCACCTCTCAAGTGCCTTCGATAGACACGATGTTAAGTGTAGTGACGAGTGACAAGTGATGAGTGACAAGCAAGAATAAGAAGGCGACGAGCAAAGACAGATTTTTAACTTGTCACTTGTCACCCGTCACTTGTCACCTGTCACTGCTTGAGGAATTGATTTATGGACCACATTAGATATTCGGTCGCGGCGTGTCAGACGGACATGCCGAATCCTTTGGAGCGGCGGGAGATGCGTGCGAATACGAATCGGATGCTCTCGATGATTGATTCGGCGGTGGCGGGGAGCGCGCCGTTTCTGCCCGTGAGGCTGGTCGTCTTTCCTGAGTTCGCGCACGCCGCGCCGGTCTTTGCGAGCGCGGGGGAGTTAATCGAAAAGCTGGCCGTGCGGATTCCTAACGAGCACACGGAACTCCTCGAAGCGAAGGCGCGCGAGCACGACATTTATATTCAGAGCGGCTCGATGCTCGAAGTTGATGCGAAGTGGCCGGGCCACGTCTTTAATACGACCTGTTTAATTGGACCTGAAGGCGTGCTCTATAAATATCGCAAGGTCAATACGTGGATTCCTTACGAGGTCCACACCAGCCCGCATGATCTGGAGGGCTACGACGAGCCGCTGTTTCCTGTGGCCGAGACGAAGATCGGACGCATCGGTTGCGCCATCTGCTATGACTGGCTCTTCCCGGAAGCGATTCGACAGTTGGCCGCCAATGGCGCGGAAGTGTTGGTGCGCGTCTCCGCTTACATGGACCCCTGGGGCGCGACGGAGCCTATGGATTGGTGGACCACTATTAATCGCTGCCGCGCGTTGGAGAACATGGCCTACGTCGTCGCCGCGAATCAGGGCGCGAGCCTCAAGCATTACCCGCCTTATTCATGGCCGGGCGGGAGCCAGGTCGTAGACTTCGACGGGCGCTTGCTCGCGCAGGCCAGCCCTGGACCGGGCGAGCGCATCGTCGTCGCGCCCGTGGATATTTCCGCGCTGAGGCACGAACGCGCCGCGCGCAGAGGGCATCACCTGCTCGCGCACCTGCGGACGGAGGCTTATCCCGTCTATCGCGCGCACGTCTATCCGCCTCAGATAGAGGACCAGTCCGGTCTCTCTTATGAGAGAAATAATCTGTTGATTGACGAGGCGAAGCGTCAATTGGACCGGGAATAATTAACTGCGTTGATGAAGAGGAGGCTGTTGAGATGAGACCAAGCGGGACCGTCATCCTGAGCCTGATGATATTGCTGGCCCTGTCGAACGTGAGCGCGATGCAGCAGGACGCGGGCTGGGTCGTGATTAAGACGGAGACGGGAGTCCTGCTCGTATGGAATCAGCCGCAGGACTATTTTACGCTGGCGGTCAAGGGAAAAGAGATACGCCCGGTGGATTCACAGGAGCATCTGTTTTTAAGTGTGGACGGGACGATTTTTCAGGTCCAATCCGTCGCCATCAGTGATTTCCTCAAGGACGTTGCGAAGCAGAAGCAGGATGAACAATCAATTCTCAACGCGCATAAGAATTGGGAAGCGCAATATATCGAAAGCCTGCTGGGCAAAAAGCTGCACGTAGAGGCCGCCCCGCAGAAGTTGAAGGATGAAAAGGAGGCCCTCTTGTGGAGCGTGGAGCAACCGGAAGGATTTAACCACGATGCTAAGAAGCAATTGTATCTGACGATGGTCAATGGCGATCACGTCCTGCTTCTCAACGGGGTCGTCATGCAGAACGGTGACGAAAGCGCCGTCAGGAAATTTCTCTTTGAGACCCTTTCGACATTGAAAGTGAGCGCGACGAAAATCAATGTGCGTGAAGTACAGGACGCACTCCGCCGTGCTCGTCCTTAAGAGCCTCTAGCCGTGTCTGTGCGTTATCAATGACATTAAGCATTCACATCACCACTCGTAAACCTGCCATCCTTTTAATTGCTCTCGCCACAGTTATCTCGGGTTTCTACGTGTACGCTTCTTCGACCAGCGCGCAACAGACGCCGCAAACGACGCAGACGACGCCTGTGGCGACGCAGCGCACGGGGCGTTCTTACGATAGCGGCGGGCCGGGCAAAAAGCCTCCACCCTCTATGCCGCAAGCCCCTTCGCCAGTGACCTTCAAGGACATCAGCGCGTTCACCAAAATTGATTTTAAGCACATCGCGTCGCCCACTTCGCAAAAATATTTGCTGGAAGCGATGGGTGGCGGCGTGGCCCTCTTCGATTACGATAACGACGGACGACTGGACCTTTTTTTTACGAACGGCGCGCGGCTCTTAGACCCTATGCCGAAGGGCGCGATGCCCGTCAAGGACGCGCCGAAATACTGGAATCGTCTCTATCATCAAAAGCCCGACGGGACGTTTGAAGATGTCACGGAGCGCGCGGGGTTGAAGGGCGAAGGCTATTCGATGGGCGTGGCGGCGGGTGATTATGATAACGACGGTTACGCGGACCTGTATGTGACGGCCTACGGCTTTAATACTCTCTATCGCAACAATCATGACGGGACGTTCGCGGATGTGACAAAGCGTGCGGGCGCGGGCGGCGGCGGCTGGTCCACTAGCGCGGGCTGGATTGATTACGACCGCGACGGGCGGCTGGACCTCTTCGTGGCCCGTTATATGGATTGGGATTTCGAGCGCGGTGCTACTTACTGCGGCGACCAGCGACCGGGCTTTCGCGCCTTCTGCCACCCGGATAATTTCAAGGGCGCGGCGAATCTTCTCTATCATCAACGCGCGGATGGAACGTTTGAGGATGTCTCCGTCTCTTCAAACATCGCGGATACAGGCGGGAAGGGACTGGGAGTCGCCTTCGCGGATTTCGACGGCGACGGGTGGACAGACATCTTCGTGGCGAATGACAGCGTCAGGCAGGAGCTTTACCGCAACCAGGGCGACGGGACGTTTGAGGACGTGGCGCTGATGGCCGGTGCGGGTTACGACGAGAACGGCAAGACCTTCGCGGGGATGGGCGTGGACGCGGGCGATTATGATAACGACGGTTACGCGGACCTCTTTATCACCACGCTCTCGAACGAGACTTACCCGCTCTATCGAAACAACGGCGACGGCACGTTCACGTACATGACGGGCACGACGGGCGTGGGCCAGATTAGCCTGCTCTTTTCCGGTTGGGGCACGCGCTTTATGGATGCCGACAACGATGGACTGCGAGACATCTTCGTGGCGCAGGGACACGTTCTGGACACTATCGAAAAGACATCCGGGTATTTGACATACAGGCAGACGCCGCTGCTCATGCTCAACACAGGGAAAGGCTTCGTCAACGTCTCCGCCAGCGCGGGGGCCGCCTTCGATCTGCCGCTCGCCGCGCGCGGCGCAGCCTTCGGCGATCTGGATAACGACGGCGATATGGACATCGTGCTCTCCACGCTCGATGGTGGGCCGGTTATCCTGCGCAACGAAGGAACGCGCAATCACTGGCTGGGCCTCTCGCTCACAGGTGATAAGTCCAACCGTAGAGGCATCGGCGCGCGTCTTATTGTGACGGATGCGAGCGGGCGCAAACAATCTTTTGAGACTACGACGGCGGGCAGTTATCTTTCATCGAATGACCCGCGCGTGCTGGTGGGTTTGGGAACGGCGACGGGGGTGCGACAGATAGAGATTCGCTGGCCCGGCAATCGCGTCCAACACATCATCAATCCGCAGATTGACCGTTACCTGACCATCAACGAGCGCGATGCTGCTGCGCCCGCTGCAAAATAGAGCGAGCAAGTATGTTGGAGCGATGAGAGGTATTTTCAAAATGAGCGAAGGGAAACTGGTCACTCACCGCAGAGACACAGAGGACACAGAGGACGCACAGAGAAGAAGATGCAAGAACTCTGTGTCCTCTGTGTCTCTGTGGTGAATCGCTCGCCTCCTCTGGCTCATCTGAAATCCTCCCAGGAAGTAAAAGGAACACGATTTAATGAAACGTCTCTCGCATTACCTGTTAGTCACACTCTTATTATCGCAGTCTTCTTTGACGCTTCAGGCGCAGACTCCTACGCAGGGCACGACGCAGACGCAGGGCATGGGCGGCGTCTCGACCGATAAGGCTCTGAGCTACACTTCCAGGCGCACCGTCGGCATCGTTGACCCGAAAGCCCCTTTGATTTTTGAAGACGTGACGGACCAGACCGCGCTCAAAAATTTCAAACATCGCTCCGGCAGTCCCGAAAAAAATTATATCTTCGAGACGCCGTCGGGCGGCGTGGCCGTCTTCGATTACGACGGCGACGGGCGGCCCGATATTTACCTGCTCAACGGCTCGACCATAGAAGCGATGCAGGGCAAGGAGAAGCCGCCGCGTGCCGCGCTCTATCGCAATCTGGGCAACTGGAAATTTGAGGACGTGACGGAGAAGGCGGGCGTGGCTAACGAGCGTTGGGGCATGGGCGTCGCCATCGGAGATTATGACAACGACGGTCGCCCGGACATCTTCGTGGGCAATTTCGGAGTCTCTCGTCTTTATCATAACAACGGCGACGGCACATTCACGGATGTGGCAGAGAAAGTTGGTGTGGCGCGCAAAGGTTGGAGTACGGGCGCGAGTTGGGGCGACTATGACAGAGATGGACGGCTGGACCTTTTTGTGCCGGGTTACGCCTTCATTGATTTGAATAATCTTCCGCCGAACCCTGCGGACGCGGGCAAGGTGGGAAGCGTGGGCCAGAATTTCTGTCAGTTTCGCGGCATCCCGGTGATGTGCGGCCCGCGCGGGTTGAAGGGTGAGGGCGATACGCTCTATCACCAGAAGGCGGACGGCACGTTTGAAGATGTGAGCGTCAAGGCGGGCGTCTCTGACCCTGATAAGTATTACGGCTTCGCGTCGGCCTTCGTTCACGCGGACGACGATGATTTGCTGGACCTCTTAGTTGTCAACGATTCGACCCCGAAACTTCTGTATCGCAACAAGGGCGACGGGACCTTTGAGGAAGTCGGTTATGCTTCAGGCGTCGCGCTTAACGAGAACGGGCGCGAACAGGCCGGGATGGGCGTCGCCATCGGAGATTATGACAACGACGGTCGAGTGGATTTTCACATCACGAATTTCTCGGATGATTCCAACGTCCTTTATCACAACGAGGGCGGCGGGAATTTCTCGGATGACACTTTTCAAACGGGACTCGGCGAAGTCTCGATTCCGTTTCTCGGATGGGGCACGGATTTCATTGACTACGACAACGATGGCTGGCGAGATTTGCTGGTCGCCAACGGGCACGTCTACCCGGCTGTGGACCAGCACCAGTGGGGGACCAGCTTCGCGCAGCAGATGTTGCTCTTTCACAATCTGGCTAATGGCAAGTTCGAGCGCGTGGGGGCCGCGCCCGGCAGCGCTCTCGCCAACGCGATTCAGGCGCGCGGCCTCGCCATCGGAGACCTCGACGGCGATGGACGACTCGATGCCGTCACCAACAACATTGATGCCAAACCAGCCCTGCTCAGAAACGTCTCGAAGCAGACGGGCCACTGGTTGGAGTTAAAACTCATCGGCGATGTCTCCAAAAAAAGCCCAAGGGATGCGACGGGAGCCATCGTCTATCTGACGACGGGCAAACTGCGCCAGCGGATGGATGCCGTCAGCGGCGCGAGCTACGCCTCCAACAACGACCCGCGCCTGCACTTCGGGCTGGGGGCAAACGCGAAAGTGGATAAGCTTGAGGTGAAATGGCCGGGCGGCACGCTTGAGACGATTAATGTGCAGGGCGTTGACCGCGTCCTGACACTAACTGAGGGCAAAGGCCAGGTGAAGTGATTTCGGATTTCGGATTGGGGATTGCGGAATTAAGAAGGTAAGTTTCTTGTGACCTTCATGCCTACGTTCTTCAATCCGAAATCCGAAATCCGAAATCCGCAGCCCCCAATCCCCAATCCGAACATCTGCCTGGCACGCTTTGTGATAATTCCAACAAAAAATTGATGTATCTTCGTCCGCAGCCAGAAATCATTTGACAGTTTGTAAGGAATGTATTAAAAACTTCGTTCGGTCAGGCAACAAACTGTCATTCGGTATTTTAATTCGCCACAATCGAAAATTTCTCGGAAGGTCAGGGCGGCTATCACTGTGCTCTGGCTCAAGCCCTGTCAAGTTTGACATCAACGTGCTCTTCCTGGGTCCGGGTCAAGAGTGCAAACAAATAATCTCTGTTCCCATGAGGTCCAGCTATGACGAAATTTGAGAGACTCGCATCTCTGCTGCCACGCATCGGCGTCCTCGTTTTTGTGTTTTGCGCCCTTTCGCTGACAGCGTTTGCACAGAATAATAAAGGCTCGGTCGCCGGGACCGTGAAAGACCCCAACCAGGCGCTCGTCAAGGATGCCAGAATCACTGTCATCAACACCGCGACGGGCGACACGCGTGAAGCCAAGTCCAGCGATGACGGGACGTATACGGTGACTAATCTTGAGCCTGGGACATACCGTGTGTCTGTGGACGCACAGGGGTTCCAGACCGTAGTGTTCGAGGCCGTCCAGGTGGAGACCAACTCGCGCGTCCCGCTCGATGTCAACTTCTCTAACGTCACGGGCGGCACCAACACCGTGACCATCACTGCCGACACGACCCCGCTGGTCGAAAGCGAGACGAGCGTGCGCGGCGATGTCATCACCGGCAGACAGATCACGGAACTGCCTATCCCGCAACGCAACTTCACGTTGCTCGCGGGCCTCTCGCCGGGCGTCACACGTCCCGCGATTGGCACGCTCGGCGGCGGCGGCAACTTCGTCACCGGCGGCCCCGGCAATTCGACTGAGTCCACGCGTTTCCGCGAGTCCGGCGGGTCCGTCATCTCCGCCAACGGCGCTCGTGTGACCAACAACAACTTCACGCTCGACGGCGTGGACAACAACGAATCGCAGTTCGGGCAGATCGCCATCTTTCCTAACCCGGATGCGATTTCGGAATTCAAGGTTGAGACCAGCGTGCCCTCCGCGGAGAGCGGGCGCGCAGGCGGCGCGATTATTTCAACCACCATCAAGTCCGGCACGAACGATTTTCATGGCACGGCCTACGAGTTTTACCAGGGCCGCTTCGCCAGCGCCAAGCCAGCCAACAACGCCAACCCGCCAAACTACATCATCCATAACTTCGGCGGCGTCGTCGGTGGGCCAATCTTCCTCCCGGCCTTCAACGAGGGTGGACCGCATCTCTACAACGGGCGCAATAAGTCTTTCTTCTTCTTCTCCTACAACGGGCAGCGCAACGCGACCCCGGCTTTCGGCGGAGGTGAAGCGCCGGTCAATGTTCCGACGCTCAAGCAGCGCACGGGCGATTTCTCCGAACTGCTGAGGCCCGGCCAGACGCGCGAATATACCTTTGCCAGCGCCTACACCAACCCGACCGGCGCACCCTGCCGTATAGACCCAGGCAACGCCGCTCACAAACTGTGTACTTTTACCCTGGGGACAATCTTTAATGCCAACGGCGTTCCCTTTGCGGGAAACATCGTTCCAAGTAATCTGTTTTCGACCGCCGCCTTCAACGTCTTGAACGCCTATCCGGTTCCGACTAATAGCGGTCTGGAAAATAACTACGCGCGCAATCGCACGGAGCGCGCGAACATCAACCAGTATGACATCAAGATAGACCAGAACATCACAGGCAATAACAGGCTCTTCGGTCGTTACAGCAAGGCCACGAATGAACGCCTCCGCGACAACAATTTCCCGCTCGGAACTTCGCCAAACAATAAAGACCTACCGTCGGGCTTCGGCGCGGGCACGGAGTTTGGTAATACACGGCAGGTCGCGCTCGGCGATACGCAGATTTTCTCGCCGACCATCGTCAACGACGCGCGCGCCGGATATTCTCGCTTCCAGATAGGCATCTTCAATCCGGGCCAGGGCGGCGCACAGGGATTCAGCGCGACCAACGCAGCCGACCTCGGCATCCCGCAGATCAACACTTGCGGCATCACCTGTTCGGGGGCAATCCTGCTCGGCGTCATCGGGACGGACGTTGACAAGCAGTTGGAGTTCATAGGCGACGGCAGCCCCTTCTTCTTCGTCTCAAACAATTTTTACTTTGGCGATACGTTGACGGTCGTGCGTGGCAACCAGACCTTAAAGTTCGGCGGCGACCTGCGCGTGCGCCAGAATCAGCCCGGCAGTTCAGGCAACAACGCCAAGGGCCAATTCCAGTACGGCACGAGCGTCGGCGGATTCCTCAGCGGCAACTATGATGTCATAGGCAACCGCGACGCGGGTTCATCCGTCGCCAACCTCCTGCTCGGTTATACGCCCGCTTCGGTAGACAGAGAGGTTCCGGGTGGTCCATATCTACAGTCCAACAAAGAGGTCTCCTTCTTCGTTCAGGACGACTGGAAAACGCGTCCTGACCTGACGCTCAACCTGGGCCTGCGCTACGATATTTTCACGCCCGCCACGGAGCGTTTTAACCGCGAGTTGAATTTTGACCCGGCGACCAATTCGCTGATACGCGCGGGCGGTCCGTTGGGACGCGGTTTGAGAAAGACCGACAAGAACAATTTCGGGCCGCGCATAGGTTTCGCTTACAGCGGCTTGAGAGAGGACAAGAAGCTTGTCATACGCGGTGGTTACGGATTGCTCTTCACGACGGACGTGGGCCGCGACGCGGCGCTGGCCGTCAACCAGCCCTTCAACGGCGGCGGCGGCTACAGCGGCAGCCTCGGCAACTTCGGCACGGCGGGCAGCCCCCTGCCGACCAACTTCAACCTCGACACGGGTATTCCGCTCCCTGCGGCATCATTCGTTCCTGGTCCAGTAATTCCTTTGAGCGCGCTCAGCCAATTCTCTGACGTGTACTCGGTTAACCCTAACCTGCGTGATGAGTTATATCACCAGTACAACCTGACCGCGCAGTATGAATTTGCGAATAGCTGGCTGGCCGAAGCGGCATATGTCGGCAACATCGGTCGCAATCTTTTGATAGACCGCAACATCGGGCAGAGCAACGGGAGAGGGCCAGGCTCGCGGCAGGTTCCGGGAATTGAGTTCGTCAACTTCACGGATGACATCGGCAAGTCGAATTACAACGCCCTGCAAACCAAAGTGGAGAAGCGATTCTCGAAGGGCCTCGCGCTGCTGGCGGCCTACACCTGGTCACATGCGATTGATAATGGACCCGGAAGATTCGCCGGTAACAGTACGCCCGCGCGCGACAAGTATGGTCCGGTCAATCCCTTCAACATCAACCTCGAACGCGGCAACTCCGATCTGGATGTGAGACACCGTTTCACTTTCTCCAACGTCTACGATCTCCCCTTCGGTCGCGGTCGTCGTTACGGCAGCGAGATACCGAAGGTGGTTGATTTCTTCTTCGGCGGCTTCCAACTCAACAGCGTGGCGACGATCCAGAGCGGTCCAGTCTACACAGTAGTCTTTGGCGAAGGCGGGACGCGGCCCAACCTCGTTGGCGACCCGACGCCGACTTCCGCGCAGAAGGCTCGCGGACTGGAGTTTAATCCGGGAGCGTTCGCGCCGCCGAACATCCGGGTCTTCCCCAACGACCCGAACAGCCCCGTCTACGGGACCTTGGGCCGCAACACCTTCCGTGGACAGCGACAGGAATTCTTCGATCTCTCGCTCTTCAAGAATTTTCACGTCACGGAGCGCTTCAACGTCCAGACGCGATTCCAGGCTTACAACCTCTTCAATCACGTCAACCGGAACGTGCCGAACAGGAACATAGAGCAGTGCTTCATTAACGGCGTCTTCAACGAGACGACCTGCACGGCCAATTCGCTGGGCGCGGCCAACAATACCAACATAGGCATTGACACCAGCCTCCAGAAACCACGCCAGCTTGAGTTCGGCATCAAGCTGCTCTTCTAAAACTTACCTTTTCGTAAGTGACTTGAACCATCGAGTGGCGGGCAGCTTTTATCGCTCGCCACTCGCTTGTTTATAGGACCACAAAAGGGTCCGGCCCGCTTGAGAATCTACGGGCTAATCAATAAACTTTAGAATTGATTTCAGATGAATGTATGGTACATGAAAGACTCACCACAGAGAGACAGAGCGCACAGAGGACGCACAGAGGCTTGAATGCTTATCTCTGTGCTGACTCTGGGTCCTCTGTGGTGAATAGTCTTTGCCCTATACTCATCTGAAAATTTATCTAATAGCTTCTCCCCTAAATGTCTTGTCCCGGCGCGAGAAATTTCTTGATGAGTGCTCTTCAACAGGAAAGAAGATTAAGGCGGCTGTTCATGACAGCCTTGCTCATCATGCTCTTGCCTCTCTGCGTGTTGGCGCAGACCGCGCAGAGCGGAGGCGACAACGTCGTTCCCGCCTCCGGCCAGTTATCCGTCATCATTGAACAGGTCCACGCGAGGCCCACGGATGCGGAGACGTTGACGAAGGCGCGCGTCATCGCCTTTGCACTGCTCGCCAGACAGCGTTATGAGGATGCCTGGTCCATTTTTCGCGCCGTCCTGGATGTCTCGCCCCGCGACCAGAAGGCTTTGTACGGCGGCGCTCTGGCCCTCTTTAATCTCAAACAAATCAAACAGGCGGAATCACTCGCCAGGGCCGCGCTCTCAGCGACGGGCGTGGACCTCAACGCGAGAGAGCGTCCCGGCGATAAAGCTGATGCGGAAGCAAACGTGCGTGCGTCGGATGCGCTCGTCCTGCTCGGTGTCATCCTGGCTGTGGAAAAGGATAACGCTGGCGCGTTGAAGGCCGTGGAACAGGCGGTCGCGCTCGCGCCCGGAAATTTCGACGCGCATTACGCGCTGGGCCGCGCGCGTTACGGCGCTGGCGATCCGGCGGGAGCCGCCAAAGCTTTCCGCGCGGCCAGTGCGCTCAGGCCCGTTGATGCGAAGGCGCGATTTTTTCTGGCGACCTCGCTCGAAGACGCTGGCGATAGCGAAGGCGCGCTCGCAGCGTACCGCGAGCTTTTATTGGTCCAGCCCGACAGCGCCGAAGGGCACCTGGGTCTGGGCGTGCTGCTCGTCAAACTGGGTGGGGAGGGGACCGCCGAAGGGATGAGCGAGTTGGCCCGCGCGATTGCCTTGAACGGCGATCTGTACGAGGCGCGCGTGACGCTCGGTCGCACGCTGGTCCGCATGGGTCGCGCCGCAGAATCAATCGAACATCTACGCCGCGCCGCGTTGCTCGCGCCGCAGAATCCTGAGCCGCACTATCAACTCGCGCTCGCTTACAGGCGGCTCGGCAGAAACGCGGAGGCGGCGCAGGAGACGGCCATCGTGCAGAATATTCATTCAGCGCGACGCGGTGAAAATTAACGACGCCGGGGATAACCTTTCATCCATATTTTATCGCGCATGATTCGTTCAAATTTTCATGTCTTCGCGGGTCTCTTAGCGTTGAGCATCGCGGTCTGGGCCGCGCCTGCAATGTTGGCCCAACAGCGACGCAGACAGCCTGCGACTCCGGCGCGTTCAGCGCAGGGCGCTCAGGTTGAAAAGCCCTCGGCGCTGCTTGAAGAGGCCGCCGGGCTGCTGCAAGCGCGCAAATTGGATGAAGCGTTGGCGGTGGCGCGGAGGGCCGTGGCTGCAAGCCCGCGAGACAGCGATGGACATGGCTTGCTCGGAGTAATATTGGACCAGCAAGGGCAGGCTGCGGAGGCCGAGCGTGAATATCTGGAAGCGTTGCGTTTGAATCCGGCGGGGGTCTCCGCGCGAGCGAATTTGGGAGTGTTGCTGGCTCGGACGAATCGTGCGGACGAGGCGATAAAGGCTTTCGAGACGGTGCTCCGCGCTGCGCCCGCGCACGCGCAGGCGACCATCAATCTGGCGGCGCTCTATGCTGCGCGCGGCGATTATCAGAAGGCGATTCCACTGTTGGAGCGAGCGACGAATTTTGGTCCACAATCTGCCGTGGTAGTTAGCGGGACTGACATCTCTCTCCTGCTGGCTCTCAATAATGCTTATGTACGCGCCGGGCGCGCGAAGGACAGCGCGAGATTGACGGAAGCGATAGAGGGCGCGGCGGGCGATGATGCGCGCGTCCTCTTCACGCTCGGTGTGCAGATGGCTGAGGCACACGAGTACGAACGCGCCGCGACTCTCTTTGAGCGGACCAACGCTCTGCGACCGAACACTGCGGAGGTGCTCTATAATCTGGGCCTCGCGCTTTACAACCTGGACCAATTGGATAAGTCCGCGCGCGCGCTCGAAGCGGCGGCGGCGCTCGCGCCGAACGAGTCCGAGCCGCTCTATCGTCTGGGTCTCATAGCTTCCGCGCGCGGGCAGAGCGAAGCGGCGTTGGACTACTGGTTAAAGGCTCTACGGCTGCGCGCGGAATTCCCCGAAGCCAATTTCATGATCGGTGAAGAGTTGTTCAAGAACGGGCGGGATGAGAACGCCGCGCAGTTTTACGAACGGGCCATCGCGCAGGACCCTTCAAAGTTGGTCTACTACATTCGTCTCGGCGCGACGCATTTTCGTCATCGCCGTTACGCACAGGCGCGCGAAGTCTACGAACGCGCCGCGCGACGTTTTCCCGATTCGGCAGAGATTCATTATCTGGTCGGTTACGCGGCGAGGGGCGAAGGGATGTACGACGACGCGCTGGCGGCGTTTGAGCGTGCGCTGAAACTCAAGCCGGATTATGCAGACGCGCTGGCTAACCTGGGCTTCATCGCCACGGCTCGCGGCAGGGATGAGGAGGCGGAAAAATTCCTGCGCCGCGCGCTGGCGATTGATGCAAAGAATTTTCCCGCGTACTACGACCTGGGTCGCCTGCTGGTGAGGTTGAAGAGATATGAAGAGGCTGTGCCGCTGCTCGAAGGCGCGGCCCGTATGAGCGGTCATGATCCGGGGATTCATTACCAGCTTTTCACAGCCTATTCGCGTCTCAAACGCAAGACGGACGCGGAGCGCGAACTGGCCCTCTTCAAGCAACTGGAAGAAGGCAGAAAAAAGGGTGAGGGCATGAGCGGCGGGAGCGCGACGCAGGACACGAGTCCTTCAACGGACGCGCTGCCGCCACCCGCGACGAATAACGCTGCTCCTAAGTCGCCGTGAACACTAATTGAGTGTGTGGAGAAAGCCAACGCTTAACCGCAAAGGATGCAAAGGAAATCCGCGATGGTCGCTAAAGGAGTTTTCCTTTGCGTCCTTTGCGTCCTCCCTTTGCGACCTTTGCGTTTAAACGTTCGCCGTTGCCAGATGCTCAACTAATAAATCCGCTTGAGCATGTTGGGAGGTCAATGACTCTGACTAAAACGTTGATGGCTGTGTTGTGCGCGCTGCTTTTTCTTTCGTCCGCATTACACGCGCGAGGGCAGACAGGCTCGCAGGCTGATACCAACCCGGCGGTTCTGAAAGTCGAGCCGCCTTCATGGTGGGCCAATCACACCATCAACCCCGTGCGGCTTCTCGTCAGAGGCCGCAATCTAGGGGGGGCGCGCGTCAACGCGACCAGACCTGAGACGCAGCCGACCGCCGTCGTCGTCAACTCTGCGGGCACGTATCTCTTCGTCAGCGTCCGCGTCAGTCCTTCGGCCATGCCCGGCGAGTATCCTTTGACCCTTGAGACGAAGTCAGGGAAGACGCTCATTCCTTTTAGACTGGATGCCACGCTCGACCCGACAATAAACTTTCAGGGCATCACGAGCGATGATGTTATCTACCTGATTATGCCGGACCGTTTCAGCAACGGCGACGCGTCGAATGACGCGCCCGCAGGCTCTCCGTTGGAGGCCAACGAACGGCGCAATCCTCGCAGTTATCATGGCGGAGACTTGCGCGGCATCATCAATCATCTACCCTATCTCAAAGAGTTGGGCGTCACCGCGCTCTGGCTCACGCCCTGGTACGACAACTGGAACGGAGTCCACACCTGCGATAAACCCTGGTGTCCGAGCACGAGCTATCACGGGTACGGCGCGACGGATTACTACGGCGTCGAAGACCACTTCGGCGACATGCAGACCCTGCGGGAATTGGTCCAGAAAGCGCACGCCCTCGGCTTGAAAGTGATACAGGACCAGGTTGCCAATCATATCGGCGTGCATCACGAATGGGCTATGGACTCTCCGCTCGAAGACTGGTTTCACGGCACGCTCAAGAGCCATCCGCAGAATCCTTTTCGCGGTGATACGTTGCTCTCAACGCACGCCTCGGAAATTGAACGCAGGCCCACGCTCGACGGCTGGTTCGCGGATGACCTGCCGGACATGAATCAGGAAGAGCCGGAGGTGTCTCGCTACGAGATACAAAACGCTCTCTGGTGGGTCGGCATGACGGGCGTGGATGGCATCCGCGAGGACACGATTCAATACATGCCGCGTCCCTTCATACATGATTTGTTGAGCGCGCTGCATCGCCAGTATCCGAAGATGTGGATGGTCGGGGAAGTGTTTGACCGCGACCCCGTTCACACATCTTTTTTCATCGGCGGGCGTGAGGGTTGGGACGGAGTTGATACAAGGCTGGATTCCGTTTTCGATTTTCCTTTATGGCAGACCTCCCTGGATGTCTTCAGGGGCTTGAAGCCCGTGCGCGCCCTGCGCGATAGTTTGAAGTACGACGCGCTCTATCCAGACCCGAACAAATTGACGACGATGCTCAGCAATCATGACGTGCGCCGGACCGTCTCGCTGGAGAAGATGACGCTCGAAGGCGCGATGCTGCACACGGCTTTTCTGTTGAGCGTGAGGGGCACGCCGCAGCTTTATTATGGCGACGAGATAGCGTTGGAAGGCATGGACGACCCGGACAATCGCAGGGACTTTCCCGGCGGCTTTCCGGGCGATGCGCGCGACGCTTTCCAGAAAAGCGGGCGCGATGCGCGCGAGCAGCGTATGTACGAATGGACACGCGACTGGCTTCGCTTAAGGCGCGAGCACGGAGCCTTGCGCGGTGGCCGCCTGATTGATCTGGCTTACGACGATGATGCTTACGTCTATGCGCGCAGGAGTGAGACGGAAATACTCGTCATCGCCGTCAATCGCGCCGCGACGCAGAAGCGCATCTCCTTCGATGCGCGGATGATTGACGGGTCGGATGGGATGCGTCTCTTCACGCTGCTGGGCGAGAGAGAGAGCGTGCCGGTTCTCAAAGGCAAGGTGACGCTGGTCCTGCCGCCGAAAACTGTCGTCGCTTACGAGCTTACAGGTTCAATCGTCAAATAAAGGTTGGGCGCGGAAACGTGCTGGAAGCACTCAGGCATTTCTGATATAAACATTGTGCAATCGCTCCAATCAGACAGCTTTGAGTTCGGGGAGGTAACGTGAGCTTCTCTCGTTCAAGCGGTATTCTTCTGCATCTCACATCCCTGCCGGGTCCGCACGGCATCGGAGACCTCGGTGATGAAGCCTATCGCTTCGTGGATTTTCTGGTGAGCAGCGGCCAGAGCCTCTGGCAACTTCTGCCGCTTGGCCCAACGGGCTACGGCGATTCCCCTTACGCGTCCTTCTCCGCGTTCGCGGGTAACACGTTGCTCGTCAGCCTGCCATTTCTGGTCCGGGAAAATCTCCTCTCAAACGCCTCGCTGGACGCTGCTCCCGCTTTTGTGGAAGAGACTGTGGACTTCGGCGGGGCGCTCGAATTCAAGCAGCCTTTGCTGCGACAGGCTTTCCTTAATTTTAAGAAGACGACGAACCAGAACCTGCGTCATGACTTCGAGAACTTCTGCCAGTTCGCTGCCTCCTGGCTCGATGATTACGCGCTCTTTCGCGCGCTCAAGGATGAGCATGGAGGCGTCGCCTGGAATGAATGGGAGAAGCCGCTGAAGCAGCGCCAGACATCCGCGCTGGCGCAGGCGCGCGAGCGTTTGCGTGAAGAGATAGAAGCGCAAAAGTTTTACCAGTTTCTCTTTTTCAAACAATGGTTCGCGCTCAAGTCTTACGCCAACACGCGCGGCGTCAAACTCATCGGCGATATACCCATCTTCGTCGCGCAGGATTCAGCGGACGTATGGACGCACCCTGAACAGTTCAAACTCGACGAGCAGGGCGTGCCCCTCGTCGTGGCGGGCGTGCCTCCAGATTATTTCAGCACGACGGGCCAACTCTGGGGCAATCCGCTCTACAACTGGGAGCACATGATCGCGGACGATTTTCGCTGGTGGATAGAACGCGTGCGCGCCACGCTGCACACCATAGACATCGTTCGCATAGACCACTTTCGCGGCTTCGCTGCCTGCTGGGAGATTCCCGGCGGCGATAAAACGGCGGAACGCGGGCAATGGGTTAATGCGCCCGGCAGGGAATTGTTCGAGGCCATCAGGCGTGCGCTGGGCCAACTGCCCATCATCGCCGAAGACCTCGGCGTGATTACGCCGGATGTCGAAACCCTGCGAGATGATTTCGGTTTTCCGGGGATGCGTATCCTGCAATTCTCGTTCGGCGGCGACCCAACAAATCAAGACCTCCCGCACAACTATCATCACAACGTGGTAGTCTACACAGGCACACACGATAACGACACGACCATTGGCTGGTTCAAGAGCGAGGCCGGGGCAGGCTCCACCAGGGATGCCGCGCAGGTCCAGCGCGAAAGAGAGTTCTGTCTCAAGTATCTAGATTCCTCCGGCGCGGAGATTCACTGGGACTTCATACGCGCGGTCCTCGCCTCTGTCGCCAGTATCGCCATCATCCCTCTACAGGACCTGCTCGGCCTCGGCACGGAAGCGCGCATGAATCTTCCCAACACCACTTCCGGCAACTGGGCCTGGCGCTACAAAGCAGACGCCCTCACGTCCCAACTGGGCCAACGCCTCAAAGGCTTGACGGAGATTTACGGGCGAGTCCCGAAGACGGAAGAAAAGAGTTAGAAGACTTGGGAGGACACGAACAGTAAAAATGCGAATCATCCCTGAAAGGGATGCATGTGATAGCCGGGGGCAACGCCCCCGGAGATATGCCGTCAAAAAGTTCCGACCCTGAAAAGGTCGCACATCCACTCGTAAGGAGGGAACGTTGATGGCACAAACGTTAGTCAGCCTTTTGGTTCACGTTATTTTTTCGACGAAACATCGCGCGCCTTTAATCGCAACGGAAATTGAGCCGGAACTCTTTTCATATATGACGGGAACTATCGAGAACCAGAATTCACGCTTGATGGCAATTAACGGAACGGCCAATCATGTGCATATTCTTATCTCCCAGTCGAAAAATATCGCGCTTAGTTCATTGATGGCAGAGTTGAAAAAGAGTAGCTCGAAATGAATCAAGACGAAAGGCCCGGCGTTCAGAAATTTTAGCTGGCAGGATGGTTATGGAGCTTTCTCCATTGGAGAATCGAACGTGCAGGCGTTGAAGCATTATATCGCGCGCCAAAAAGAGAAACATCAGACCAGATCATTTGAGGCGGAGTTGATGGAGTTTCTGAAGAAGTATGATGTCGAGTATGAAGAGAAGTATTTGTGGGATTGAAGCGGGCCTTGAGGGTGCGACCCTTACAGGGTCGGATTGAGGTGGATGATGTGTCCGGGGGCGTTGCCCCGGCTATCATATGCATCCCCTTCAGGGATGATTCGGACGAATCATGTTTCCCTGAAAGCGATGCATCGTCCGATAAAGAGTTTGTCGAAGATGAGTTTGTCAGTCTTATTAAAAGCATGAACATGGGCCAACTTAAAAATTTCTCAAGATGCGCGGCGGCTTTCGTGTTGCTGCTGTGCGCGTTGGGGGTGTGTGCGGCGCAGAATTCTCCGGCGGTGTTGAAGGTGGAGCCGCCGAACTGGTGGGTAGGTCATTCGATTAATCCGGTGCGTGTTTTGATTCGCGGGCGCAATCTGAATGGCGCGCGTGTCGAAGCGGTCGGGGCGGGAATCAAGACGGGCCTCGTGCGTGTCAATGCGGCGGGCACGTATCTTTTCGTTGACGTGTTGATTGACCCGTCAATAAAGCCGGGCGGGCGCGCACTTCGCATCACGACTGCGAATGGAATGGCGGATGCTCCTTTTGAAGTCTCCGAACCGCTCGGTCGCGCGGGACGCTTTCAGGGCTTCTCGCCGGACGACGTGATGTACCTGATTATGCTGGACCGCTTTAGCGATGGCGATCAAGCGAACAACAATCCGCCGCAGTCGCCAGGTCTCTACGACCGCGCGCATAAATTTCGTTATCACGGCGGAGACCTACAGGGCATCATCAATCGTCTTCCGTACTTGAAAGACCTCGGCGTGACGGCCATCTGGCTCACGCCCTGGTACGACAACGTTAATCATCTTGATGAGATTGAGAAAAAAGAGGGTGGGCCGACGACGGGCTTTCACGGTTACGGGGCGATAGACTTTTACGGCGTCGAAGAGCATTTCGGCACGCTGCAAAAATTGCGCGAACTGGTCGAAGAGGCGCACAAGCTCGGCATCAAGGTGATACAGGATGAGGTCGCCAATCATACGGGGCCATATCACCCCTGGGTTGAAGATTCGCCGACGCCCACTTGGTACAACGGGACGCGCGCTTCGCATCTCAAGAATGTTTTCGAGACCTGGGCGCTGCACGACCCCAGACCCGACCCCCTGATTAAACGCGAGACGATGGAGGGCTGGTTTCTGGACTTTCTGCCGGACCTCAACCAGAACGATGAAGAGACCGCGCGTTATGAAATACAGAACACGCTCTGGTGGATAGGCGTCACGGGCCTCGACGGGATACGCGAGGATACCTGGCAGTACGTGCCTAATAGTTTCTGGCGCGACTGGATGGCCGCCATCAAGCGAGAGTATCCGAACTTCAGAGTCTTCGGCGAAGTTAAAGATGGAGATGTCGTTCACACATCTTTTTTTCAGGGAGGACGAACGAGATTCGACGGCGTGGATTCAGGGCTGGACTCGCTGTTGGATTTCCCTCTCTTCTACGCCGTGAGGCACGCTTTCGCAGAAGGGCAGGACCTTAAACAAGTGCCGCAGATGCTGGCGCGCGATTATCTCTACACGGACCCCGGCCTTCTTGTGACGCTGGCCGGAGGCCACGACGACGGGCGTTTCATGAGCGAGAAGGGAGCGACCGCCGCCGGGTTGAAACTGGCATACACGTTCCTGCTGACGACGCGCGGCGTCCCGCAAATTTATTACGGCGACGAACTGGCGATGACCGGGCCGGACGAGCCGACGACGCGCGCGGATTTTCCCGGCGGCTTTCCCGGCGACAAGCGCAACGCTTTTACCAGGGCGGGACGCACGCCCGAAGAGCAGGATGTCTTTGAACACATACGCCGCATGGCACGCTTGCACGCAGAGCTTGAGCCTTTAAGACGAGGCACGCTAGGCACGCTCTATGTTTCGGACCAGCAGTACGCGTATGCGCGCACGACTCGCAGCGCGTCGGTTATAATTGTTTTCAATAACGATACCAAACCGGCGACCGTCGAATTCGATGTTGGGCCAACAAAGCTGGCGGACGGCACGACGCTCTCCGACCGGCTCAACGTCGTCAAGGACACGAAGGTTTTAAACGGGCGTTTGCACGTAGAGTTGCCAGCGCGCTCGGCCAGCGTCCTGACGGTGAAATAAAGTATGAGTCCAAAGTCCAAGGTCCAAGGTCGTTGGTTGAGCGATGTGGACCGGGCCGGATATTTTTGGACCAATCACCATGCATCACGGGCTGCGGTTTTGTTTTTGACTTTGGACCTTGGACCTTGGACTTATGAGGGGGCGTAGAAGATGCAGAAACCGCGTTTGAGCTTCGGGCAAATCTGGAATATGAGTTTCGGTTTCTTCGGGATTCAATTTGCTTTCGGCTTACAGCAAGCCAACATGAGCAATATCTTCAAGAATCTTGGGGCCAGCACCGATGACATTCCGATTCTCTGGCTGGCCGCTCCGCTGACGGGGCTCATCGTCCAGCCGATTATCGGCTCGATGAGCGACCGCACCTGGAATCGTTTGGGGCGGCGCAGACCCTATTTTCTGGTCGGCGCGATTTTAACTGCGGCTGCCTTATTCTTCATGCCCTATTCATCCTTCGTCCTGATGGCAGTGCTCTTTCTCTGGCTGCTGGATGCGAGCGTCAATATCAGCATGGAACCATTCCGCGCGTTCGTCGCGGACAAACTGAACCCGGACCAGCGCACGACGGGCTTCGTGATGCAGAGTTTTTTTATCGGCGCGGGGGCCGCGATTGCCAGCGCGCTGCCGTGGTTCTTCCGTCAAATGGGCGTCCATGATGCGACGACGAGCAGCGTGCCTTTGACCGTCAAATATTCCTTTCAACTCGGAGCCTTCGCCCTCCTGTTCGCGGTCATGTGGACGATCTTTACTTCCAAAGAATATCCGCCGGATGACATTGCTGAGTTTGAGCGTAAGCGCGCAGAGACGCGCGGCCTCGCCAACTGGTTCAAGGAAATCTTTCAGACCCTGCGAGAGATGCCGACGACGATGAAGCAGTTGGCAGTAGTTCAACTTTTTACCTGGCTCGGTCTCTTTTGCATGTGGATATTTTTCGGTCTCACCACGGCGCAGCAGGTTTACGGGGTGACTAATCTGGACGATCCGGCGCAGAGGGTTTTGAAGGACGCGGGCAACGAGTGGGGCGGCGTCTGCTTCGCTGTTTACTCGGTCGTTTGCTTCGCCGTCGCCTTCGTCCTGCCAAAGTTGGCGGCGGCCACCAGTCGCAAGACCGTACACGCTCTGGCGCTCATCTGCGGCGGCATAGGCTTGCTCTCGGTCTACCTGATTCACGACAGGATGGTGCTTCTCTTAACGATGGTCGGCGTCGGCATCGCGTGGGCCTCGATTCTCTCTATGCCCTATGCGATTTTGTCCGGTGCGTTGCCGCCCGCGCGGATGGGCGTCTACATGGGCGTCTTCAATTTCTTCATCGTGATTCCTGAGATCGTTGCGGCGTTGACCTTCCAGCCGCTCGTCAAGCATGTCTTCAACAACAACCCGCTCTATGTCGTGATGCTCGGAGGCGCGTGCCTGCTGGTCGCGGCGGCGCTGGTCTCCATCGTCCGCGATGTCGCGGACCGCGTGCCCGTCGGTGCGGTCTTGAGAGGCGATGAGCATGAGCCTTTGATTCCGCCTGTCACAGCGCAGCCAGTGCCGAGCACGGGGTTGATTGATGAGAAGTGAGCAGAGAGAGCCATGATTTCGAGTCGAACGAAGAGCAGAGTCACAAAAAATCCGCGCACGTCCGCGCGCGTCGTCGCGCATCTGTCGAGCCGTTGCGGCCCGTTTGGATGGCGTGCCTTTCGTGAAGGCTTGCGCGCGTTGATGGCTGGGTTGATGTTCTGCGCGGCGTGCGGTTGGGCCAACGCGCAGCAACCCGCAAAGGCTGTTGACTATTCCAAACTGCCCGCGCGCAGCAGCCCCGCCTGGGTGCGCGACGGCGTGATTTACGAAATCTTCGAGCGAGACTTTTCGGACGGCGGGAATTTCAACGGCGTGACGGACCAACTCGACCGCTTGAAGGAACTCGGCGTCAATATCCTGTGGCTCATGCCGGTCCATCCCATCAGCCAGTTGAAGAAGAAGGGAACTCTCGGCAGTCCTTACGCCGCGCAGGATTACTACGCCGTTAACCCCGCTTACGGGACGCAGGATGATCTCAAACGACTGGTCCGGGAATCTCACAAGCGCGGGATGAAAGTCATCATTGACATCGTGGCGAATCACACGGGCTGGGATAGTGTGATGATGAAGACGCCGGATTTTTACACGCGCGACGCGAGCGGCAAAGTCATCCCGCCGAACCCGGACTGGGTGGATGTCGCGGACCTCAATTATGATAATCCGCAGCTTAGACAATACATGACAGAGATGCTCAAGCACTGGCTGCGCGAGTATGATCTGGACGGATTTCGCTGCGATGTGGCGGGGATGATTCCGACGAATTTCTGGGAGCACGCGCGCACGGAGTTGGAGAAGATCAAGCCTGAGATAGTGATGCTCGCCGAATGGCACGAGCCGGACCTGCTCGCCAAAGCTTTCGACCTTGATTACTCTTGGCCCCTGCACTCCACGCTGACGGACGTACTGATGGGCGACATGCCCGCCACGGCTTTACGCGCCGCGTGGGAAGATGAGAGCGCGAAATTTGAACGCGGGGCGCTGCACATGCGCTTTTCGGATAATCATGATGAGAGACGTGCTATCGCGCGGTTTGGCGAGAAGGGCGCGCTCGCGGCCTCCGCGTTTGTCTTCACGCTCGACGGCGTGCCGATGCTCTACAACGGGATGGAGGTCGGTGATACTGCGGAGTCAGGCGCGCCCGCGCTCTTCGAGAGAATCCCGATCCTCTGGGGCATCAGCGAGCGTCGCCCGCAGTTCCCGCGTTTCTATCAAGAGTTCATCGCGCTCCGGCGCGCACACGCGGCCCTGCGCCGTGGGGGTGTGGAGTGGCTGCACAACGGCGACGAGTCACGCGTCGTCACTTACCTGCGGCGCGGGCAGGGCGAGGAATTGCTCGTGGCGATTAATTTCTCGAACCGCTCGTTCGTCGGGACGGTGGTCACGGAGGGCGGCGAGGCTTTCCAGGACATCACGCCGGACATCGCGCCGCCCCTGCCGCCGGACGCGCCCGCGCCGGACAACGCGCGCAAGATGCGCTCGCTCGCCAGCCTTCCGGCGCTCTCGCTGGACGCGTGGGGCTTCCGAGTTTTCCGGCGCGCGGTTAAGTGAAATTTTCATAGTGGTCCAATTTGAGTTGAGGGAGGATGAATGCAGCGTTCACCACCGCAGACACAGAGGACTCAGAGGACGCACAGAGAAAAGAAGTCAAGCCTCTGTGCTGACTCTGTGCGCTCTGTGTCTAAGGTGGTGAATCACAACGTCCGATTCACTCAAGTCTAAACTGGACCACTACCCGAATTTTTAAATCGAACGTCAAAGAAGATTTAATGCTCAGAAAGGAAGGAATCAGAGGATGCGAAACGAGAAAGGGTTATTCACTCTCATATTCATCGCGGCGTTGTTGATGGCCGGATGCGTCAGTGGGCCACAGGATAGCGGCGGAGGCAAAGGCGCGAGCGGGCAGTGCCAGAGAAATCCCAACGGGCCTGTCAAGATTGGTTTCTCGATGGACACGCTCAAAGAGGAACGCTGGCAGCGCGATAAAGAGTTGGTCGAGGCTCGTGGCAAAGAACGTGGCGCGCAGATCATCGTACAGGTCGCCAACGGCGATGATAAAGTGCAGACGCAACAGGCGGAGAATCTCCTCACGCAGTGCGTGGATGTGCTTCTCGTCGCGCCGCACAACGGCGAAATCGCGGCCTCCATCGTCGAGTCTGCTAAGCGGCAGGGCGTCCCCGTCATTAGCTATGACCGGCTCATCAGAAACAGCGACGTTGATCTATATGTCTCTCATCAGGTGTCGAAGATTGGCGAGATGCAGGCGCAGTATGCCCTGGACTACGCGCCGACGGGGAACTACGTGCTCGTCAAAGGTTCGGAGACGGACAACAACGCGATACTCTTGAACCAGGGACAGATGAAAGTGCTTGATCCGGCGGTCGCGAGCGGCAAAATCAAAATCGTCGCCAACCAGTTTGCGAAAGAGTGGAAAGCCATCGAGGCGCTCAACATAGTGGAGAACGCCCTGACGCAGAACAACAATAATATCGTCGCCGTCGTCGCTTCCAATGACGGCACGGCAGGCGGCGCTATCGAAGCCTTGGAGGGGCAGAAACTCGCTGGCAAGGTCATCGTCACGGGACAGGATGCGGACCTCGCGGCCTGCCAGCGCATCGTCGCGGGCAAGCAGTCCATGACCATCTACAAACCCATCAAGCCGCTCGCGGACTCAGCCGTTGATGCTGCCATCAGTCTGGCCCATCACGAAACGGTGGATGCCAAAGACAAAATCAACAACGGCAAGAAGGATGTCCCTTCAATTCTACAGGAGCCAATCTCCGTGGATAAGAAGAACATTGACCAGACGATCATCAAGGACGGTTATCAAAAGCTCGAAGCCGTCTACCAGAACGTGCCGAAGGACCAGTGGCCCAAGACCACCGCGAGCGATGAGCGAAAGACAGGAAGCAGCCTCATCATCGCCGTCCTGGGTTCATTGTTCTCACTGTTCTAGGACCAACTTAACTTGAGTTTAGCGCAAATGTTATTCACCACAGAGACACAGAGAGCGCAGAGTCAGCACAGAGTTAATCAGACAAATCTCTGTGCGTCCTCTGTGTCCTCTGTGTCTCTGTGGTGAAGGTTCTTCAAGCAGTCTCATCTGGATTGAAACGCGAAGTGCCCTAAAGTTTTCGCCGGAGCTTTGAATATGGCAAGCACAGAGAAGACTCCGCTTCTGGAGATGCGCGAGATTACGAAGACGTTTCCGGGCGTGCGCGCCCTCGACGGCGTGACCTTTGATCTTTACGCGGGAGAGATTCACGCGCTGGTGGGGGAGAACGGCGCGGGCAAGTCAACCTTGATGAAGGTGCTCGGCGGCGTCTATCCGTATCCAGAATACGGCGGCGAGATTCGCATCAAAGGCGAGTCGCAGCGCTTCGGCAATATTCGACAGGCGGAGAGCGCAGGCATCGCCGTCGTCTACCAGGAACTCTCGCTCGTCAAAGATATGACCGTCGGCGAAAATATTTTTCTGGGCCGCGCGCCGCGCAAGTTCGGCGTCGTGCGCTGGGGAGAACTCTACCGCCGCGCGCATCAATTGCTCGCGGACCTGCGGCTGCCGATTGACCCGCGCACGCCCGTCCGCAATCTGGGTATAGGCCAGCAGCAACTCGTAGAGATAGCCAAGGCCCTCTCGCAGGACGCGCGTATTCTGGTCCTGGATGAGCCGACCGCCGCGCTCACGGATGCGGAGGTCGAAACGCTCGTCTCGATTCTCAACCAACTGCGCGAGCGCGGCGTCGGGATGGTCTACATCTCGCACAAACTGGAAGAAGTCTTTCGCCTCTCGGACCGCATCACTGTCTTGCGCGACGGGCGCACGGTCGGGACGGAAGCCGCGAGCGCGTTGGACCAACCGCGCGTCATCGCACGGATGGTCGGGCGCGAGGTCGGAGATATTTTTCCGAAAGCCGCGCACGAGCCGGGCGAGACCGTACTCGAAGTGCGCGGCGTGACGGTCGAAGACCCGAACGTGCCGGGAAAACTTTTAGTGGACCGCGTCAGTTTCAATATTAAGCGCGGCGAAGTTCTGGGGATAGCGGGATTGATGGGCGCGGGACGCAGCGACCTCTTGATGGCGCTCTTCGGCGCGCATGCCGGGCGGGTGCGCGGGCAGGTGCTCATCGAAGGCAGGCCCGTGCGCGTCTCCAATCCTGCGGAAGCGATTAAGTACGGAATAGGCTTTGTCACGGAAGATCGCAAGCGTTTCGGTCTCGTCCTGGACCAGACGATTTTGAATAACATGACGCTGGCCTCTTTGCCTCACGTCTCCGGGCGCTTCGTCACGGATGCGGATGCGGAGGCGGCGGCGGGCGAGCGCATGTCGCGCGACCTTCGCGTTAAGGCGCGCAACGTCTACATCGTCGCGGGCACGCTCTCCGGCGGCAATCAACAGAAGGTCGTGCTGGCGAAGTGGCTGTTGACCAAACCGCGCGTGCTTTTTCTGGACGAGCCGACGCGCGGGATAGATGTCGGCGCGAAGCAGGAGATTTACGCGCAGATAAATAAGCTGGCGAGCACGGGCCTCGCCATCGTGCTGGTCTCATCCGAACTGCCGGAAGTGCTCGGCCTCTCGGACCGCGTGCTGGTCCTGCACGAAGGACGTATCACGGGAGAGTTCACGCGCTCGCAGGCGACGCCCGAAAAGGTCATGGCCTGCGCCACGGGCCAGATGCAACAAGCAGCATGAGAGCAGGGATGAAGTAGAAAGGATGAAGGATGAGAGTGTGACTATTTCAACTTGAATCATTCTTCTTTCATCCTTCATCCTTGCTCTTCCTCGTTCAAATTTTATTTGGGAGGTCTCCAATATCATGAGCCGGAGTACCAGTGAGCCAGTCGCCAACGAGTCTGCCGTTGACCGCCCGCCGACCACAGCGGACATGACGCCGCAGGCGCAGATCGGTCGTTTCAAAATTCCGACGGACAGCCTGCGTGCTTACACGATGGTCTTCGCCCTCATCGCCATCTGGGTCATCTTTACCTACGCGACGGGCGGCATCTTTTTGGAGGCGCGCAACTTTTCCAACCTCATGCGACAGACGGCTGTGACGGGCGTGCTGGCCGTCGGGATGCTGATGGTCATCGTGACGGGACAGATTGATCTCTCGGTCGGCGCGCTGGTCGGACTGACGGGCGGGCTGGCGGCGATTGCGCTGACGTGGCACGGCTTCGGACTCATCCCGGCGATGCTCGCGGCCATCATGGTCGGCATCCTCATCGGCGCGTTCCACGGCACGTTGACGGCTTACGCCAATATCCCCGCCTTCATCGTCACGCTCGGCGGTCTGCTCGCGTGGCGCGGTGTGATTAAGGGTCTGACCCAGGGCAACACGATTCCGGTCGGGCTGCAAACGTTCAAGGACATAGGACAGAATTACGTGCCGAAGTGGGCGGGTCTCGCCATCGCCGTCGTCTCCGTGGCCGCCATCGTGTGGCTCAACGTGAGCAGCAATCGCGCGCGCAAGCGTCACGGCCTGACTCCTTCGAGCACCCTCAGCCTGGTGCTGCGCATCATCATCCCTTCAGCCGTCATCGTGGGCTTTATCCTGACCTTGAACGCTTACGCGGGCGTGCCCGTCCCCGTCATTATTCTGCTCGCCGTCGCGCTCGCCGGAGCCTTCCTGACGCAGAACACGACGTTCGGTCGTTACCTCTACGCCATCGGCGGCAACCCTGACGCGGCGCGTCTTTCGGGCATCAACCTGCGCGGTCATATCCTGGCCGTCTTTTGCATCATGGGCGCGCTGGCCGGGGTCGCGGGCATCATCTATACGGCGCGCGTCGGGAGCGGTTCGCCGGATGCGGGCGTGCTGCTCGAACTGGACGCGATTGCGGCCTGCGTCATCGGCGGGGCGAGCCTCATGGGCGGGCGCGGGACGGTCTTCGGCGCGTGTCTCGGCGCGCTCTTTATGGCGAGCCTCGATAACGGCATGTCTCTCAAGAACGTGGAGAACTACATACAGGACATCGTCAAGGGCGCGATTCTCGTGGCAGCCGTCGGACTCGATATGCTCGGACGCCGGAAGGGCTAAATAGTGTCCAAGGTCCAAAGTCTCGCAAGAGTCCAAAGTCTCGTGAGAGTCCAAGGTCCAGGGTCCAGGGTCCAGGGTCCAAGGCCCAACGGACTATCTCTGAAGATTACTGGCCCAGATTCAAAGCATGACTTGAGACGCAACGTCTTCGACCTTGGACCTTGGACCTTGGACCTTGGACTGCTTTTATGCTTGCTCCTCATCCCCGTTAATGTGTGCGCGCAGACACCCGGAGCGCCGGGGGCGGATGCTCACTGGCCCGGCGCGGCGAAGGACGGTTTCGGCACGTCGCAGACGGACGCCTCGAAGGTCTGGTTCACGCTCTCCAACGGCGTCATGACAGAGGCTTATTACCCGACGCTGGATGTGCCGAACACGAACGCTTTGCAGTTCATCGTCGTTTCACAGGACCACCAACGCGTCGAGGTCGAGAGCGAAGATATGGTCCATCGTCTTGAATTGACGGATACGCGCTCTCTCATCTTTCGCCAGGTCAACACGGCGCGCGGCGGAGACTACACCATCACCAAGACTTACACGACGGACCCGCAGCGCAACACTATTTTGATTGACGTGCGATTCCGTGCGAGTCGCGGGAAGCGGTTTTATCTTTATCTTTATTACGACCCGTCGCTCAATAATAGCGGGATGCACGACACGGCCTGGACAGAAGGAAACGCGCTGCTCGCCTCGGATAAGGATGTCGCCTCGGCGCTCGTCTCAAGCACGGGCTTCATTGAAACGACCAGCGGCTATCTCGGCACGAGCGACGGTCTCAAGCAATTGCGAGAGGGCTTGACTCTCAAGCACTACGGGCGCGCGGCGGATGGAAATGTGGTCCAGACGGCACGCGTCAAAACTGACGCGCCTGTGACGCTCGCCCTCTCCTTCGGCAAAAACGCATCGGAGGCGACGGCCAACGCGCGTGCCTCTTTGCACAAAACTTTTGCCCGAGCGCTCTCTGAATATTCTACGGGCTGGCATCAATACATCGCGTCGCTGCACAGGGTCGGGCCGCCATACGCGCGCCAGTTCAACATCGCGGCGATGGTCCTCAAAGCGCTCGAAGACAAGACGTACAGGGGAGCCGGGATAGCTTCGCCTTCGATTCCTTGGGGCGGTGGGCCAAACGCCAACGAGCCGACGGTGAGCGGCTATCATGCCGTCTGGGCGCGCGATTTATATCATGCGGCAACGGCCTTTCTGGCGATGGGCGACAAGGCATCTGCGGAGAGGACGCTCGATTATTTATTTCAGGTCCAGCAAAAGCCGGACGGCACCTTTCCGCAAAACTCCAGGGTTGACGGCAAGGCCATCGGCGGCTCGCTCCAACTAGACGAGACGGCCTACCCGCTCATCCTCGCTTATCAACTCGGACGCGCGGACGCGGAAACATGGAAGCGACATATAGAGCCTGCGGCGCAGAGTCTCCTGCGTCTTGGCCCACGCACGGAGCAGGAGCGCTGGGAGGAAAAGCCCGGCTATTCACCCTCGACCATCGCGGCGTTGATTGCGGGACTCGTCTGCGCGGCGGAGATTGCGCGGCTCAACGGAGACCAGGCGGCGCGGGACACTTACCTTGAGACGGCGGATAAATGGACCAGCGAAGTGGACCACTGGACCGCGACGACAACGGGACCGCACGCTGGCAAGAATTATTACCTGCGTATCTCGGATAATGATGACCCGAACGACGGCGCGAAGATTGAGATAAACAGCGGCGGCGGCAGCTTTGATGAACGAGAGATAGTTGACGCGGGATTCCTGGAATTGGTCCGGCTCGGCATCAAGCGTGCGGACGACCCGCTCATCCTTCAATCGCTGGCGCAGGTTGATAAGTTGATAAAGGTAGAGACGCCGCAGGGCGCTGGCTGGTACAGGTATAATCATGACGCCTATGGAGAGAGGCCGGACGGCGGGCCGTATGATGGAAGGAACGGGGTCGGGCGTGTGTGGACGCTGTTGACGGGCGAGCGCGGCGAGTATGAACTGGCGCGCGGGCGTCCGTTGGCGGCGCGCGAGCGTCTCTTGACGATGATGAAATTCGCTAACGAGGGCGGGATGATCGCGGAGCAGGTCTGGGACCGCAGGCAGAGTCCGCGCGCGAATTTGCGTTTTGGGTCGGGCACAGGCTCCGCGACGCCGCTCGCCTGGTCTATGGCCCAGTTTATACGTCTCGCGGTCAATCTCGAAAAGGGCCGCAATCTGGAAACGCCAGACATCGTGGCGGCACGCTACGCTCGTCAGTCAAAGATGGCCGCCTCAACTGTTAAGTAGTCAGAGGAACTTTTTTGTCACGCGCTGATTTAAGAAGACGCATGCCGGTTAAGATAAGATGGACAATTCAGAACGATTGATGAGCGATATAAATTCGGAATCCGAACTGGTCCTCGCCACGGACCTCGGCGGCACACACCTGCGCGCCGCGACGGTTGATGCGAGCGGGCACATACACGAACGCGTCAAGCAGCACACGCCGAAGGCGGAAAAGGCTGACGAGATCGTGCGCGCCATCGTCGCGGCGGCGCGCGAGTGCGAGAGTCGCACGAAGGAGAGAGGCGCAAAGATTCGTGCCATCTCCGTCGTCGTGCCCGGCACTGTGCAGACCGAAACGGGCATTGTCACGAAAGCGCCTAACGTGCCATGCCTCGACGGCTTTCGGCTGGCAGCCGCGCTGACGAGCGAGTTGAGCTTGCCCGCCGTCCTGGAAAATGATGCCAACGCGGCGGCGGTCGGTGAGATGTGGCAGGGCGCGGGACGCGGTCACAGGACCATTATTTGTGTCACGCTGGGGACGGGCGTGGGCGGCGGTCTGGTCTTAGACGGCAAGCTGTGGCGCGGGGCTGACGGCGCGGCGGGAGAGATCGGGCATGTCGGCGTCGAGCCGTTCGGCGTGGCCTGCCCGTGCGGGAGCCGTGGCTGTCTGGAAGTCTACGCTTCGGCCACGGCCATCGTCCGCATGACGCGCGAGGCCAGCCCGCGTTATCCGAACTCGCCTCTCCACACGAGCGAAGATTTATCGGCAGAGAAAGTTTACCTGGCCGGTCTCGAAGGTGACGAGATGGCGCTCGAAGTGTTTCGCCGGATGGGCGTCTACCTGGGCATAGGGCTGGCGAGCCTCATCAATGTCATCAACCCGGAAGCCATCGTCATCGGCGGCGGCGTCGCTGCCGGTTGGGATTTATTCGTCGGGCACCTGCGCGAGCAGATAGCCCAACGCGCCTTTCCCATCCCCGCCCAACGCGCGCAAATCCTCCGCGCCGAACGCGGCGACGACGCGGGTCTCCTCGGCGCGGCACACATAGCCTTTTCACAGCAGTGACAAGTGACGAGTGACAAGCAAGAAGAAGAACTTGTTTTAACTCGTCACTGGTCACTCGTCACTTGTCACTGCTCTAAGGATTGATATGAATAAAACACTCATCGCGGTTTATTGCCTGCTGATAGTTCTTTGCGGAGACGTGGCGATCGAGGCGCAGGACATCAATAACATGGACCCGATTGGCCCGGTGGCGAATCTGAGCCGGAGCGCGTCGGCCCTGACGATTAACTGTCAGGATAAGTCGCAAGTCAGTTTGACGATGCTGGCCCCGGACCTGATACGCGTGCGGGCCAGTTTTCGCAAGCCTCTCCCTGAGCGCGACCATTCCTGGGCCATCGCGAGGGAGAGTTGGGATGTCCCGCGCTGGAATCTGACGGAAGGCGCGGATGCCATCACCATCACGACCGACGAGTTGGAGGTCGTCGTCAAGCGCGCTCCCCTGCTCATCGAATTTCGAGACGCGAAGACGCACGAGCTTATCAACGCGGACGAGCGACCGATGATGTTTGATGCGAGCGGGAAGATGGCAGGGATGCAGTTTGACCCGAAGGCCGGACAGATGATCGCCGTCGCCAAGAAAATCGGTTTCGACGAACACTATTACGGTCTCGGTGAGAAGGCCGCCCGGCTCGACAAGCGGCGAGGGTCCTTCATCAACTGGAATTCCGACACGCCCGCTTACGGCGAGGGCAAAGACCCTATCTATCAGACCATCCCGTTCTACATAGGATTGCAGAAGGGCACGGCCTACGGCATCTTTTTCGATAACAGTTATCGCAGCTATTTCGATTTCGGAAAGTCAACGCAGCAGTTCGCCATGTTCGCAGCCGAAGGCGGCGAGATGAACTATTATTTTTTTCAGGGACCGTCCATCAAAAAAATACTGGGCCGCTATGCGGAACTGACGGGACACATGCCCCTGCCGCCGATGTGGGCGCTCGGACATCAACAGAGTCGCTGGAGCTATTACCCCGACACGATGGCCGAGGAAGTCGTCCGCCAGTATCGCCAGAGAGACTTGCCCCTGGATGTGCTGCATCTGGACATTGATTACATGCAGGCTTACCGCGTCTTTACCTGGGACACGAAACGCTTCCCGGACCCAAAGGGTTTCATCAACAAGATGAAGTCGCAGGGCGTCAAAATCATCACCATCGTTGACCCCGGCGTGAAATACCAGACTCCGAGCGCGAGCAATCAACCAGCCGCTTCAACTCATCCTGAACTTGAACCACAGGATAAAAGTTATTACGTCTTGAATCAGGGTTTGGAGAAAAACTATTTTCAGAAGCGGCAGGGCGGCCAGCTTTTCAATCCCAAGGTGTGGCCGGGCGATAGCGTCTTCGTTGACTTCACTCTCCCCGACGCGCGCAAGTGGTGGGGCGACCTGCATCGCGCATATCTGGACCAGGGAGTGTCCGGTATCTGGAACGACATGAACGAGCCTTCGGATTTTGTGGACCAGACGGGCAAGAATCAGATGGATGTCGTCTCTTACGACGAGGGCGAAAATTCCACGCACGCCAAGAATCGCAACGTCTTCGCCCTGCTCATGGCCCGCGCCACGCGCGAGGGACTGGAAAGGCTCCAACCGGACAAACGCCCTTACGTCATCACGCGCGCGGCCTACGCTGGCATCCAGCGTTACTCGACGATGTGGAACGGAGATACGACGAGCACCTGGGAAAATCTGTCGCTCAGTATCCCCATGTTCGGGACGCTCGGATTGTCCGGGCAACCCTTCGTCGGCGGAGATGTCGGCGGCTTCATAGGCCGCGCCAACGGCGAACTGCTCGCGCGTTCCTACCAGATTTTTTTCCTGCTCCCCTTCTGTCGCAATCATAAAGAGAAAGACGGGTATGATCAGGAACCCTGGCGCTTCGGCAAGTATTACGAGGACATCATACGCAAGTATTTGAAACTGCGTTATCGCATGATGCCGTTTCTCTACACGACGCTCGAAGAGGCGCATCGCACGGGCGTGCCGCTCTTCAGGCCGTTGATGCTCAATTACCAGGAGGACGACAACACGCTCAACCTTGACGACGAATTTATGGTGGGCGATGCGCTGCTGGTCGCGCCCGTGCTGCAACCGAACCAGACGAGCCGCATGGTCTACCTGCCGCAAGGCACATGGTACGATTATTGGACCGGCAAAAAATATACGGGCGGGACGATGATGCGCGTTGATGCGCCGCTTGAGACAGTGCCGATGTTCGTCCGCGCGGGCGGAGTGATTCCGCTGGGGCCGGAGATGAACTACATCGGCGAGAAGCCTTTCGATCCCATCAACTTCATGATTTACACGGATGATAAAGGACAGGCTGCGACGACGCTCTATGAGGACGACGGCACCAGCCCGGCTTACCAGCAGGGCGTCTTTCGCCGTACGAGTTTCAGCGTGACGCCTAACGGCAAAGGCTATCAAATCAATCTCAGCGCGCCGCAGGGCAGTTACGCGCCCGCGCCGCGCAAGTTCGTCTTTAATCTCAAATCAATCCCAGCGGCGCGCCTGGTTTCGGTTGACGGAAAATCTCTGGGCGCTATCCGGCAGGGCGAGCAGGGCGACGGCTGGTATAAGGATGTGGATGGGCTGGCGGTGCGCTTGACGGATGATGGCAAAGCGCATCAAATCAGTATCAGGTAAAGACGGAAACTACGCTTCATGAGAACAGCTTTAGTCGTACACGGACATTTTTATCAACCGCCGAGGGAGAATCCCTGGACCGGCATCGTCGAGAGAGAGACGGGCGCGCGTCCCTTTCATGATTGGAACGAGCGCATCTACACGGAATGTTATCGCCCCAACGCCTTCGCACGCGTCGTTGATTCTTTCGGGCGCGTCGAACGCATCGTCAATAATTACGCCAACATCAGTTTCAATTTTGGCCCAACATTGCTGTCCTGGATGGAGTCTCATCACCCGGATACTTACCGCCGGATTTTAGAGGCCGACCGCGAGAGCGTGAGCAAGCACGGCGGGCATGGAAACGCCATCGCACAGGGGTACAACCACGTCATTATCCCGCTCTGCAACGAGCGAGACAGGCGGACGCAGGTGCGCTGGGGCATCGCGGATTTTCGTCAACGCTTCGGGCGCGAGCCTGAGTCGCTCTGGTTGCCCGAAACGGGCTGCGATGAACGCACGCTCGACCTCTTCATTGAAGAAGGCTTGCGTTACGTGATTCTCTCTCCATATCAAGCGCGGCGCGTGCGTCTTCCGGGCGCTCAGGAATGGAGGGATGTCAGCGACGGCAGCATTGAT
>DASYML010000108.1:0-39117 GCA_036009045.1 Pyrinomonadaceae bacterium
AGGCGCAAAGGTCATACGCAATTGCAAACCGCTATAGAAGTGTCCGGGATGCGGTATTCACCATAGAGACACAGAGCGCACAGATGACGCACAGAGGCTTGAATCTTCTTCTCTGTGCTGACTCTGTGCGCTCTGTGTCTCTATGGTGAGTTTCCAGCTTCTCTCTCTCACTCAATATGAGTTATCACTTCAACTCTCTCATCAAGGACGAAGCGCGTTCAACGCCTGCGCCTTTGCGGCTTGCTGGCATCGGGGGCGCGATAGCCCGGCCTCGCGCGCAACGCGACGCCTTTGCGCGCGGTCTTCACTTGAATTTTATGATACTTGCCGTCTTGCGCCGCGTTGGTCGGATAGTAACCGAGCGAGTATTGCGTGCGGAGTTCCGCTGCTATCTCTGCGAAGGCCGCCGGGAGCGATGAGAGAGTGTCCGCGCGCGTCACTTTGCCGCCCGAACTGAGGGCGAGGTCGTTCAGATAATCGTCCGCCATCCTGTACGCCGCATCGAGCATGGCGGTCATGGAGTCATTCGGTCTGCCAGCGGGATAACTGGAATCAGCATCGCGCCCGTCGGAACGAGTCTGAGGATAGTTCGGATCATCCCTGCGACGCGCGCGTGGGCCAGGGTCTACGCCGGGGTCCGTCTCCGAAGGGTCTCTTCTGTCCGGTCTGTTAATGGTGATGGTCGGGATTGGCAGGCCCATCGTGCCGCCGGTCCCACCGCCGCCGGGAATCTGAGAAGGACCGCCGCCGGGAAATGTCGGAGGCGTCGGGCCTCCACGCTTGCTGCCTTTGCCGAAGATGCCGCCGCCGGGAATCTGCGGGACCTGTCCGTTGCGCGCCTGCTCGCGGGCCATGCGCTCGGTCTCCATCCGCGTATCGTAGCGAATCGGGTAAATGATAATGCCTGACTCTTCAATCATGCGATGATTCTCGGCAGAGTCCGCTTCATCGCTGTGCCAGTCAACGCCGTCCGTGAAGATGACGATGGCCCTGCGTCCCTTGATTGGACGAAGAGCATCGAGCGCCAGTCTCATCGCGTCGTAAAGCTTTGTGCCCTGCCCCGGCTTCGTCCCTTGAATGGCCGTCTGGAGCAAGAGCCTGTCATTGCTAAAGTCGCAGAGGTCTCTCACGGTGTCGTCGAAGGAGATGACCTTGAGGCGGTCTGCGGGTTGTAACTCTCCTATGAATTCGGTGGCCGCGTGTTGAATCTGCCTGAGTTTGAACTGCGTGCTGCCGCTCGTATCAATCATCAGGACGACGTGGAAAGGCTCGTCAATGGTGGTGAAGAAGGAGAGTTCCTGCTTGACTCCGTCCTCGTAGACGGTGAAATCTTCCTTGTGCAGGTCCGGGACATATTCGCCGTCGCGGTCGCTGGCGATAACGGGGACGGTCACCAGATTCGTGTTGACCTTGACCGTCTCCAGGTCCTGCGGGTTAACGTCTTCCTTATCCTGGTCCTGTTCTTCTGAGGGTTTGGTCTCGCTCTTCTTCGTTTCATTCTTTTTCGCCTCGTTCTTCTTCTGTGCATCTTTGCCCGTCTGTGACTGTGCGACGAAGGCCAGCGACAGCGCGAAGATGATGGCGAGACAGACGAGCGTGAGTCTTGATGTCATGACGGGATGCTCCTGATGTTTGATGTGTAGACCGCTATTGATGAACTTCTAAACCGGGCACGAGCCGGAGAAATAGTGCGTCTCATCGAAAAAATAGACGCGCGCCCTCAAGTGCTTTGGTACTTCTGATGTCATTCGGGGCTTGATGTTTGCTTATACTTCCTGCTCCATGCTTAAAATTCTTTTGCGCCTGTCGTCAGTTTAACGTAGAAATCCTCAGACTTTTATTCCCGGTCTCACGTCTTAAGAGTAAGGCTACCTGTGCATTATCAGGCAAAGAGGATGTCTGGCGGCCTTCTCCCGAATCCGCTTCTTCTTCGGGAGGGCGCTGCGCCTTGAACAATCGCAGCGCCTTTTTATCTTCGGACGCCCGGCAGACCTTGGTATATTCATCAATCATATAGTAAGCTGCCTTCATTGGTTAATAAGTGCCCGTTCGGTAATCGCAGCTTTGTTCCGCTGCCAAAAGCTTTCACAGATACTCTTTGCCTGATTGGTTCGAGACCTGACAGGAATCACTGTGTCTCGACCCTTAATCTGTCCTGAGCCGAATTCATGAAGAAGCTTCTACTGACTAGCCTGTGCGCTCTCGGTGTTCATCGTTTTGCCGCCTGGTGGAATCGAAATCGGGTCATCATTCTTTGTTATCACGGGATCACGGAAAACGCTAATCGTTATCCGGGCCGTAACGTCGGGCAGGATGTTTACCGGGATAACTTTGCAGAGCATTTAGGCTACCTGCAAAGACACTACGGGATTATTTCTCTTGATGAATATGTCGCAGCCTGCCGCGCACGGAAACCTTTGCCGCCTTACACGGTCGTCGTTACTTTCGACGACGGCTTCCTGAATTTCGCCACCGTCGCCGCCCCGCTCCTCTCTAAACGTGGTGTGCCCTCGACGGTCTTCGTCATCACGGACACGCTCAAGGCCAGCGAGAATGGAACCCACAAAGGCAGCGCCGCCTTGAGCGACGACGAGAGATTTTTATCCTGGAAAGAGGTCAGCGAGTTGGAGCAGAACCAACTGGTCAAGATTGGCTCTCACACCTGCTCTCACCCACATCTGTTCAGTATCTCCGCAGACGAAGTTGCTCGTGAGTTGAGCGAGTCTCGCATCGCCATCAAAAACCAATTGCAGAGCGAGGGCATCGCCTTCGCTTATCCCTACGGAGGCTTCACCGCCTCCTTAGCCGAACAGGCGCGAGCCGAGGGTTATCATTGCGCGCTCACAATCGAAGGCGGCCCCAACGACATTGATTCCGACCTCTACTCTTTACGGCGCAACGTCATCTCTCACGAGGACCAGGGCCTGCTCTTCGCGGCACGCGTCTCCTGTCTCACATGGTGGCTGAGTAAGTTGCAGGACAAACTCAAAGCCGGAGGCCGCTCTCTGACAGCGCTCTTCAATGCCGAACCTTCCCCTATCGTCCGCTTATTAAATGATGTCCCTTCCAAGGAAGATACCAGTAGAGGTTAGAACCGGAGGCGGCAAGCTGAAGAGACGCAGAGAACGCACAGAGGCTTGAATTTAAAACTCTGTGCGTCCTCTGTGCCCTCTGTGTCTGCGGTGGTGAACGCCTCTTTCATCCTCACTCAAGGCTCACTGCACCAATACCTCATTTTCATGCGGCTTGCCCGCAGTTTCGTCCATCAACTACAATGAGGTGTATGCTGATGCGGCAGTTGTTTGAGCGATGAAACCTCTTCTCTTTGCGGCCCTCGCGGGCTACGTAATCGCAGCCATTCATTCCATTCTCGCGTTCGTCAACAAGCGTCGCGCGTTGGAGCGTATCTCTTTGTACTCGCTCGGCGCGGGTTTTGTGCTGCACACGGCCTCGCTGGTGATTGATTGGGTCCAAGACGGACACTACCCTCTCTTCGGCCTGCGCGAGACGCTCTCTTTCCTGGCCTGGACCTTAGTGGCGGCATATTTTTTGACATTCTATCGCTATCGCACGCTGGCGCTCGGCAGTTTCACCATCCCGCTGGTCTCGCTGCTGACATTCTGCGCGAGCATCGCGCGCAATAATACTGACACGCAGACGGGCGCGATTACGCAGACGGGCGCGAGTTGGCTCTTCCCCATTCACACGACGATGCTGCTCTTCGCTTACGCGGCCTTCTTCGTCGTCTTCGTGGCGAGCGTGATGTATCTCTTGCAGGAACGCGAATTGAAATTGAAGACCTTCAGCGCCATCTTTCATCGCCTGCCGTCTTTGACGACCATCAACGACATCGCCTCGCACGCGGCGGGCATAGGCTTGACGCTGCTCACGCTGGGCATCATCACGGGCATGCTCTGGTCTTCATCGCGTGATGGCCGTCTCTGGCACAACGACCCGAAGGAGATTTTCGCGGCGTTGACATGGCTGCTCTACCTGCTGTTGATACTTTACAGGTCTACCGCGAAATGGCGCGGGCGTTTGGCTGCCTGGATGGGTGTCGCAGGGTTCGCGCTCGTCCTCTGCACTTTCTTCGGCGCGCGACTGATGGGCGGCTATCACGTTTTCGGAATCGCGGATTACGGATTGCGGATTGCGGATGTAAGAGGAGCAGAGAGCTATCTTTTAAATCCGCAATCCGCAATCCCAAACCCACAATCGAAGCTTCCGCATTCCGCTTGAGATTTATGTCTATTCTTCTCGTCGGACTCAATCACAAAACCGCGCCCGTCGAGGTGCGCGAACAACTCGCCTTTACGGACGAGGCTTGCGCCGTTGGCCTGCGCGAACTCGTGGACGGCGATGTGGTGCGCGAGGGTTTGATTGTTTCCACCTGTAATCGCGTCGAAATCCTGACGGCGATGAACGAGACGCAGGAGACAGAGGCGCAATCAAGAATCACACAATTTTTGAGCGAGGCTCGCTGCATCCCGCGCGAGCGTTTCACTTCGCACATCTACAGCCATTCGGGTGACGCAGCCGTGCGTCATCTCTTCCGCGTCGCTTCGTCGCTCGATTCGATGGTCGTGGGCGAACCGCAGGTCTTGGGCCAAGTGCGGCGCGCTTACTCTCTAGCGGTTGAGGCGGGGACGACCGGGCGCGTTCTTAATCGTCTGATTCATCACACGCTGCACGTCGCCAAGCGCGTCCGCAACGAAACGGGCATCGCGGCCAACGCCGTCTCTATCAGCTACATGGCCGTCGAACTCGGACGCAAGATTTTCAATACGCTCGACGGCTCGACAGTGCTGCTCATCGGCGCGGGTGAAATGGCAGAGCTTTCCGCCAGACATCTCGTCAACGCGGGCGCGGCGCGCGTGCTCTTCGCCAACCGCACGCATGAGACCGCACAAAAACTCGCGGCTGAGTTCGGAGGCGAGGCGGTTGATTTCTCTCGTCTCTCAAAATACTTGGGCGAGGCGGACATCGTCCTGTGCTCGACTGGCGCGAGCCACTACGTCGTCACGCAGGAGATGGCGCGTGAGGCTCTCGAACTGCGCCGCAACCGTCCGGCCTTTTTCATAGACATCTCCGTGCCGCGCAATATTGATCCGGCGGTGGGCCAACTCAGCAATCTCTTCGTCTTCGACATAGACGATCTGGAAGCGGTCGTCACTTCAAACATACGCGAACGCGAGCGCGAAGCGGAACGCGCGCAACTCATCGTTGAATCCGAAGTGATGCAATTTCAGCAAGCCCTGCGCGCGATGGATATTGGACCAACGCTCGGCGCGCTGCGCCAGAAAATGCAGGACATCGCGCGCGACGAACTGGCACGCCAGCGCGCACGCCTCGGCCAACTCACGCCGGAACAGGAACAAGCCATAGAAGCCCTGCTCCTCTCCACCGTCAACAAAATTTCCCACCCCGTCCTACATCGCCTGCGTAGCTCCTACGATAGCGGCGACGAGGAAAACCTGCGCGCCTGGCGCGACATCTTCGGATTGGAAGAATGAGAAGGAGGGGATGGGGGATAGGGGTTAGGGAGAAGGGCGTGCCCGTTTTGCTTTCCCCAACCCCTAACCCCCATCCCCCATTATGGATATTCTCGACAGCCTCTTAAAGCTCTTCGTCAATTATGGTTACTGGGCCGTGTTTTTCGGGGTCATGTTGGAGAACGCGGGATTGCCCGTGCCGGGCGAGACTATCTTGCTGGCGGCTGGTTTCTTCGCGGCGACGGGCCATTTCAAACTCACGACTGTGATGCTGGTCGCGGCGACGGGCGCGGTCGTCGGCGATAACGTAGGCTTCGCTATCGGCCATCACTACGGGCGCGGCTTTCTACTGCGTTATGGCCGCTTCATCTTTCTCACGCCCGCGCGGCTCGAACACATCAACGGATTTTTTGAGCGGCATGGGAATAAGACGATTCTCGTCGCGCGTTTTATCACCGGCCTGCGCGTCTTCGCGGCCTTGCTGGCCGGAGCATCAAAGATGCGCTGGCGCGTCTTTCTCGTCTACAATATGGTTGGGGCTATCTTGTGGTCCATAGTGATTACGACGCTCGGCTACCTGTTCGGCAATAGCTGGCCCCTGTTGGAGAGATGGGTGGGCCGCAGCGGGTTGTTCATGCTCCTAGCGCTCGTCGTAGCGCTGCTCATCGTCTGGCGCGTGCGCGAATATCGAAAAGCAGAGAAAGCAATCTCCACCACCAAATGAAGTCTCATCTCATCATCGGCTCGCGCGGTTCAAAGCTCGCGTTGTGGCAGGCGCAGTGGGTCAGGTCGCAACTCTTGGCGCTCTATCCGCAGACGGATGTACACATAGAGATAATCAAAACCACGGGCGATGTCATGAAGACCGAACCGCTTAAGATAATCGGCGGCAAGGGCGTCTTTACCAAAGAACTGGAAGAGGCGCTTTTAGATGAGCGCATTGATGTGGCCGTCCACTCGCTCAAAGACCTGCCCACGATGGTCACGGAAGGTCTCCACATCGCGGCCATCACGGAGCGCGAAGACCCCAGAGATGCCCTCGTCCTGCGCCATGATGGTCCAATTATAGAAAACCCTTCAATCGTCAATCTGCGCGAAGGCGCGATCGTGGGCACGTCCAGCCCGCGCCGTCTGGCCCAGTTAAAGCACCTGCGCCCGGACCTCTCTATCAGGGAGTTGCGAGGCAACGTGGACACCAGGCTACGCAAGCTGGATGCTGGCGCTTATGATGCCGTCATCCTCGCTGCGGCGGGCCTGCGCCGTCTGGGGTTCGAGTCGCGCATCAGCGCCGCGATTTCGCCGTTAGAGATGCTACCAGCCGTCGGGCAGGGCGCGCTCGGCATCGAGACGCGCGCCTTTGATGCGGAAACGATAGAACTGCTCTCAACGCTCGATCATCCGGCGACTCGCGCTGCCTGCACCGCCGAACGCGCGATGCTACGCGCGCTCGGCGGGGGCTGCCAGCTACCCATCGCCGGTCACGCCAACACACACGCGGGCCAACTGCGTCTTGAAGGTCTGGTCGCAGGTCTCAACGCCGGTGTTATCATCCGCGAAGCGATAGAAGGCGAATCATCCTCAGCGCAAAACATGGGACACGCGCTGGGCACGCGACTGCTCCAACGCGGGGCGGAGTCGCTGCTGGAAATGAAGTTGATGCAGGGCGATTGAAAATTTTAAATGTCGGAAGCGAAGACCGAAACAATTGAAGAAGGAACAAGGCAACTTCGTCAACCCTTAGCGGGACGCACGGTGGTCATCACGCGCGCACGCGCGCAGGCAGCGGAGTTCGCATCCGAACTCGAACGATTGGGTGCGCGCGTCATCGCGTGCCCGACTATCCTGATAGTCGAGCCGGAAAGTTATGAACCACTGGACCGGGCGATTGCGAGACTCGACCGCTACGACTGGCTGATCTTCACCAGCGTCAACGGGGTGGACCATTTCCTGCGCCGCCTCGAAGCGAGCGGCCTTGAGACGGGCGACCTGGATGCCCTGAAGGTCTGCGCCATTGGCGAAGCGACGGCTGTGCGCCTGCACGATGCGCGCGTCCATGTGGATGTCGTGCCTGAGCAGTTCAAGGCGGAGGGAGTCTTCGCCGCGCTCGAAAGTTTTCTCGGCGGGCGCGAGTATTTTAAGGACCGGAAATTTCTCATCCCGCGCGCGGCTGTGGCGCGTGATTATCTTCCGCGCGCTCTGGAAGAGGCTGGCGCGCAGGTTGAAGTTGTCGCTGCCTATCGCACTGTCAGGCCGGAGACTGAAGCGCGCGGGCGTGTCGCGGCCCTACTCGCGGGAGGCGCGGTTGATTGCATTACCTTCACCAGTTCTTCGACGGTCTCGAATTTCGCGCAGCTATTTGAGAAGAAGAGTTTGAGAGACTTGCTCGAAGGCGTCGCCGTCGCTTGCATCGGCGACATCACGTCCGCGACCGCCAGCGATTACGGGCTGCACACGGACATTCAACCCGCAGAGTTCACGGTCCCCGCGTTGGCCCAGGCGATTGCAGATTACTACGCTCAACGCGGCCCGTCGCAGTGACGCGCGGGTAATGCGTCACTTTGGTCATGAATCAATCGGACAGTGAGATTCAGCACAGAGAGTTGAAATATTTTCTGTGTGCGTCCTCTGTGTCTGCGGTGGTGAATGCCTCTTTCATTTTCGCTCAACTCAAACTGACCCACGACCGTCACGTTGGAGAAGACGAAGCGAGCTTTTCAGTGTGCTAAACTTCCTGTCATGCCGAAGCAGCGGATTCTTATTGTTGACGACGACGCGGACATCGCCAATACGCTGCGCGAGATGTTGGCCCAGGGCGGCTATGAATCCATCACCGAAGCGGATGGCATAGCGGCTCTCAAACGCGTCGAAGATTTTCGTCCCTCCGTCGTTATCACAGACATACACATGCCGCGCTTGGACGGCTACGGGCTGCTGCGCGAGATTCGCGCGCGGTATCCTGAGATTGCCGTCATCCTCCTCACAGGGCAGGGGTCCGTCGAGATGGCCCTGCGCGCCATTCAGGAAGATGGCGCTTATCATTACTTCGAGAAACCCGTTGACCTCAACAAGCTACATCTGGTCGTCGAGCGCGCGATAGAGTATGGACAGGCGCAACGCGAAAACGAACTCTTGCGTAGACAGTTGCGCGACCATGGGGCCTTCGGCGAACTCGTCGGCAATTCCGAACCGATGCAACAGATATACGCCCTCATCGAACAGGTCGCGCCTTCCTCCGCATCCGTTCTCATCACCGGCGAATCCGGGACCGGCAAAGAGATGGTCGCGCGCACCATTCATCACATGAGTCCGCGCAGGAACGCTCCCTTCGTCGCCATCAACTGCTCAGCGATTCCTGAGACCCTTATGGAGTCCGAACTTTTCGGACATGAGAAAGGCGCCTTCACGGGCGCATCTTCGAGACGACAGGGCTGCTTTGAACTGGCGACCGGCGGCACTCTCATGCTCGATGAAGTGGCTGAGATGCCAGCGCTCTTGCAGGCCAAGCTGCTGCGTGTTCTGGAAGAGCGCACGCTGCGCCGCCTGGGCGGCAAACATGAGATTCCCGTTGACGTGCGCCTCCTCGCCGCCACCAACAAAGACCCTTTGACGGCTGTCAACAACGGAACCCTGCGCGAAGATTTGCTCTATCGTCTCAACGTCATCACGATTGATTTGCCGCCCCTGCGCGAGCGCAAGGTTGATATTCCATTACTGGCCCAGCATCTCGTCACGCAACTCTCGGAAAAGCACTCGCGTCCCGCGCGCGTCCTGAGCGGCCCGGCGATTGAAGCCCTGCGCTCTCATAATTGGCCCGGTAATATACGCGAACTACGTAACGCGATTGAACGCGCCGTCATCATCTGTTCCAGCGCAGAGATTCAGAGACAACATCTCGCGCCTTACCCTATAGACCAGCGCGCCCGCGCACGTAAGGAGGACACCATCACCCTCCCCATCGGGACCCCTCTTGAAGAAGTCTTGCGGCAGATGATCCTGCGCACCCTTCAGAAGACCAACAACAACAAGACGCGCGCCGCAGCACTCCTCCGCATCAGCCTCAAGACCCTGCATAACAAGCTCCGCCTTTACCGCGAGCAGGGCTTGCTGCCGGATAGTGATCCACTCAATTCAAATACGGAAGGCGACGCGACGATGCGCGAGCGAGACGAGGCGACAGCGTGGAAGCAATCTGACTACAGTTGAAAATAAGGCGAGTAGCAAGCACCACAGGGACACAGAGGTGGCGCAGAGTTGTTGAAAGTTCAACTCTCTGTGCTTGCTCTGTGCGCTCTGTGTCTGCGGTGGTGAGCTATCCCACGTAATCTCTATTCACGAATCTGATTGATAGGTTGAGGCACATGTCCGTTCTTCTCTTCTTCATTGATGGTCTGGGAATCGGCGCGCGCGGGCCTTTGAATCCGCTCGACGGGCTGGCGGACGCGGCCCCTCTGGCCCACTTTCATGATGAAGAGCAAGCTATTATCCATGATGGGCTACTCGTCCAGACGGATGCGTGTCTGGGTGTGGAGGGCAGGCCGCAAAGCGCATCGGGCCAGACGACTATTCTGACTGGCGTCAACGCGCCCGCAAGGCTCGGCTATCACAAACAGGGATTCCCGAACGAAGCATTGCGCGAAATCATTACAGAGCATTCAATCTTTCTTCAACTCAAGCGCAAGGGGATTGCCCCGAACACTTTCGCCAATGCCTATACCAGACGCTTCTTCGAGGGCCAGTCGCGCTGGGTCTCGGCCACGACCGTCGCGGTCCAGGCCGCAGGAGATCGCTTCCGCGACATGGAAGACCTCCGCGCGGGCCGCGCCATCTTTCAGGACTTCACCAACGGAATGCTCATCACGCGGGGCGACGACGTAGCCCCGCGCACGCCCGAAGAGGCTGCGGCAGTGCTCGCAAAATTGGTCCAGTCACATCGTTTCACGCTCTATGAATATTTCATCACGGACAAGATGGGCCACTTACAGGACATGGAGGGCGCGCAACTCGTGCTCCAAAACCTCGCGCGTCTGCTGCGCGCATTGCTGGACCAATTAAACCTTGCCAGCACGACCGTCATCCTGACCAGCGACCACGGCAACATAGAAGATTTATCCACACGCAGCCACACGCTCAACCCGGTGCCGACGCTCGTCTGGGGCCAACATCGCGTGCGCGTCGCGCAGAGCATACGCACGCTCGCGGACATTACTCCCTCGATTGTCTCAATACTCGACGAGAAAGCGACGACACGCCCATGAAACCTTCCGCTTCTCAGGCAAAGGGTGAAGAGCGGCCCTCTCATCCTGGACCAATAATGGGCGCTTCCGCCGCCGTCCCGCGTTATTCATACTACGCGCTCGCTGTTCTCTCGCTGGTCAATTTTCTCAACTACATAGACAGGCAGGTGCTGCCAGCCGTCGCGCCGTTGATGCTCAAAGACCCGCAGCTTAATCTGACGCACGCTGAACTCGGCTATATCGAAGCGGCGCTCCTGCTTTCATTCACGGTCCTCGCGCCGCTCTTCGGACGGCTCGGCGACCGCCGCTCGCGCACTAAGCTGATGGCGAGCGCCGCTGTCATCTGGAGCGTGGCGACCGCGCTGACGGGCTTTGTGCATCAACTCCCATTTCTACCCTCGTCCATTCACTTACCAATCCCCTTGATAAACGTCACGCTGGCGATGTCCGGCGCGGCCCTCGCGCTCTGCTTCGTGCGCGCCATCGTGGGCGTCGGAGAGTCTTCCTACTCGACCATCACGCCGAGCCTCATCGCGGATTATTTTCCACCACAGAGACGCGCGACCGCGCTCGGAGTCTTTCAAGCGGCGATACCGCTCGGCTTCGCGCTGGGCTTCGTCATCGGTGGCGGTCTGGCTTACTTTTTCGGCTGGCGTCTGGCCTTCATGATCGTGGGCATTCCCGGCATCCTGACGGCTATCCTGGTGTGGCGCTTGCGCGAACCCTTGCGCGGCGCGACGGATGAACCCGTCCACTCGACGGCCCTCGAAGAGATCGAGTTGAGTTCAGCAGAGACCACCCGCGCGCTGCAAGATAAAAACGAGGTCCGGGAATCTTTCGCGCGGACGGCGTGGCGTATCCTGAGCACGCGTGATTGGATACTCTCGACCGCAGGTTATACGGCGCTGACCTTCGCGCTCGGCGCGTTCGCCACATGGTCCACGGTGCTGCTCGTCGAAGATAAAAAGATGAGCGCGACGAACGCAGCCATCACGCTCGGCGTCGTCACGTTACTGGGTGGAGCCGCCGGAACGTTTGGCGGAGGGTGGCTGTCAGATCGTCTCATAGCGCGCAGGCGCAACGCCTATTTTCTGGTCTGCGCGGTCGCCACGCTGCTCGGCATCGTGCCGACGCTGCTCGCGCTGTCCTCCGGCGATGCGCGCATTTATTTGCCCTCGATTTTCTTCGCGGTAATGCTGCTCTTCATCAGCAACGCGCCGTTTCACGCCATCCTCGTCAACAGCGTGCCAACGCTGGTCCGCGCCACCGCCGTCGCGCTCAACATCGTCATCATACATACCTTCGGAGACGCGATTTCACGCGCCGCCGTCGGCGTCATCTCAGACTCGCTGAACGCCGGACATCTCAACGCATTCTCCACCCTCGCCAGAATTCTCGGCATAGATGCGGCGCAGCATCACCTCTCCGCAGCGCTTTTAGTCGCACCAGCCGCGCTCGTTATCTCCACCATCTTTTTCTTCTGGGGCGCGAGCATGCAGCGGGTTGAGAATAATCCGCGTTAGTGTGGCATTCATTTGAACGTCAGTCATATGTGCTTTAACCTCCCGCTCTCGTGAATCTGCTGCGGATTTGCCTGGCGTTATCTTTTAACTTACCGGCTTCCGTCGCGTGGTTGGTGTTTTGCAAGACCTCGGCATATCTTTCCAGAATGTCTGCCATCTCAAGCGTATCTTTCCGTTTTCCGTTCTCCACATTGAGCATAGCTTGCTTGTAGAGCGGCTCTGCCTGCGCGTATTTGCCTTGCTCGCGGTAGACGCCCGCCAGATTTATCAGGCTGGTGACGACGAGCGCAGAACCCTGGTCCTTCCCGTAGGCTTGTTCCACAATGTTGAGGGCGTTCTGATAACTCTCCTCTGCGCTCTTGTAGTCCTTCAGGTACAGGTAAAGCTCACCTAAATCATCGTAGGTTTTGTAAACGTCAGGAGTGTTGACATCGTTGTGTTCTTTGATTCTGATGTCCAGCGCGCGCTTGTACAGCGCAACCAGCTTTTCGTAATTACCCTGAGCGCGATAGATTCCCTCTAGCCCGTGAATAATAACTTCTGCGCTCTCAACCTGTGACAGGTCTCCCTCCATGATCTTCGCTTCCTTGAGCTTTAAGACCTGTTCAGAGATGCTTTCATCTCCGGTCTTGCTACCATGAGCGAAATCCCTGCCTAACTTCTTAACAACTTTTTGCAGCATGTTACTTTCCATCTCATCTGCGTTCGGAGAAATCAAACGGGCGCGGGCGACGAGACCTTCCGCAAATTTGAAATGCTCTTCAACTTGTGTCGGATTCTGTCCGGGGTGGATGTATCTGACTCTCGCCAGATTAATCAGGGCGCGAGCCAGTTCATCTCTGTCCACCTGCTCGACGCTATACACATTAACGACGTTTTGGACATCTACAAAGGTCGCGTCCGCATTTTGATAGTCCGGGTGAGGTTGATCCAGTTGAATCTCTCCCAAGGCATTGAGGACGCTCGGCAGGATTCGTGGAGGATTCCCTGCGCGCGATCTGAAAAATAGTTCAGCTTCGTTATAGTGCTTCAAGGCTTCCTCATTTTTGCCCTCCCTCCTGAGAAGGTCGCCCAGCTTGGCTTGAATTTCCGCCCTCGCCAACAGAGCCTCATCTTCGGGCTTAGCTGTGTGGTAGTTCAAAGCCTGCGTGTAAGCCTTTTCAGCTTTGATGTATTCACCTTGGTCTCTATATAAATCCCCCAAATCGCTCTGACCTTCGATCAACAATTGAATCGTCGCCGGGTCGGTTTTTGATGCGTCGGGCACATTCTTCATGTTCGCCTGGACTATCTCTATGGCTTCCAGATAGAGCGGCTCTGCGGCCTGGTTGTCTCCCTGTTCGCGGTAGAATCTTGCCAGGTCTTTCAGGCTGTCATAAACCTCTGTATCCGTCGCGCCGAAAACCTGTTTTTTAGTTTCCAGCGCTCTCTTGTAAAGCGCCTCTAAAGCGTGGGCATCATTCTCTAAACGAAAGAACTTCGCCACCTTCTCAACCTCATAGTTATACGACTCCAATTCAGAGGGCTTGTCCTTTAAAACCTGTTCCTGGAACGTAAAGGCATTCAGGTAAAGTATCCCGGAGGTATTCGGGTCTCCCTGTTCTTCGGTGAATTGCGCGAATTTCTCAAAGGCTTCGATGAGGTTCGTATTATTTGGTCCGGGATTTTTCTTCGCTTGCTCTAAATCCTCCGCGAAAAGGTCTGCCGCTTTCTGGTAGTTGTTATCGGCGGTATTAGCATTATTCTGCGCCTCCTTGGCTAATCCTCTTCTCTTATTTTTAACTTCCATCGCGCGGTAGGCGCGCGCCAACCCACCCATCACATGTGCCGCGTCCTGGTTGTTATTCGCGGCTGTGAATTCGGGAAGTACTTTTGTGTAAAGCTCTATGGCTTTATCTAATCTTCCCTTTTTCAGATAAGCGTCCGCATCATCGCGGTCCTGTATCAAACCCTCCTGTCTTTTTTGCATTGCTTTCAAGGCCACGAAATTTTCATTCGCCTTCTTTTCAGCAGACTCCGCGCGGCTTGTGGCAAGCTCCGACTTCAGTCGAAGAGATTCAGCGATTGCAGCCTGCTCTTTTGCCTTGACACTTTCTATCCGTGCCTGTTCTTCCTGATATTTAGCGATTTTTGTTTGTTTGAGAGCCTCATCCTTCTGCTCCATCGCAGATAAACTTGCTTGCGTCGCCTTGTCTTGTAGAGAGTTGGCAATTTCTGCCTGATGTTTAGCCTCCGCCTCCTGTGTCGTGGCGCGAGCTTCATTTTCCGTCGCGCGAACTTCATTGGCTGTGGCGCGGGCCGCATCGCGCTTCGCCTGCCTGGAATTCGAGATAGCAAACCCCGCCGCAACGAATGAAAACAGAGAGAGTACTGCGGAGATGATTAAGAAGAGCCGGAGCCGCGTCGCGTTCCTCGCTATCGCCTCGTTCTTTTGCTGAAGCGCCAGCAGGTTCGACTGCTCCAACTCTTTTTCGCGCAGTTGTGCCTCTTCCTTCTCCTGCTCCGCGCGCTCCGCCGTCTCCTGACTAACCCGCACGAACTCTTTTTCCAGGTCGTTCAAATCGTCATACTTGAGCGCCTCATCAAGCAGCGAGCCGCCGAGCAGACCTCCCACATCCTTGCCGTGTTCGAGCCACTGTTCGGCGGAGGCGGTGAGGCGCAATCTCTGGCGCATGGAGGCGCGGTCTTTCTCAATCCAATCAACCAGCGTGCCCCAGTTGCGGACGAGCGCTTCGTGCGCGACCTCCACCTTGTCATCCTCTTTCGTCTCCCCTTTGGTGATACGCACGAGGCCCGCTTCGCACAGTTCATTGAGGACTTCGTCAACGCGATAAGGGGCCTCGAAATAGAGCGTGCTGCGCTTGACAGGATTACTCGTCACCTCAGCGTTGCCGCTCGGTCGCGCCAGCCTGAGCAGGATTCTTTTGGCCGTAATCTGTTTCTCATCCGAAAGCGCTTGATAGAACTCGTCAGCCGTGAGCGCCAGCGCACGACGCGCGCCGCCAAGTTTTCTGTAGTCCTTCAAGGTGATGCGATTGCGCCCGTCCTCACGCATCTTCCACAGGCGCAGTAAGGCGAATTGTAGAAGCGGCAGCCCCGCCGGTTCTCCCAGAATATCTTTGACCAGCGCATCCACCACGCCGTCTTCAAATTTCAAGCCGATGCGCCGCGCAGGCTCTTCGATGGCGTCGCGCAAATCCGTCGCGGTGAGCGGCATGACGCGCACCTGCCCCTTCTCGAAGAGCGACATCAACGTAGAATTTTGCACGAGGTAAGTTTCAAAATCTGTTCTTAAAGTGAGGATGACGAGATGACGCGGGCCGGGCGCTTCGGTCAACGCGACGAGATTATTGATGAAGGCATCGCGCGCTTCATCATCCGTGCAAAGGGTGAAGACCTCTTCAAACTGGTCCACGATGAGCACGGCAGGCTCGCTCCCGCCGCTCTTGATAGTGTTCAATAATTGCCCCGCATCTTGCCTTAGTTTTTCACTTTGCTGAGAGACCCACTCGGCGGGCTGCCTGTAAATCTTATTGAGCGCCGTCGCCAAACTTTTGAGCGGCTGTGGGCCTGGAACGATGCGCGGGAAATACTGCCAGTTTTTACTTTCGAGCGCCGCACCATTTTTCAACGCCGGGATTAACCCTGCGAGTACGAGCGAGGACTTACCGCTCCCGGAAGGGCCGACGACAAACATCAAACGCGTCTCTTTCATCTTTTCAATCAACGCTTCTATGAGACGGCGGCGACCGAAGAAGAGGTCCCTGTCTTCCTCTTGAAATGCGTTCAAGCCGCGATAGGGACAGAGGCTGTCGTCAAGTTTGGGAGCCAGCGAGGGATCGAATTCCGCCAGCGTCGCGTCGGTCATGTTGCGCCGCGCGCGGTAGATGACCGTCATCCAGTAATCGAGCAGGCTCTGAGCAGCTTCCCTGTCATTCTCATTATCGAGCACAGTGCCCGTCGCGCACGCACGCTTGACGAACGTCTCGATCTCCGTCAGCACTTCCTCTGTCTCGCCCTCCTTATAACGCTTGAGAAGTTTCGTATGAACTTCTCTCAGAGACGACAATGAATTATAAGGCGCGTTCGCGGCATCCGCTTCGACGTTTAAGCTGCTCATCTCATCATCTCCAAAATCGTTGTGAGGGGTTCACCAACCTTGCGTAATTGCGCGCATAATTCTTTCAAATCAAGGTCCACCTCGAAAAAGCGAGCGTTGGATTTTGACCTGTAACTCTGGAATGATTGACGTATTTTAACCGCGTCCGACTCGGCCAGAGCCTTGTCCAGTTCCGCAATCTTTTTTTTCAGCAACTGTGCCCAGTCCTCTTCGGAACAATCGCATTGTGACTGCGTGAGGACTCTCAAATCAGCCCAGGAGTCTTCGAGTTCAGTATAATCAGCGGCCATATTTCCCTCGATGCGCCGGATTTCCAGATCAATCTCCTGCCATTTATTGTGACTCTCAATGAGGGCATTCAACTTCTCCTTCAACTGCTCTATGGCTTGGACGCCCTCTACAAACCTGCTCATCGTGACGGCACTGACCCGCGCGCCATCCAGGCTATCGCGCACCTTCGTGAGGTCCTCTACCAGCCTCGCCAGTGGCAGGGCTTCAGCCGCCGCTGCCAAGCACGCGTTGATCTGTGAAGGTCTGACCGCGAGCACTCTCTGGATAGGTTTGATGGCACAGTCAATCTGCTGTATATCTTTCTGCTCCAAGCACTGGAACAAAATCTTCAAATTATCAATCAACTTTTGAATCCAGGGTAATGCGGTGCGAGCGTTGGAATCCTGTTGCGCGGCTTTATCAAGGCCGCCCATAATATTTTGCAAGGTCTGTTCGTATCCATCAACATCGTCCCAGATGGTCTCGTCGTCCGGGTCTCTCTTCGCCCTGCGGACGATGTTGTTCGTCAAATAATTGCAGCAATTGAATTGCAGCGTATGAAGCAGATCGTGCAAGTCTTTGTAATAACCGAGGGTTTCTATCTGCGTGGATGAAGTCTCAAAGACCGCATCGAAGGTCGCAACCTTGGCCTGCACCTCCGGGTTACGCATTAACTCGACGAGCGCCAGCAGTCCCTGCTCTGCGGATTGAGTGGCCGGTTCGATAATGGCAACAGCCGCCGGAGTAATCGGACTAGCAGCAGGAATGGCAGCGACACTGGCGGTCACAACAGAAGTCTGCACAGGTGTGCAAGCTGGTCCGGCAAAATCCGAAGTCACCAGTTCACAGATTCTGACAAACTCTTTCTCCCTGTCCGTTTTATCGAGGGCGGAGAGAGGTTTGTCTGGATTATTGGCACACTGTATTGCTCCGAAAGATGTTTTACTCCAGGCGCTGGGACGGACCGCCACCGGAATGATCCTGACATTTTTCTCCTTCGCTGCCTGGACCAAAAAAGGAAGTTCCTCATTGTAGATAAAATCTGAGGCGAGGAAATCCGAACTCACCAGGAGGATGGCGATGGAGGCTGAAGCCAGGGCTTGATTGATTTCTTCGCGCCAGTCGGAACCGGCTTTAATCCTGGTATCATCCCACGCCTGGACAGAGCTTTCGCGCATGAACGGCTTGAGGTTGACTTGCAGCCGCTCAAGCCATTCCTTATCTTTATGGCTATAACTGATAAAGATTTGTTTAGACGCCACCTTGAACCTCACGCGTTATGATGGAAGATTGAAATATCGGGATGCTATTTCATTCGGCAACAAACAGTTGGCGCGTCAACGCTACGCGCAGACCGAAGCTGGTTGTGCCTGAGTGATACCGGCAAACGGAAGATAAGCCGGGCCAGAGAAAGCCGGGTCAGCCGGTCAAGCTTTTCAATTCATCCGAGAACACGCGTTGTGCTGTTTCTCAAATGAAAAGAGACTGAGAGTTTGAAGATAATCCCACAAAATCTCCAAGTCAACATAAAACATTTCTGCCCGTTGGGAACAGGATAATTGGACCAACAGCTATTCAGCGTCGCCGCTCTGGACCAAGATACAAGGTCGTCGCTGATTTTAATCAGAGCGCGCCCGCAAAGAGTTACAGGCGGCCCGCTCTCTTCTGCGGGACAGTTTCGGCGGCGCGTTCGAGGCAGGCGCGAGAACAGTAAGAGGAACCTGAAGAGGATGATTTGAGGGCGCGAGCGCCGGGAATCCAGGTATTGCACGAAGCGCAGCGCACCAGTCTTTCGGTGACTCCGCTGGCGCGGAGCGGAGGCTCGGATGATGGCGCGCTGCTCATCCGGCGAACGTCGCGCACGATGCCCAGCATGTGCTGCGCGGTGGCGATGTAGGGTCGCAGACGCCTGTACAGAAGTATGAAGAGGATAGAGATGACGAGCAGGATGAGAAGGTATTTCAAGCTTACTCCTGGGCCGTTGCGTTCTTGCTCTGCGCCAGTTGCGCGCGCAGGTTCGAGAGAGCCGGATTATCCGGGTTGACGCTCCGCAACTCTTCGATTCTACGCTGCGCTTCTTCACGATTGCCCGTGCTGATGAGCGCGGTGGCAAGGCTCTGCAACGCCCGCTCGTCACGCGGCGCAAGTTGCAGGGCTTTGCGATACTCCGCGATAGCATGCTGCGGGTCCGCAGGTTGGCCCAGATAATATGTCAGTCCCAGGTCTGTATGAACGCTCGCATCATCCGGCTTCATTTCCAGCGCCTTCAAATAATAGACGCGGGCCTTGCTGAAACCTTCCGGCACGGTCGTCTGACCGATGTCGAAAAGAGCGTTCGCCAGTTCTACAGTTATCTCGCGGTCCTTCGGATTGGAATCGTAGACGCGTTTGAGAAAGCGCGCGACATCTTCAAGATAACGCGGGTCTTGCGTCTGGTTCGCGTAGTGATACAGCGCGCGTCCGAAATTTCTTTGCAACTCAACATCGTCGGGTCTGGAGTCGGCTTTAGCGATGGCTTCGCGTATCTGTTCTTCCGTCACAGGAGGCTTTTTCTGCGCGCCGTTAGCGGGCGCGGAGCCTTTCCCGTTGGCGTTCTGCCCTTCTGGACGCGGGCCAGTGCCCGAGGCCATCTGTGCTTCCTCAAGCCGGGCGCGACCAACCATGTTGGCGGTGAGAAAGCCGATTATCAGCCCCGCCAGCAAACTTATCATGAGATATAAAATATTTTTCTTGAGCACGGTCAATCAATCGCCTGGACCAACTTTGAATGATTGAAGTTTATCAAAACAATCGTCAAAAGGCGACGCACATCGCTCATCATCATCCACAGCAGTGTCCGCATGAGAGGTCTGCGAGAGATAAAGAAAGAGCGCGACGCTATGCTTGAGCGTGCGCTCTTTGATCTAGTATTAGCTGGTCCAATAAATCGGCGGACGGGTTAATCGTCGCCGTTCGCGGACGCAGGCTCGGCAGTCGAGACGAAGGCGACATCACCCGCGCGACGACGCGGCTGCGGGTCCGTGGAGCGACGACGCGGGACTGAAGCCGACATGTTGCGCCGGTCAATACTGCCGGGCGGAAGCGTGCGCCCGTGTATCGCCTCCGTCAGTATGCGCGTGATCTCCTGCGAGAGCGTGCGGTGTTCCGACGCCGCGCGACGCCGTAAAGATTCCTTCAACTCGTTGGGCACATAGGCCCCTATGAAAACTCCTTTACGATTTGCCATCTCTCCCCCTACACCTCCCTTTTTTGAGAAGCGATACGAAGTGAATAACTAAATCCTGGGCGCGCTCGTTCTTAAAACAATTTGTGCCATGCAATGTGAGAACAGGTCTGTAAGCCGAATTTTGTACTCCTGCCCGCGAAGGCCGGAGCGGCGATCATTCATCTAGCCCATTTGTCGCCAAATGGATCGAGCGACCTACCCGGAGGTCGTAAGCCCTCTGGCCTTTTGACGGGCCGAAGGACTTTTGGGCGGGCAGCCCTGTCTGACGCCTCCCTATTTGGTCTTGCACTACGAGGAGTTTGCCTGGCCGCATGTGTTACCACACGCGCCGGTGCGCTCTTACATTAAGCCCGCGAGGGGCCGCACCGTTTCACCCATCACCCGCAACCAGGGTCCGCCTGACGTTGGACCGAAGCCGCTGGCTGGTCTCTTCTCTGTTGCACTTGTCGTCGTCCCGCATAGGGTTAATCCGAGATTGCCAAGCCACTGAAGGCCGCGATGCCCGGATGCCCGATGCCTGACGCCCAGCCGTTAGCTGGCTCGTTGCCCTATAGTGTTCGGACTTTCCTCTCCCGCCTCAACACTCTTAAAGTGTGGACGCGGCAGCGACCGCCCGACCTGCTCTCATGCAAGGCACTGCGAATTATAGCAATCATTGTTCAACACGTACAGCACAAAAACCGCTTGCTGTTTAACTCCCGAAAGCGCTGACGAAATTCTCATCCGTTATGCTAAGGGGCGAGGCTTAATTAGTTATACCCGAAATACTTAAAGCCGACGCGCAGGCTATTGAGCACGCTCGCGGGAAGCTGCGAAGCCAGCAGCAGCGACATCAGTCCGTGCGAGAGACCCGTCGCCAGCAGGTTGGGCGCTCGCTGGTAAACGCTCCCCCATAACAGTCCGCCAGTGAAAGTCGCGAGCGTCAGCCAGGGGTTTGGCAGATGGAAAACGGCGAAGAGCGCGGCTACCAGAAGTATGCTGCGCCAATCCTTGCCGAAGATTATTTGCGCGCGACGATTGATGAAGCCCTGCATCACGTATTCTTGCATGAACCCCCACAGGGGCAGCCATAACAACCTGTGCCAGAAGAGAGTCCAATCGAAGCGCAGGCTTTTGCTCAACCAGCCGACGATGAAAATCACTATCGTCGCCGCGAGCATCGGCAGGACCAGTAATCGCGTCGCCTCTAAAAAATTATCCAGCCGCCAACCTATCTCCCGCGCCGTCTCAAGCCGCGCGCGATGCGAGAGCCACATCAAAACGAACGCGAGTCCCACGGGGACGATGCCGATTAATTTACTGTTGCCCACAAACGGCAGGATAATCCACGCGGCAATCAGGAAAGACGAACTGACCGACACAATCTCCCATCCCGCCAGCGCTTTCTGCCCAAGCGGAGAACTGCGACGAGCCTCTTCATCTACCTGTTCGCTGTGGTCCAATTATTCCTTTCCCCGCTCTGCACCCATCCCGCCCGGTGAGCCGCACTCTCATCAAATTCAAATCGTAAACTATCCTGAGCGTAGAACATCCTGAGCGCAGCCAACGCTCTCCACACTACTGCTCTACCCGCCACCGGCTTGAAAGCGCAGCGGCTTCCCGACAAGTTGCATAGTCCTGCGTGCGCCTTCGCCGCTCTCATGCACGGCGTATACTCGCGCGACGTGTGCGCCCGCTCCAAGCGGCGGAGTGTTGAAGATGTAACCGTGAAGTTCGTCTTCTGCTAACCCCGCCGCCTTCACATCCGGGCGCGGGGCGTCGGCCTTGCGGCTGGCGACGAAGTTGCCGTCAATGTAAAGCTGCACTTCGACGTGAGATTGTGGCGCTGCGTGGTCAACGGCCCAACCCGCGACGCGTTGCGCGCTGGCTTCGTCGAGTTCACCGCGCAAATTTGGAGCGAAGGCCGTGAGATAAAAGCCCACCGCCAGCGCTCCGACGAAGAGCGCTTCGATGATGGACTTGGCGATTAAGTATTGAATCAATCGCGCAAGCCTTCTGGGCGCATCATCCCTGTTCATGCCTGAAACATCATCTTCACAAGAATAAGGGGCGGCCCATCTCGTGCGCCGCCCCTTCAACGTTTTCAATCAGTGCCGGTCCAATCCCTTCACTGACCCTGATAGCTGTTGCCATTGCTGTCCTGATAGCTGAGCGTGTGCCTCGTCTGTAGATTCGTCTCGGCTGTCAGGTTAGGCCGCAGGCGGACGCCTATGCGGAGCACCGCCGTATCGCCGGGAGCCAGTTCGGGAACGTGCCAGTTAATTCTCTGCGCGTTGCCGGACGCATCCTGCGGATTCAAAGACGGGTCTGAGTTGACGAACTGTAAAGCTTCTGGAAGCATCTCCGTGACCGTCAGATTCTTCGCCAGCCCGCTGCCCTCGTTGATGAGGACCAACCTGTAGAAGAGCGAGTCGCCGGGCGCGGTCGTGTCCGTGACCTGCTCCGTGCGGACGTGCACGCGCGGGGTGGCGACGGTCAGGACGCTGCTGGCCTCGCTGGCTATGCGATTGGAGGTCAGCGAGCGCGCGACCATGTTGTAAGAGTATTGCTGGCGGTCTTGCGTGTTGGCGGGTATCTGCACGCGCAGGAGCACAGGGAATTGCCCGCCCTGTGGATCGAGTTGCGAAGTCTGAGCGACAACAGGCTCGCTATCCTGATGTTGCCCGTCGGCGTTGGTGTCCGCGTAGATGGTGGCGGACGGTGCGCCGGGCGCGGTGACGCGGAGTTCATAAGCGTCTGCCGTGTTGCCCGGATTGCGGACGACGAACGGGATATAGGTCGTGTCTCCGGGCGTCGTGGTCAAGCCCACGGAAACAGCGTCAATGCGCGCAGCGGGGACTTTCCCGACCGTCACGCTGGGGCTATCGAAGTTTGCGCCGACGGGTAAACTCTGCGTGCGGACGGTCCCGCGTCCAAGCGCATTGGTGGCGGAGAGGGCGCTGGGCAACACACGCAGCGTCACCGTGATGTCGCGCGTATCGCGCGAGTTCAAGTCTCCCAGGCTCCAGATGACCGTGCGCGAAGGTCTGTCATAAATGAGTTGGCTGGGACTGGCGCTGACGAGTTCAAAGTTTGGATTAAAGACGAAGTCCGCGCGCGAGCGTTGGGCCGTCGCGCTGCCGCTGTTACGCACAGCGATGGTTTGCGTGAAAGTCTCGCCGGGCATGACGGTCGTCTGCGAAACATTTGAAGTAGCGCTCAGGGTCGCCGCGATGATGCTGATCGCGCCATCGGCGACACGCAGGACCTGGTAATCAGACTGCGAAGCGGCGCGCACGAAAAAGCGACGCTGCTGGCCGTCAGAAGCGGTCTCCGGCACGCGCAGGTTGAGCAACACTTCGACGGAAGCATTGCGCGCCAGTTGTGGAGTGACGAGAATCGGCAAGCCCGTGTCGGAGCCTCCCTGTGCCAGACTGAAGGTCGGCAGAAACTCCGCAGGCAGGTCCGTCTCTAAACGGAATTGGTCCTCTTTGTTGCCGGTGTTGGTGACGGTCAAAGGTATCTGCACGGTCTGTCCGGGCGAGGCCGTTTCGGAAGAACGGCGTAAGGCAAGCAGAAGATTCGGCACTTGCTTAACCGTCAGGCTCAGACCGCCCTGCGCTTGTCCAGACGAACTTGATGAAGACTCGACGGGCGTCTCCACGTTCGGAGCAGGAGGAATGATTTGCGCGGTCGAAATGTTATTCCTGACCGTCGTTGTCGTGACGGTGACTGGCGCGGGCGTCGGCGTCATGGCCGGGCGCGCGGAGACATTATTGCGCGGCGGGTTGTTGATGGCTACCTGCCGGTTGTTCAGGGTTGTCTGTTGAGTGGACGGAGTCGCTGTGTTCGTCGCGGGCGGATTGATGACCGGCGCGGGCGCGGGTTGTCGTCTACGGCCACGTCCGCGATCAATCGTACGCGGGCGTTGCTGGCTCGTGGTCGCTGGCAGAGTATCTACTCTCGCCACCTGCTCAGAGGACGCCGTCGAGGCGTTCTGTGTTGCAGCAGACTGCGTGCCCGGACGCGTGATCGGGGTGGATGTCGCAGCCGACTTGGACTGCGTGTTAGCGGGCCTGTTCGTAATCACCAGAGGCTGTCTTGGCGTCGGGCTTGGAGTCGCTCTCGCGATGCTTTGCTGTTGCCGTTGCGGCGGCTTGATGGCGACGCTGTTGCTGGCTGGCGGAGTCGTCGTCCTCGTCTCAGGCGATCTGGAAGGCGATGCGGTGCTCCGGCTTTCGTTTCCGGTCGCAGCCGTGGTTGACGACGCACTCGTGTTGCGTGCGGGGTTATCACGACGCGCGGTGATTAGTTCATCGTTGTAGATGTCCGCGAAGGGCGTGTCCTTAATCGCTCGCAGGCGCTGTCCGACATCTTCGGCCTCTTGAAATTTGCCGAGCTTCATGTAGGAGCGGCCCAGCCAGAGCAGCGTCAAATCTATAATGATACTCTTCGGGTACGTCTTGAGAAAATCCTGTAGCACTCCGGCGGCCTGATCGAAACGATTGGACAGGTATAGATTCTGTCCTTTGGTGAACATGGCCTGCTCCGCATCGCTCGGCACATCAGAGTCCTGTTGCAGGCTGGAGGCCCGCGCGCTGGCGGCCATAATTGATGAGAGAGGGGCGAACAGGAGCAAGGCGGCGAGTGCCATCACTCCGATTTTATTCTGATTGCGCAATGTCATAGACCTCCGGCAGGAATGGGCAATAGTATAATTTGGAAACTTGTGTGCAAACTATTCGGTGATTGCAAAAGGCTTGATTCTTCGCCGCTCAAGACGACGGTGCCAACATCTTGCATCATACATATAAAGATAGTCAGGAGTCTAGAGTCTGGAGTCAAGAGTCTCAGAGTTTGGAGTCTAGAGTCAGGAGTTCGAGGTTCAGAGTTAAGAGTCAAACGACCGCTTGAAGTTTAAGGTCTCAACTTAAATACAACTGTAAAGTTGAAGGCGACTGTTTTTGACTCCGAACTCTTGACTCTAGATTCCCGACTCCTGACTCTGAGACTCCCGACTCTTTACCAGTGCCCGCGACCGACTTCGACGCGGTCGCCCGCCTGTAAGGTCGGGTCGGGGACTTTGCCTTCTTCTATCTCTTTCAGGTTGTACTCGGTCGTGACGAGGCGACCATCCGCGCCCTGCCGCGAGACTCTGACCTTACTGTTGGCAAAGCGAGCGATACCGCCCGAAGCGAGCACCGCCTGCGTCAGAGTCAACCCCGCATGAAAATCTTTCTGGCCCGGCGAGTTGACCTGCCCGCCGATAAAATAGAACTGCGCCGGAGCGGGCGGAGCCGCCATCACCTTAATCACGTCGCCGGACTGGACCAATATAGATGTAGCCTTGGAGTCCATCAGATCAACGTTCATGTTCTCCGTGCCCGGACGCATAATCGTGGCGCGTGCGGCCTCCGCATGAGGCTGCGCTTCCGCGAGCACGACGTAGAGCGGCATCGCCTCGCGCCGCAAGATTCTTGGTCCAGGATTACCCACGAGGCCCGTGACGATAACACTGTGGCTTGCGTACTCGCGCACGTTGACGACGAATCGCGGATTATCATAGACCTTGACGCTGGACACGAGACGCGCCCCTACCTCTTCCGCAGTCAGTCCCGCGACCTGAAGCGGCGCGCCCGCGAGAGGATATTCCAGCAGTCCGCCGGACATCACCGTGTAGAGCGTTGATTCGCGCGAGGAAGCATTGAGCAGACGGATGTCCAGCACATCGCCGATGCCTATCCGATAAATGCTGGTCGGCAGCGGCGCGGCGCTCGCGGGCGATGACGGAGCGGCTGACGCGGGAGCGCCCGGAGCCGGTCCAACCGAAGCGGAAACGTTTGATGCGGGAGCGGTTGATGCGGGAGGAGTAGAGACCGGATTCGCTTTCGTCGTTGCGGCATTCTTCGAGGGCGCGGTCTTATCTTTCTTATCAGTCTTCTTCGACACCGGAACATCTTTAGTCGCTGACTTGTTGGGCTTGCTCGCGGCCTTGGATGTGTTGGGAGACGTAGACGGTGGCCCGGCAACAGGCACGGTCGGAGTCGGCTTGACGGGTGCATCGCTGCTCGCAGTAGGACCGCCGCCCGGTTCATCCAGGCTCGTCACAGACGCCGTAGATGATGCGGTGGGCTTCTCCGTCTCTTTCTTGTCCGGTTGGTCAGCGGTCTGCGGCCCGGTCGCGGATTCAGATGGCTCCTTAGCCTGTTCTTTAGCTGGCTCTTTAGGCTGGTCTTTCCTCGCGTTGTTGCTGTGATCCGAAGAGACCGTCTTGATGTTGGTGTCGTTGTCGGGGCCTTTGCCCTGTGCCTGCGCGATAGCGGCCTGCGCGCTGAGAGCCAGGACAATCGCTGGCAGAATCAAAACTTTTTTCATGATGCACTCTACTTCCAGACTGTGATATGTCGCGGCGATGAAGGGTCTCAGGGCAAGAGAGCCGGGCATCGCCCGTTGCTGTCTCGCGCCGTTTTTAGAACGAGCGGCCACGCACATCATTGCGCCGACCGAGTTCAAAAACAAGCGAGAGACGATGGCTGTTGAATGTCAAGACAGGAATGTTCGCATCCCTGCGCGAAAAATTATAGACGAAACGTGAGCGCAAATATTCGCTCATACGATAGCCTGTTTCAAACGAAAAGCCGTACAGGTTATCGCGCCTGCGCGTTCCGGCGAAATCACCGACCGCCACGCCGCCGCTCGCGGTCGAGTCCGTGACGATGGCGACGGGGAAGCTTAAACGTTGATAGTTAAGACCTAAAGCCACTTTCACGGCCTCCCCCAAAGTGCGTTCGAGGCGAGCCGCGCCACCCGTCGAAAGCAGGCGCGCGTTGCCCCCTTCTAGATTAAACGCCGAAACCTGCGTTTTTCGCAGAGCCGTTAGCTCAAAATTCGTTTTTTCCGTCAGGTCGCGCCGGTAAGCCAGGTTAAAGATTAGCCCGTCGAAGTCGTTTTCCTGCGGCGCGTTGTAAAAATTGTCATGCTCGAAGCCGACGCGCAGGGCCAGCCCGCTCGTTTGCGAGACGCGCGTGCGCGCGCCAAGCTCGAAAGCGTAACGCCTGCGATTGTTGAGTCCGTTGAACTGTGCGCGCAAGGGTGCGCCCGAATAAGTTGCGCCGAAGGTGAGGGCCGCCAGCACCGTCGTGCGCTCAGACATATCACGCTCAAATGAGAGATCGAACTGCGGCTCCCTGTAGTTGATGAAGAGCGGCGCGCCCGCGATGTGGTCGTCGCTCCAACGCACGATATTATAGCCCATCCCGCTCGCAAAGCGATTGCGTTCATCGAACTGGTAATCGAAACGCAGGGCCGCATCATTCCGGCTGAACGTATCGCCGACGATATAGACCTCGCCCGCCGGGTCGTATTCGCGCGGGTCCAGCGGCGAGCGAGCGAAATGATCTCTGAGGCTCACGCTCAGGAACGGAGACACTTCAACACGCGTGTCGAAATCGAGTTTCTGCCCATTGGCCCACTCGCCGTTCGTCAGGCGACGCAACTCCGCTTCATAAGCGACACGCAGGGCGCGATGCTCGCCCGGCACTTCATACTCAAGTCTCGGCGCGAAAGTGAAAAGCCCGATGCCTCTCCCATCCTTCGAGCGATAGAAAAAGTTGTCGTCGTAGCCCGCGCCGAAGACGAAAGAGGGGCGCAGGATTCCCGGTCCAAAATTCCTGCCGCCGACATTGTCCGCGACGCTGGTCGTCGTCCCTGGAACCCACGCGCCGCGAGTCGCGCCCGGCGGCTCGCTCGTCAGCGGCATGAAGTTGGCCGCCGTCAGCAGAGAGGAACTGAGCGTGCTGTTCTGCGTCTGGAAAAACAGTTGCGGCAGATTCACCATCTCAAGATGAGAGAGCGGCTGGGCCAACTCCGGTAAATTGGGCCGGATATTGCCCCCACGAAAGCCTGTCTGCGGGCGCGATGCGATAAAGGATGCAGGCTCGAAGTCGCCAATAACGTTCTGAGCGGCAGACGAGACGCCAAACGTTGAGGCCGCGTTATCCGCTTCAACGTTCGTTTCTTTCCTGCCAGCCTGCCTCTCATCCGCAACGCCCTTCACAAGCGAATTGCGCGATGCTGCGTTAACGACGCCCGTGGCGGACTGTGAAGCGGCGGGAGCGACCCTCGCGGCGGGCTGCGCGGCGCGAGCCTCTTCTGTCTTGACCGGCGCGCGCCTGCGTAGATGCGCGAAGTCCGCTGCGATGCCTATCAGGAGGCGATTGAAAATTTTCTTCTGCGCGACGGTCGCGCCCTCTCCGAGCGTGATGAAGAGGTCCACGAACGGCTCGCCGTCACGCACGCCCGACGCCGTCCGCACGTTGCGCGCGAGCACATCGTTCACGGCATAGCTCGATTGCAACAACGAACGCGCGCCGCGTATGTGAACGACGGTTTCCCTTCCGCGCGTCGTCTGTTCTATCGTCGTCTCCGCGAAAGGTCTGTCAGCAGTAATCTCTACGCGCAACATGCCCGCGTCGTTGTTGATGCTGAGCCGCACGAGTTGCACGGGAGGCGAGGCCGCAGAGGCATGCCGCGAATCCGCCAGCCAGTCGAAAACATAGGCGGACAGGACCAGCAGCGTGAAGGTTGAAATGAAGCAGGCTATCTTACCTGCGCTGCGTTGACGGATGCTCAACCTGTGCCCGTGGTGTCTCATAAGAATTCAAGGGATGCTGGCTGGAAAATCTTTGCTTCGACGGATTAAAGCACTACTGCGCCGCCGTCGAATCATCAACTGGAAGTATGCGAAGCTCGCTTACGGATTCTACTCTTAATTTTCAGACGGAGGCAAGATTTTTGCGCGGCGGAAGGTCTTTCGGCTTGAAGAGATGCGGCCAACGGCTTCCGAGCGATTCTCTGACAAGCTCTTCGACATCATCCGCCGTCACGCAGGCGATGCACGCGGCGGCGATTTTCGCGGCCTCTGCGAATTCGACGGCGGCCAGAGTATGTCTGACGCGCGGGATGGATGAAGCGTTCATGCTGAAATCGGTCGCGCCGAGTCCGAGCATGATGGTCGCGTAAGTCGGCTTTCCGGCCATCTCGCCGCAGATGACGGCGGGAATTCCCCCTTCGCGCGCAGCCTCCAGCGTGACCCTGATACTCTGCAAGACCGCCGGATGCAACGAGCGGAACCAGTCCGCCGCATCCTCGTTGCCACGGTCCACGGCTAATAAATACTGGACCAGATCGTTCGTGCCGAGGCTGAAGAAATCCACTTCACGCGCTATCCTATCAGCGGTCAGGACCGCCGAAGGGACTTCAATCATCGCGCCGATTTTGACCGCTCCGGTCTGATGTCCTGCACTCTCAAGACGCGCTCTTTCTTCCTCTATAATGCCGCGCGCGCGCCGCACGTCGGAGACATCGGAGATCATCGGCAGGACTATGTCGAGGTGGCCGTAGGTCGCGGCACGCAGGAGCGCACGCGCCTGTGTGCGTAAAAATTCTTCGTGGCGGAGGCCGAAGCGAATGGCTCGCAGGCCCAGCGCAGGGTTGCGCTCCGTCTCATGAGGCCCGCCCATTTTATCGCCGCCCAGGTCGAAGAGCCTGACCGTCGCCCCGTCCTCGCCAGCGAGTTCAGCGACTTCCCTGTAGGCCGCGCACTGCTCGTCCTCCGAAGGCATCGCGCCATGCTGCGAGAAGAGAAACTCGGAGCGATAAAGGCCGATGCCCCTCGCTCCATACTTACGCACGCCCGCATACTCCGCAGGCAATTCGACGTTGGCACGCAGGAACAGTTCGACACCATCGAGGGTGCGTAAGGGTCCATGCCCTTCATCCGTGGTGGCGAAGCGTGCGCGCAAAGCGCTCTCGTTTGCCGCATGGAAAGTCTTGACGGTCGCGGCGGACGGATGCAGGATGACTTCGCCTTTGAAGGCATCAATCAATATCTCGTCGCCGGTACGCGCGCGGCGATGCAGGTCCCGCAAGCCGACGACCGCAGGGATGCCCAGCCCGCGCGCGATAATCGCGGTGTGAGAGGTCCAGCCGCCCGTGTCCGTGGCAATCGCGCGGGCGTGCTCGAAATCCATCTCGGCGACAGCCGAAGGCAAGAGGTCTTCAGCGACGATGACGGCATCCTCCGTCATGTTGCGAAAGCGCGGCGGCTCGCCACTCAGGGCGTTGAGAATGCGCTGCGTGACATCCTCTATGTCGGAGCCGCGCTCGCGCAGGTAATCATCTTTAATCTCGGCGTAGATGGCGAGGATACGATCAGCCGCGACCTTGACGGCCCACTCGGCGTTAGAACGTTCGCGGCGTATAAACTGCTCAACGTCGTCCAGCAGTTTACGGTCCTCCAACATCAAGAGATGCGCGTCGAAGATGTAAGCGTGTTCGAGGCCGAGTTCTTTCTCGGCCCTTGCCTTGATGACGAGCAGTTGTCTGCGGGCCAAACGCATCGCCGCGCGCAGACGCCGGACCTCCTTCTCCACGTCTGCTTCTTCGAGCGTCGCGCGATACACTTGATGAGCGCCCGTGTGGATTCTCAGCACGCGCCCGACGACCACGCCATCGGAAACGCCGAGACCGTTCCAGCGCAATTCTCTTCTTCTATTTCTGGACCTTTTGCTCACTGCTCCAACTCTCCAAAACCACCCGCGAACAGTTCGCACAGAGCGCTCAGAGCCTCGCCCTCATCCTCGCCTTCGGCGACGGCGCGCAACTCCGTCCCGCGCGAGGCCGCCAGCATGAGCACGCTCAAAATTGATCTCGCGTCGGCGCTTCCGCTGCCATCCAGACGCTCAAGCCGCAGCAGGCTGTTGAAACGATTCGCCAGCCGGACCAGTTGAGCGGCGGCACGCGCATGCAAGCCCAGACGATTAGTGATGATGACACGACGTTCGACCATTATCTTCTTCAGATGACTTTCAATTCCGAATTTAATTTTGACGACGAGACGACAGCTATCCTCAACTCTTCTTCTGCTGCGGTGCGAGCAGATCGCCAGCCAGGTAAATCCCCTCGCGTCCAAGGTCGCGCACGCGCCGCGCGATGGCCGGGAGAGATTCTTCCGCAGTCTGGCTGGCGAGTTTGATGACCATCGGCAGGTTGACGCCCGTCACCATCTCGACCTCGCCTTCGACGAGGAACATGGAAGCGATGTTGGTCGGCGTGCCTCCGAACATGTCCGTCAATAGGAGGACGCCTCTGCCCTGCGAGACCTGCTTGATGGCGCGCGCGATTTCCGAGTGCGCGGCGTCCACGTCGTCATGCCAGCCGATGGAGACGGACGTGATGTGCGTGACTGGACCAACTATCATTTCGGCGGCGGCCAGAAATTCACTAGCGAGTTGCCCGTGCGTGACGATGACGCCCGCGACTTTCTGGCGCGCGGGTTCGTTTGTCTCAAGATGTTCTGTCATGTCCTCACCTGCTCTTCTGATTGGCGCGAGGCCGCTTTCCCTTATTGACATCACGATGGGTTGCCTGGGCCATGAATCCCGCGCGACGCAGACGACGCGCTAAGGTGTTGGCGACCATCACGGAGCGATGGCGGCCCCCCGTGCAGCCGATGCCGACCGTGACATAAGACTTACCCTCGCGTTTGTAAAGCGGCAAGAGATACTCAAGCAAATCTTCAAAGCGGCTGACGGTCTCTGCCACCTCTGGTTTCGATTTCAAATACTGGACCACTCGCTTGTCATGCCCGGAGAGATGGCGCAGTTCGGGCACGAAATAAGGATTCGGTAAGTGTCGCACGTCGAACAACAACTCCATATCGCCGGGATTACCATACTTGTGACCGAAACTCAAAACCTGCACGCGCATCGGCGTGCCCTGCATGTCAGGGCTGAAGCGGTCTATGAGAAGTTTGCGCAGCGTGTGGACGGTGTGCTCTGAAGTATCCGTGATGTGGTCCGCGAGCGAACGCAGGTCCGCCATCGCTTCGCGTTCGGCCTGAATCGCGGAGGCCAGCCCGTCGTCTATGTCTGCGGGATGCGGGCGGCGCGTCTCGCTAAAACGTCTTTGCAGGACTTCGTCCGAAGCTTCGAGAAAGAGCACGAAGACGTTAAGACCCTGTTTGCGAAGCGCGCGAAGCTTCGTCTCAAATTCTGAGAGAAACCGTCCCTCTCTAATATCCACGACGAGCGCGGCGCGACCGATGCTCGCGCCCTCTTCCTCGCCTTTCTGGACCAGCCGCGCGAAGGTCGGCAGGAGCGTGATGGGCAAGTTGTCAACGCAGAAATATCCCAGGTCCTCAAAGGCGTTGATGGCAGACGACATGCCGGAACCGCTCAAGCCCGTGATGATGACGATGTCAGGCGCGCTGTCATCCGTGTTCTCTTGTTGGACCATAAATTAGGAGTCAGGAGTCAGGAGTCAGGAGTCAGGAGGAAAACCGTTAAGCGCTTTTCTACTGACTACTGGCTACTTGCTACTGTCTACTTCTTCCCGCCCTTTCTCTTCCAGCATTTTCGCGTGGCGCTGGACAAATCGTTGGGCGGGATTGTAGCCGCGCAGGCGCAGGAGTTGCACGCGGGCAGCCGTTTCCACCAGCGTCGAAAGATTGCGTCCGGGGCTGACGGGTATCAGGAATTGCGGGACATTGACGCCGAGGATTTCTACCGTGCGCGCATCAATGCCGAGACGATCAACTTCGCTCGCTTCATCCCAACGCTCAAGTTTAATCGAAAGGTCAATCGTCTTGACGTTGCTCAGGGCGGAGACGCCGAAGAGGTCGCGTATGTTGAGGATTCCCAGACCGCGTATCTCTAAATGCTCGCGCAATAGCTCCGGTGCAGCGCCGAGCAATCGTTCCGTTCCGAGGCGACGAATTTCCACAACGTCGTCGGAGACCAGGCGATGCCCGTGCGCGATGAGGTCCAGCGCGCATTCAGATTTGCCGATGCCCGATGCGCCCTCAATCAACACGCCGAGGCCATACAGGTCCAGCAGGACTCCGTGACGGGAGATGCGCGGCGCGAGCATCTCCTGTAGATAATCCGTGACGAGATTGATGGCGACCGAACTGAGCAGCGGTGTCCGCAGGAGCGGGAGCCGCGCTCGCTCCGCCTCCGAGACGAATTCCGCAGGCGGGTCGAGCGCCTTGGTGATGAGCACGCAGGCGATGTTTTCGAGTCCGAGATTGCGTATCGCTTCATGCCTGCGCGCAGGCTCAAGCTGGCCCAGAAACCAGATTTCACTCTGGCCGACAATCTGTAAGCGTCCGGGGTGAATGTAATTGGTAAAGCCCGCGAGCGCCAGCCCCAGTTTCTGAATCCGCGCCAGCTTAATCAAGCGCTCGCCAGCCCCGTCCGCGCCGCACACGACTTCCAATTCAAGCGCGGGCGGAGCGTGCAAGATAAAATTGCTGACTGTAATCGAAGGGGTTTCGTTCACCACAACAAGTCCAAAGTCCAAGGTCCAAAGTCCAAAGTCAAAGAACAAAATGTCGGCTGTTGACTTTGGACTTTGGACCCTGGGCTTTGGACCATCATGTTAAGGCTCGATGAGACCGAAATTGCCATCGGCGCGTTTGTAGATGACGGCGATGCGGTCCGTGTCCGCGTCGCGGAAGACGAGAAATTGGTCCTGTTCGTTGGAGAGGCGGAGGGCTGCTTCTTCGGCGGTCATGGGTTTGACGGTGTAACGGCGCGCGTTGATGATACGCGGCGGTTGCGGGCTGGCCTCGACTTCGGGGTTGCCGTCCGGCTGCGGCGCGACAGCCGAAGCGGGCCGCGCCTGCTGTTTACGATCAATAATCTTCTTTTTGAGTTTGACGGCCTGCTTTTCAATCTTGGCGATGGCGCGCGTGAGCGCCTGGTACATATCCGCGTTGATGTCCGTGGCCGTCAAAGTGTGGTCGCGCCAGTGGACCAGGATTTCGCCCTTCTGGCGATTCTTCTCGACTTCCATGATGACGTGAGCGTTGGCCGTCGTGCCGTCGAAAATGTGTTCGAGTTTCTTGAAATGGTCTTCGACGTGGGCACGCAAAGCTGGCGTCACATCAACGTGACGGCCAGTGTATTCAATCTCCATAACGGATTTCCCTCCTCGAAAATAATAAAAAGTGATGAGTGATGAGTACTGAGTGATGAGTAAGAGCGTACCTCTTATCACTCATCACTCATCACTCATCACTCATCACTTTAGTCTTAAACCACGGCGCGACGCTCGCGTGAGCCGGGAATCTGCATCTGATCGCGGTACTTGGCGACGGTGCGCCGCGAGAGCTTGATTCCATCTTTCGCCAGAATCTTGACCACCTGATCGTCCGTGATGGGGTTGTGCGAATCCTCATCCTCTATGAGCTTCTTAATCTTGAGCTTGATGATGCGCGTAGAGACCTCTTCGCCCTCTTCGTTCATCATGCCTTCGGTGAAGAAGCGCCGCAATTCTATGACGCCCTGCGGCGTGTGGGCATACTTGCGATTGACGACGCGCGAGACCGTGGAGAGGTGCATGCCGATGTCCTCCGCGATGTCTTTGAGCATCATCGGCTTGATGAATTGCACGCCCTTGTCCAGAAATTCGCGCTGGCGATGAACGATGGACTCGACCACTTTATAGATAGTCTGCTGGCGGTGCTCTATATTACGCAGGAGGTCCACGGCGGAGCGCATCTTATCGCGTATAAAATCGCGCGTCTCCTTCGTCGTCGCGGGCTGGCCGAGCATCTGCTTGTAGTTCTGACTGATTTGCAGGCGCGGGCTGCCGTCGTCCGCAAAGTAGATGACGTAATCTTCGTCTATCTTTTCGATGTAGATTTCCGGCGAGATGAGCACAGGCTCGTCCGAAGAATAGCGCCTGCCCGGATACGGGTCGAGCGTGCGGATGACCTGCATCTCCGCGAGCAGGGTCTCGACATCTATGCCAATCTGTTTGGAGAGATTCGGCAGCTTGTGCTGTTGCAACTCCGGCAGGTGATCGCGTATGAGACGCGTGGCGAGCCGCTCGCCGTCTCCGCGCGATTCGAGTTGCGCGAGCAGGCACTCGCGCACGTCGCGCGCGCCGCACCCGACGGGTTCGAGTTGCATCACGGCCAAGCGAGCCTGCTCGACGAGTTCCTCGGACCATTGGCCCATCGCGGCGATCTCTTCGTTGGTCGCGTTGAGACGACCGTCCGCGTCCAGGTTGCCGATGACGCACTCTGCCGCATCGCACATCGAGCCTTCAATCGGACTCATGTGCAACTGCCATTCAAGATGCTCGACGAGTGAAGGCGGGCGCGTCAAAAACTGCTCGAAGGTCGGGGCATCCTCCTTGTACTCGAACTCCTGGGTTTTATAACCGGGGTCTAGATAGTCCTGAAATTCACGCCCGAAGTCTATCTCCTCAAACGCATCGCGCGGCGCATCATCGCTGAAATTCTCATCGGCAGTTTCAGCGACGCTCGCACTCTCGCCCGCAGGGACTTCGCCCTCCGCGCCCATGTAAGCGGCTATCGCGTCCGGGTCGCCGTCGCCGTTCGAGGCGGCAGCGCCGTTGAGATTACCCATCTCCGCGCCCGCCGCCAGATCAAAGCTGCTGGCCGCATCGCCGCTCGCCATCTGGTCCAGTATTTTTTCGGCCAACTCATGCGTTTCTTCTGCGGTCTGCACTTCTTCCAGCACAGGGTTTTCGAGCATTTGCTGCTGAATGAGTTCGCTGAGTTCGAGAGATGTCATCTGCAACATCTCTATGCGCTGGCGCAACTGCGGCGTCAGGACGAGACGTTGCGAAAGACTGGTTGTGAGCTTAACGGACATACCTTGCTTACAAAAAAGCTTTCAAGATTCTTGTCGGGCTAAAAAATATTTACGCTTGAACAGCGCAGGAGAGATTATAACCGAAAACCTGTTCACACGTCAGTAAGGCATTCGCAGTTTTCAGTTTTCAGTTAAAACCAGAAGCCGGTCGGATGGCTGCCGCTCAAGGTTTCAGCCGATTTGCCGAAACTGAAAACTGCTTACATACGAAACTTTTCGCCGAGGTAGAGTCTTCGGACTTCGGCATCCTCCGTCAACTCTCGCGGAGCGCCGGAACGAAAGATGCGCCCCTCCCCCATGATGTACGCGCGGTCTGTCACGCCGAGCGTCTCGCGCACGTTATGGTCCGTAATCAGTATTCCTATCCCACGATTTTTGAGGTGCAAAATCATCCGCTGAATTTCATCCACGGCCTTCGGATCAATCCCCGCGAAAGGCTCGTCCAGCAAAATAAACTGCGGCTCGGTGGCGAGGGCGCGGGCAATCTCCGTCCGGCGTCGCTCGCCGCCCGAAAGCGCATCGCCGCGCGTATTACGCACATGCGCGATGCCAAACTCTTCCAGCAATTCCTCCAGCCGTTTGAACCTTTCACGCCGCCGCAGGCCCATCGTCTCAAGCACGGCGAGAATATTCTGCGCCGCCGTCATCTTCCGAAAGACAGAAGGCTCCTGCGGCAGATAGCCGAGTCCGAGACGCGCGCGCAGGTACATCGGCAACCGCGCGACGTTGTGGCCCGCGAGCGTAATCGTGCCACGGTCTGGCCGCTCAAGCCCGATGATCATGTAGAAGGTCGTCGTCTTGCCCGCGCCGTTCGCGCCCAGCAGGCCCACCACCTCCCCGCGCTCGACGTGCAGGCTCACGTCATCAACCACGCGCCGCCTCGCGTAAGATTTCTGTAGATGCGAAGCAGCCAGCGCCTGCGCCGATGGCCCAGTTTGAGAGACTCGCTCGCGCGAAACCTCCGCGCCCGCCGCGACCTTTGCCGCCGCCCCTGCACGCTCATTAATCAACGTCTCTTCTGCTTGCGCGCTTCCCATAATAAAACAGTGACGAGTGACCAGTGACGAGTGACAAGTTAAAGACAAGTTAATGAGCGATGAGTGATGAGTCATAGCTTATCTCTTATCACTCATCACTTCTTTTCTAACTCATCACTCGTCACTGGTCACTGCTTTTTAACCTTATGGACAGAGCGGACGCGGCCCGCCGACTGTGGGCCTTTGTCGCTGTCCGCAATCACTCTACTATCGCGCAGGTAGACGGTCAAACGGTTGCTCTCAGTGTTTCCCTGCTCGACATCCTGAACGTGTGCGGGGCTGCCTTTGAGGACGACGGTTTCATCCGCCGCGAGATACTGTGCCCAGTCTCCGTCGCCCTGCCTGCCGGGCTGAGTCAGAATCACTTCGCGTTGCGCGATGGTCTTTTCGACTTCGCCCGAATCCTTTTGCAGGTAGACATCCGCGACGCCGCTTCGGATGCGGTCCGTACCCTGCTTGATGTCCACGCCGCCTTCGTAATGAAGCAAGTGGTCCGCGTCCGAATACCACATGCGCTCACTGGTGGCGAAGACCGGGACGGTTTCGCTCGCGCCGCCGCCAGTCTTGCGCCGCGCCTGGGACAGCGCGCTCTGAACGTGCCCGTCGCCTTCCATACGCTTGTTGTCGCGGTAGATGGTCAGCTTATCCGCGCGCACGAAATTATCATCCTGCCAGGCGCGCGCGTTGCCCGTGTAGATGGCGACGCCCGCCGCGTGTCGAAAATCCGCGCGGTCAGCGACGATATAGACCGGGCTTTTGACGTTACGAAAGGGCGTCGCGCCACCCGTCTGTTCCTGGCTGTAATAGGTGGTCGAAGTTTTGCCGCGACCGTAGGAGATGTCGTTGCGCGTGTCCGAGTCAATCTCAACGGCCTTGGTGCGCGCGCGAGAATCCCAGACCGTAGGCTCGCCGCCGCGCAGGCGAATCACTTCATCGCTCGCCGTGTAAGAAGCGTTCTCCGCGATGCCGTTGCGGTCCTGCTCGTTGAACTTGGCATCGCCCTGCGCGTCTAGTCGCTCAACGTCCTGAGTCGCGCGCGTGAAGAGCGCGTTCATCTTCTGCGCCGTCATCGTCCGCGCCGCGCGCTGGTCCGAAGGCTGCACGGGTTCTATCAAGACCTTCGTGCCGCCGGACGCGATAAAGTTGCGCGCGAGATTACCGGCCTCGTAGAAGTCGCAGTTGAACTGCGGCGCGGTGAGAGTCTTGCGGTCCGCCGTGGCATTCTTCTGCACAGGGTCTACGAAGAGTTCGGCGTTGCCCGCTGCCTCCGCGCGTTCGAGGTCCTTTCCTGTGTTGCGCCAGATGAGATTGATAGCGTCTGCGGTCAGACGCTTATTCGCGGCGCGCGGGTCGCTGGCGTGCGACTTGGGCGCGGAGAGCGTGACGACGGAGCGCCCGCTGGTCGCGTGCATCTCTTTGAGCAAACTGCGCTCGTCCTGGACCACGAAAAATACTTCGAGCTTATTTGGTCCAGTCAACAACATATCGGAATCCGCGTCGAGGCTGCGCGCGTTGACGTTATTGTTGGCTATCGCGTGGTCCAATTTCCCGTTGACATCGAATAAAAAGTCCATGTCAACGGCATGAATCTCCGCGCCGCGTCCTTCATTCATCGAGCGCAGGTAGGAATTGCCCCGCGTCGTGACCATCTTGACCTTCTTCTGCTCGCTCAGATAGCAGGCCAGGGTTTCGCCGCTCATGATGTCGCGGTCCTGTTCTGCGGTCGCGCCGCCCGCGAAGGTCATCGTCAGGCTCGCCTGTTCAAAGACGGCGTGCGCCGAACGAATCGTCATCGGATGCGAACGCGCGTCCGTTGCCTTTGTTGGCCCACTCTTTTGAGCCTCCGGCGCGACGGTGATTTCCACCTCGTTGCGTAGTTCGAGCCGTTTATTCTTCGCGTCCAGAAACGCTCCCCTCGCGTGACCGGAAACATTCTCGCGGTCGAAAGCGACGGGAGAATCGGTCTCGCCGGTTTCCGTCTTATGATTATAAAGAAGCGCCTCAGTCTCTACGTGCAGATCATTGTGTGTCTGGATTTTGACGTTACCGTTGAAGGAAATCTCGCCCTTCTCCGCATCGTAGAGAGAATGATTGGCGTCAATCTGGTCAGGCTTTTCGCTGTTCGCGGGATGGCTTTCAAGGTGGACCATTTCGAGTTCGTGATGGCCGTCGGAATAAGTAGTATCCTTCGCCGCCCGGACCAGTAATTTGACGCGGTCCCCGTCCATCTCCACTCGCTGGTAGCCATATATCTCGCTCACGACCTGCCTGGAGAGTTCAGGCTTATCGCCCTTCATGCGAAACGGCTGGTTGTTGCGCAGGCGATAATAAGAGATACCGACGAAGATTAGTCCCGCGACGAGCACGCCGAGGGCCAGCACGCGCCCCACCACAGGAAGCCGCGCCCTCAAGCCAATCGCTATCGCTCTTCGACGTGTAATCTCTTGCATCTTTAAAGGGGGATGGGGGTCAGTGGATAGGGGTTAGGGAAATACAAATTGCCTTTCCAACCCCAACCCCTATTCCCCATCCCCAGCCATTCGCCTA
>DASYML010000109.1:0-2798 GCA_036009045.1 Pyrinomonadaceae bacterium
CAGTGACAAGTGACAAGTGACAAGTGACGAGCAAGAAGAAATTCTTTAACTCGTCACTTGTCACTCATCACTCGTCACTGCTTTTAAGGGTTATGAAGATCGCAGTGGCTATGAGCGGGGGCGTGGATTCGAGCGCGGCGGCGGCTATCCTGAAGGCGCAGGGGCATGAACTGGTCGGCTTTTCGATGCAGTTGTGGAATCAGCGGCGTGGGTTAAGTGTGGACGCGGAGGGAGAGTCGCTGCCGTCGCGCTGTTGCTCGCTGGATGACGTGTATGATGCGCGGCGCGTGGCCGAAGAATTGGGCTTTCCCTTCTACGTGCTCAACCTGGAACGGGATTTCGAGCGCGATGTGGTCCAGCCTTTCGTGACGAGTTATCTCAATGGCGAGACGCCCATCCCTTGCGTCGCGTGTAATAGCCGTTTGAAGTTTGCGTCGCTGGATAAACTGGCGGCGAGCCTCGGTTGCGACAAGGTGGCGACGGGCCATTATGCGCGCGTTGAATTTGACGAGGAGGCGTCGCGCCACAGGCTCTATCGCGGGCGCAACGCGCAAAAGGACCAGTCGTACTTTCTCTGGGAATTGACGCAGGACCAATTATCGCGCTCGCTCTTTCCACTGGGCGAGATGTCCAAGCCGGATGTGAGAGAGGTGGCGCGTCAAAGCGGGCTGGCGGTCGCGGAGAAGGCGGAGTCGCAGGAGATTTGCTTCGTCCCGGACGGCGACTACGCAGGCTTTATTGACCGCTACCTGGAGGCGGAAGGCGAGGCGGAGTTGCAGCCGGGCGAGGGCTGGATAATCAATACGCGCGGCGAGCGTCTGGGCACGCATCAGGGTATTCATCGCTACACGGTGGGCCAACGTCGCGGCCTCGGCATCGCGGGCACGCGGCCCCTCTACGTTATCAAGATTGACGCGGAGGAAAATCGCGTCGTCGTGGGACAGGAAGAAGAGTTGCTCCATGATGAGTTCACGGCGGCGGGCGTCAACTGGATAGCTTTCGATCATCCTCTGGAACCCGTGCGCGCGGAAGTGCGCGTGCGCTATCGTCACACAGCCGCAGCGGCCATCATCACGCCGCTCGCAGAAGAGGGGCGCGTGCGCGTCCGCTTCGACAAACCGCAACGCGCCATCACGCCCGGCCAGGCTACAGTCTTCTATCGCGGTGAAGAAGTTCTCGGAGGAGGTTGGATCGTAAAGTAATGCGGATTGCCGATTGCGGATTGCGGAATGAAAGAAGGACGATTCAAGCTGAAGTTAAATAGGCAGTCTTCGGCAAATCCGCAATCCACAATCCCCATTGCTCTTTAAACCTTTTGCGGTTGGTTCGCGTATGTAGGTCTTGTTGGCGCTCCTCCTTGGAAGATTATCCTCGTAATTTTAATGTTGGGATGTTCTGGAAATAACTATGGCTATGTCACGTACAGGTAAGATTGTGCTGGTTATCTCGGCGATTGTGGTCGGGGTCGTGTTGGTGGCGGTAATCGGTCTGGCGCTCATCTTCGCCTCGTTGGGGAATGAACCGACGATTCGGGATAACAGCGTGCTCGTCTTGAAAATTAGTGGACCACTGCCGGATTTTGTGCCCGAAGACCCGATGCGACGCCTGTTTGGCGGCAATGACCAATCGCTGACGAGCCTGCTCATGCAAGTCAGGAAGGCGAAGGTTGATAAACGTATCAGCGCGGTCCTGTTGGACATTGATATGACGGAGGCCGGTTGGGGCAAGGCGGACGAGATACGCGACGCCATCGCGGACTTTCGCACCTCCGGCAAGCCCGTTTATGCCTACATGGAAATGGGCATGAACAAGGACTATTACATCGCCACCGCGTGCGAGCGCATTTACGTGGCCCCTCCGGGAGATTTGCTCATCAACGGTTTCGCGGCGGATGTCATGTTCTTTCGCGGCTCGCTGGATAAACTGGGGATTTACCCTGACGTTTACCAGATAGGCAAATACAAGAATGCGCCGGACCAGTTCACGCGCAAGAATATGTCCGACGCGCACAAGGAAGTGATGAATGCGCTGCTGGACGATCTATACAATCGCTACGTCAAAGCCATCGCCACGGCGCGTAAGAAATCTGAAGACGACGTGCGCGCCCTGATTGACAACGCGCCCTTGAACGCGACGCAGGCGAGAGACGCTGGCTTGATTGACGGCGCGAATTACCGAGATGAGATTGAAGGCGAGTTGAAGAAGCGCCTGGGCTATAAAGACTCTGATAACTTGAGGCTGACGAAGGCCGCTGACTATCGCAGGGTCGAACCCGAATCGCTGGGCCTCGATAAGGGCGAACACATCGCCGTCGTCTACGCGACGGGAGCAATTGGTTCCGGCAAATCTGAGGACAGCCCGACGGGCAGCCAGTCAACAGGCTCTGACACGGTCGCCAAAGCCATCAAGGATGCCGCAGATGATAAGAGCATCAAGGCCATTGTCCTGCGCGTTGATAGCCCCGGCGGCTCTGCGCTCGCCTCCGATGTCATCTGGCACGCCATCGAGAATGCCAAGCCGAAGAAGCCGGTCGTCGTTTCGATGGGCGACCTGGCGGCCTCCGGCGGTTACTACATCGCGTGCGGCGCGAACAAAATCATCGCGGAGCCTTCGACCTTCACAGGCTCCATCGGCATCTTCGCGGGCAAGCCCGTCATCAAGGGCTTCTATGATTGGCTCGGCATCTCCAACGAATACGTCCTGAAGGGCAAGAACGCGGGGATGTTCCGCGAGACGGAACCCTTCTCGCCCGACGAGCGAAAGAAATTCGAGGAGATGATCCGCAGCATCTATTACGA
>DASYML010000110.1:0-4322 GCA_036009045.1 Pyrinomonadaceae bacterium
TGCGTGAACCATTAGCTCGCGCAAAGGCGCAAAGGCGCAAAGAAAGGCGCGAAGATGTTGAGATGGGTTTCTGGTTATGCTCTTTTGTCAGGGCGAAGTTTCAGGAGCTATGCCCGTCTGGCGTGGGCGCGTGGCGGCGTCGGGCGGCGTGTGCGTGAGCCGGAGGTTGATTTCGCGTTGGGCGAACCTGGCGGCATCGGCCACCTGCGGTTCGTAGGATTCGAGGTAAGGCTTTAAATGGTCCAGTGTTTCGGCGTCGCCGAGGCGGGCCAGGACTTCGAGCAGGCGCGCGCGCGTTTTTGTATTGACCCGGTCGAGAAAAATATAGAGTTGGTCGGGGCTGTCAAGCTGGCCCAGGTAGGCGTCCGCTTGATTGCGTCTTGATGAATCGAGGTCGCGGACGATGTTATAGAGCGTTCCGCTTTTGCCCATCCGGTACAAGGCCCAATCGAGCGCGAGACGCACGCGCGCATTCTTCTCTTGCAGGCGGTAACCCTCGACTAGCTTTAATTGGTCCACAGCGGCGAGGCGCGCGAGTTCTTCAGCCGCGCGCTGCCGCTCCAAAGGGTCCAGGCTGGAAAGCTTGCGCGCGATCTCGCCCGTCTTGATTGCTCCCGTAGAAGTCTCTTCCCCGCTCTCATTCGATTGCGCGCAGGCTATGACGCTTCCAAGGGCAATCAAGAGCGAGAGAGATAAGGTTATTAACGTGATTCGTGTGAGGCGATTTGTGATGTTAATTATGCAAGACTTGCTCATCATATCACCGTGCTTTTCCTGCTCAATTGAACGCCCGGTAAAGTAGTTTTCACCACCGCAGACACAGAGGACTCAGAGGACGCACAGAGAAAAGCATTCAACTCTCTGTGCTAACTCTGTGCGCTCTGTGTCTGCGGTGGTGAATGCTTCTCTCATGACGCTCAAATAAGGTGGTCCAATTAACTTGGCTATTCTCCTCCGCCGGATGCTTTGTGAAGCGTGGCGGAGTTGAGGTCCAGGTCCGCTTCACGTATTACTTCCACGTTGGGAAATTGCTTGCGGAGGTTGTCTAGAAATTCTTTGGCGTTGCCGACAATGATGATGGAAGATTCCTTCGCGGCCAGATGCGCGCCCGCGAATTGTTGTATGTCGGCGGCCTTCACGCCCTGTACGTTGTTGATGTAGTTGTTAATCTCGTTCAGGTTGAGGCCGTAGAGCGCGAGCGAGCTAATCTGCGCGACGAGTCCCCTGGTGGTTTCCAGGTTGCGCCCGAACGTGCCGATGAGGACGGCTTTGCGCGGCGTCAGTTCCGCGTCCGGGACCGCCTCGGTCGAGAGACGCGTCAGTTCGCCCATGAGGAGCGAGGCGACTTCGGCTCCCGAAACATTTTTGGTCTGCGCTCCGGCGATAAATGGTCCAACATCTCTTCGCACGTCGAGCGAACTCGATGCGCCGTAGCTCAAGCCGCGCTTGATGCGAATCTCCTGATTGAGCCGACCGGAATAACCGTTGAGCACGGCGTTGGCGACGATGCCGCGAAAGTATTCAGGGTCCGTCCGCCGCAAGCCCTGTCGCACCAAGTAGACGGCGGCCTGTCCCGCATCCGGCTTATCAATGACGAGAATTCGCGTCGAATTTTTGGAGGCTGCGGCGGCCATCGAAGTGCCCATCGCGGGAGCGTTGGCGGTGGGCCTGACCCAACTGCCGAAGTATTTATCCGCGAGGCTGAAAGCAGCGTCGGACTTGATGTCGCCGCCGATGACGAGCACGGCATTATCGGGCCTGTAATATGTCGAGTGCAGTTTGACTATGTCATCGCGCTTGATGCGTTCGATGGCTTCGGGCGTGCCCTGTAACGGATGACCGTAGGGCGAATCGCCGAAGACGACGCGCGACGCGACGAAGCGCGCGAGCGACCCAGGCTGTTTGAGAGCGACGCGTAATTGGTCCAGCGTCTGCTGACGCTCGCGTTCTATCTCCTCCTCTTTGAAAGCCGGATTGCGTACGACATCCGCCATAATCTCCATCGCGGGGTTGAGCTTCGCGGACATGACATCGAGAGTCACGCTCGAAGCATCCCACGCCGCGCCGGAACTGAGCGAGCCGCCGAGCGCCTCTATCGCTTCGGCAATCTGCGTCGCGCTGCGCGTCTGCGTGCCCTGCGTGAGCAGCGAGGCGGTGATGTTGGCGAGACCCGGAAGTTGTGACGGGTCAACCTCGCCGCCGTTCTTGAGTAACATCTGCGCGGAGACGAGCGGCTGGCCGCCCTGCTCGACGGTTCGCTCGATGACGATGACGCGCAGGCCGTTCTTCAAAGTCTTCTCGACGGGTTTGGGAAGATTGGCGGAACGCGGCGCGGCGGGCGGCGGCGGCGTCTCTTGCTGGGCCATAGTGTCAAAGGGTGTGGTCATGATGATCAATGCGCAGAGCGCTGCGATGAGAAATTGCGCGCGGTTGAATAGTTTGAAAAAGTTCATAGTTCTCTGCTCCTCTTCTGACGGTTGCCCGCTCTAGCGTTGCGCCCCTGTGGAAGCGTCCGCGCGCTGGCCCGCAGGCGCTTCGCCGCGCGACGTTGTTGGTCCAGCCTTGGCGGACTCCGGCAGGTAGTAGAGGACGACGCGGTTGGTGTCCGTGAAATATTTTTGCATGACGCGTTGCACGTCTGCGGCGGTGACGGCCTGTAGGCGTTCGATGTCGGTGTTGACGCGACCGGGGTCGCCGAGGAGGACCGCCGCGTTACCGAGGGCGTCGGCCTTGCCCTGGCTCGTCTCGCGCTCGCGCAACTGGTTGGTCACGAGTTGATTCTTGGCCTTCTCAAGTTCCGCCGCGCTGACGGGCTGGCTCTGCATTTTCTTGAGTTCGACGAGCATCGCCTTCTCCACATCTTCGGGCTTTTTCTCGCTGGCGAGGACGGCTTGCAGGATGAAGAGACCTGGGTCTTCGCGTAGGTCGGCGCTGGCTTCCGCCTCCTGCGCTATCTGCTGTTCGTAGACTAGAGAGTGATGAAGACGCGACGATTCGCCTGCGGAGAGAATCGCCTCCGCGACGCGGAGCGCGACCGCGTCCTGGCTGGCGACGGGCGGCGAGAGATACGTGATGGCGATGGCGGGGAGCGGGACGTTCGCGCCGTACTCCGTATAGCGTCGCTCGGCTGTGCGCTGCGGCTCTGTGACGCTGACGCGCGGGAGCGGCGTATTCGGTTTCGGGATGCGCCCGAAATATTTATCAACCCAGGCATCGAACTGTTGCTGGTTGAAATCGCCCGCGACGACAAGCGTCACATTGTCCGGGCGATAGTAAGTCGCGTGAAAGGCGCGCACGTCTTCGAGCGAGGCGGCTTCGAGTTCTTCAATGCTGCCGATGCCCGGACGCCTGTAAGGATGTTTGGTGAACGAATCTTTTTCGATGAAGTAACCGAACTTGCCGTAAGAGGGAGCGAGCACGCGCTGGCGAAATTCCTCTTCGACGACGGCGCGCTCAGACTTGAAGTTGGCATCATCCACTGTCAGCGTCGAGAGGCGGTCCGACTCGGCCCAGATGAGCGTCTCCAAATAATTCGAGGGCACGACCTCGTAGTAAACCGTCACGTCGTCCGCTGTGAAGGCGTTGTTCATGCCGCCGACATCCTCCGTCAAGCGATCCATCATTTCGGATTTCATGTTTCTGGTGCTCTTGAACATGAGATGCTCGAAGAGGTGCGCGAAACCGCTGCGCCCTTCTGGATCGTCCTTCGAGCCGACGTGATACCACATTTCGATAGCAACGGTCGGGCTGGTGTGGTCCTCCACGGAGAGCACCCTGAGACCGTTGGCGAGCGTGCGTTCTTTATAGTTGAGACGAGGCATTTTCGTTTGTGCATTGACGAGCGTGCGCGACGGCGAAAGCAATCCGCCGACGAGAGCAATCGTCAGGATAATGAATTGGACCAGTTTAATGCGACGCATGTTTGATGCTCCAAAGAGGTTTGAAAGATGAACGGCGCGGGCGCTTCCACAAAAGCGGGCAGAGGCCGTCCCCCATGTGCGCGCTTGGATGCGTCTGCGGCGAGACATTGTTGTATGCCTGTGCAAGTCTTACGTGCGATAAAGCAATAAGTTTCACGAAGAGGGAAGCGGGGATGGGGGTCAGGGGTTAGGGCAAAGAATAAAAACAAGGGCTGCTTTCTTCCTACCCCTATCCCCTAACCTCCAGCCCCCATCCCCTCTCCCTCAGTCCACATCGAGGGGGTTACGATAGGGCTTGTCTTTGTCTTTCTCCGCCCGCTTCATGGCCTCTTTGAACTTCTCTTCGAGGAGGCGTTCGCGGTCTTTGAGCGAGCCTAATTCCTGGGCGAAAATTTGTTCGCG
>DASYML010000111.1:0-13282 GCA_036009045.1 Pyrinomonadaceae bacterium
ATTATCTCCGCCTCTCCGGCTGCGGTGCGTCCCGGCAATCGTGACTCTTACCTCGTGCGAATGTCCGAAGCGGTTCATCGCGCGATGGGCTTCGACCCTCCGATTACGCCGACGGGTTCAAACAATTCCAGCGCCGCACTGCGCGCTGGCATCTCCTCCATCTCCACGGGCGCAGGCCCCTGCGACAACTCCCACTCGCTCGCGGAAAATTGCGAGATAGAGCCTTTCTACAACGGCGTCAAAAAGATTCTGCTGCTCGAACTCGCATTGACGCAGGTGAGCGGCGGGAAATAGGGGAAGGCTTTCCCAAACTTGGGGAAACTGTTTAACTTTTAGAATTGATATTTAAGCTTTGGGAGGGCCTTCTCAAGTTTCTGCTCCTCAGTTTAACTTTCCGGCAAGGCTCCCTGACTTTGGGCAAGCTTCCCCACAATTGGGGCGGCCAGTTTGAATGTTGAACAGGCTTCCCCAACCTTCAAACTGCTCGTTTATAGCGGTTCTCAATTGGATGGGACCCTTGCGGCAAGCGTCCTTGTCAGTCCCGCCTGCTCAAGCTGGGCGGGTTTCCTTGCTCAGCCACGACCCACCCAGCTTAAGCAGGCGGGACTGACACGTAGCCGCACTCAATTGCAAACCGCTATAAATCTCACTCACCCCCGTCCAAAAGTTGAACGGGCTCGCACAAAACTTCAACGGGCTTGCTCGAACTTTCCTTAGATTAACGTGAGTTCGACGTAAGGCAGAACACACCCTTCAAGCTTATCCACGACAGTGGATACAGATGAGAGTCGGGGGCAAGCTCGTAGAGCGTCGCCCACGGTGACTGGTCCAGAATACAATCCGACCCTGCAAGGGTCGCACACTCAAAGTTGAGGTGCGACCCCTTCAGGGTCGAATGGTGTGGTGATGAGAGGACCGGGGGCGCTGCCCCCGGCTCTCACATTCAGCCCTTTCAGGGCACAGATGGCTTGTCAGTCAGCCTCTGACATCGAACTCACGTTAGATTAGTAAGCATCGTCGCCGCGCAGCATGACGGGGAGGGTGCGGAGGATGATTTTGAGGTCCAGTAATAGCGACCAGTTCTCTATGTAGAAGAGGTCTAGGCGGACCATCTCTTCAAAGGGGAGGCGATTGCGCCCGGAGACCTGCCACAATCCCGTGAGGCCCGGTTTCATGTCGAGGCGCTTGCGATGCCATAACTGGTAGGCTTCGACTTCGTAAGTGATGGGCGGGCGTGGGCCCACGATGCTCATATCGCCGCGCAGGACGTTGAGTAGTTGCGGCAACTCGTCAAGGCTCAGACGCCTGAGCACGCGCCCGACGCGCGTCACGCGCTGGTCCTCCACCAGTTTGTAGGCCGGACGCGTCTCGTCGCCCTGGTTGGTCTCAGGACTCCCGGCGATGTACTGGCGCTGGTACTCTCTATGCACAGTATCATCCGCGCCGACGCGCATCGTACGAAACTTGTAAAAGAGAAAGATGCGCCCGTCCATCCCTACGCGTTCCTGCGTGTAACAGATCGGACCTTTTGAATCGAGCTTGATGAGGATGGAGACGATGAGCCACAGGGGAGACATCAGCGCTATCGCAATCGAAGCGATGACGATGTCCGACGCGCGCTTTAAGAGACGCGCCGCGCCCGGCAGCGGCTCTCTGAAAAGACGTATCATCGGCAGCGCGCCGATCTGGTCTATCTCAGTCTTGCGGGGCAGGCAGTTGAAGAGGCTCGGCGCGATGCGAAACTCCACTCCGCGCCTGCGGCCCACTCTCATCATGACCTCAAAGAGCGCGTCGCCGGAAACGGTCGGGTCCGTGATAATGACTTCATTCGCGCCGGATTCGCGTATCGCTTCGGGCAAGCCTCCGAAATCGCTGACGACGGGCACGCCCTCGAAACTCTCCGGCACGCTGCCATCAATTGGTCCATTTTCCACGACGCCGATAACTCGATAGCCGAGTTCACGCCGCGACCTCATCTCTCCGATACACAGGGCGGCCTCAGGCCCACGGCCCACGACCAGCGTCGGAATCAGGTTAATCTCCTGCCTGCGGACAAACGTTTGCGCGCCCCGGATCAGTAATCTCAAGACGCCGTATGCGAAGAGCGCGAGAAAGAAATCGAGTATGAAGACTCCGCGCGCATAAGAGAAGGTGCGATATTGAAAGCCGCCGCGATAGAGGAACGTCGCCGCGACGATGAGCAGGCTACCGATGGCCGTCGCCTTGAAAATCCGCGCCGCGTCGTCCACATACGAAAATTCTCCGCGCAATTTGTACAACTCATAATATGCGTTCATCAACAGCCGTATCAGCAGGACGAACACAATCAGCGCGCCATAGGGAGCAAACTTCCCGCTCCATGTATAACCCCCGCCCGCCGCGTGCTGAAAAACATTGACACCCTCGCGCAAGTAAAACGAACCGGCGAAACAGAGCAGGGCGAGCGCCGCGTCCATCAACACCAGCGTCGTCCTCACCAGCGGCACGACCCACTGCGGCGCACGCGCGGGCACACGCACCGCCCGCGCCTCGCTCAACTGCTCTCTCATCCGTTCAACTCTCATCCCAGGGTAAGCCAAGAGTCATGAGTCTGGAGTCATAAGTCAAGAGTAAAAGCTTTTCTCTTATGACTTATGACTCCAGACTCATGACTCTCGACTGTTTTTCCATCCTTCCATTATCAGGTCTGCCACTTGCGCGCGGACGTGCGAAGCGTGGCGGGCATGTGTCTGGCCCTTCTTCTCTATGGGCAAGGCGAAGAGGTCTGCGCGCGTGCTGATGCGACGCAGGCGGCCTTCGCGGACAAGCTCTTCGTCTATGGCGGCCCAGCGCCCCGCGTAGATGGTCGCGGCGGGCACGCCGAGCGCCGCCGCTTCCCTGTTCATCGTCCCGCCCGCGCTGATGACCAGATCGGACGCCGCGATAAGGTTCGCGCCGTCGAGCGCCTCGCGCGGCAAAATCAGTTTCTCGCATCCACCGCGCGAAGCATATCCTGCGCGCTGCGTTTCGTTGCGCGCCAGCATGATGATGCGAGCACGCTCGCAAGCGCACAGCCTCTCTATCAACTCTTCAAACAACTCGTTTTCAAAACGATGATAAAGCGCATCTCTCGCGGGCGGCCTGACCGTCACGAGCACTTCCGAAGGGTCAACGCCAAGCTCTAGCAAAGTCAAAGCGAAGCGCGGGTCCGCTTTAAAGTCCGAGAGGTAGACATCCTCTTTGGTCCCATCGTAGCGCCTGGCCTTCCGCGCACGCGCCCCGTATTTGCGCAGCGCCGCTTCCGGGAACGAACGCGGCACGATGACGCGCGAGGCCATGCGGAAAGCCAGATGATTCGCGGGCTGGTGTTCGTAGTCCATCAACGTCACGCTCTTGATGTTGAGCAGGCGTGCCGCCGCGACATGCGCGTAAGAGTTATGAGAAACCGCCAGATCAAAGCCGCGCCCGCGCGCCCATCTGGCGAGCGCCGCCACGCGACCCGCCAGATTTCCGGCCTTGCCCAACAGCCTGCGCCCGCCGTGCCCGCCGACGACAGCCGCTTTGAGACCGGCAGCCAAAGCCATCTCCAACGTCTGCGCGTAATCCCGCGCCGTCAACTCAACAGACGCCCCGCGCCGCTCAAATTCGGGAATCAGCGCGCGAAAGAAAGGCACATGCGGCGAGTTCGCCAAGTCAATCCAGAGACGCATAAAAGCAAGTATGAAGGAGGAAGGCGGAAGGATGAAAGAAGAATGATTCAAGTTGAATAGTCACGCTTTCATCCTTCATCCTTTCGCCTTCCTCCTTGCTCTCTCAGTCTTGATAGCGCGTACAGCATCCAGGCTTGCGACCAGCGCATGTAGGGGATACGCACGGTGTAGAAGCGACGGCGCTGGTAATAAAAAAAGCCCTCCGGGTCGCTCAGGTTTTTAATGGTCCAATGCGCGACCCTGTTGGCCCAATCGAGCGCGCTCTGGTCCAGGTCCCGCAACTCCAACAGTGCGACGATGCCAGCGCCCGCCGAATGCGCGTCCGCCGGGTAGAGTTTGTCATGGTAGTACCTGGGCCAACCGTCTGCAAGAAAGAAGGTCCCGCGCCAGAATTCGTAACCGCGCTTTAAGGCACTTGCAAACTCTGCGCGGGCCTCGCTTGAATGGGCCATGATGCGAGATAAGCTGGTCAGGACGAAGGCCGTGTGGAAATTATCGGACCAGGATTGAAACCCTTCCGCGCCGTAGGCCCATGAGCCGTCCGCGCGCTGGCGTCGCACTACGTAACGCGCGCCTTTGATGGCCCACTCTGACAACTCCGCTTCGCCGGTCAGAGCGCCGACGGCGTTGAGAGTTTCTGCCGCCAGCAAACTCGCATTGAAGACTCGCGTTCGGTCGAGCGGCGAATAACTCCAGCAGACTTCATCCGCGCCAGTCTCTTCTGCGCGATGCAGGTCTCGCAGGATAAACTCGCAGGCGCTGCGCGCCGTTCGCAAATACGCTTCGTCTTCAAACTCTCTCGCCGCTTCGACCAGCGCGCGCGCCGCGAAGGCCGTCGGGACGATGGTCGGCGTGCCCTTCGGCGCAAAGAAAGCGCGGCCCTGCCAGTCGAAGTTGTATCCCCAAGCCGCCCCGCTCCGGCCTTCCAGACGCGCCGCGAGCAAATCTCTCATCAAGGCTCGCGCGCGTTCTTCAGTCAACGCGTTTGGCTCTGTGCGAAACTGCGCGAGCGCGGCGAGGGCGAAGAGCGCAATCCCCTTCGGGTTTTTTCCGGCGGGCACTCGCGCGAGGGCGCGCAGGTTGACGGGCGAGCGTTTGAAGAGTTGCGTCCAGATGAGGCGGGCCGTGCGCGAAGACTTGAGCGGCGTCGCTTGAAAGATGCGGCTGTTCAAGCCGTCGAACGGGTCGTGCCCGGCGAAGTCACGCGCGCGACACCAGGCAAGCAACTGCTCATGCGCGCGCGCAAGCTCGCTGCTTTCCGTTTCGCGGTTCACTGCTGCTGACTGCCGACGGTCTCTTCGACACGCTGCCGGGTCCCTATAAAGCTTTCGTGCCAGAGTTCAAACATGAGCAGGGTCCAGAGCAGTTTGCGATGATTGGCAACGCCGCGCTCGTGCTCGTCCTGCAAGCGCATCACGTAAGCGGCATCGAAGAGAGCGTTGCGGCGAATGCGTTCGGGCGATAGTAAATCGCGCGCGAGCGGGCGCAGTTTGCCTTTAAGCCATTCGGCGACGGGCACGCCGAAGCCCTTCTTGCCGCGCCGTGTGACGAAGGGCGGGAGGAGCGGTTCGACCGCGCGCTTCAAAATATATTTGGACTTGCTCCCGCGCAGTTTGTAGCTGACGGGCAGGCTCGCCGCATACTCCGCCACGCGCTGGTCCAGAAAAGGCGCGCGGACTTCGAGACTGACGGCCATGCTCGCGCGGTCAACTTTGGTCAGGATGTCTTCGGCCAGATATAACCTTGTATCAAGGCTCTGCATGCACTCTACGGTGTTGTCCGCGTCGCAGTCTTCCTGTAAAAGTTGCCGCGCCTGACGGTAGATGTCTCCGTCGCTGGCACGCCTTACCTCATCGCTCAAGAGCGCTTGCTGCTCTGCGGGCGTGAACGAGCCGAACCAGATGTGATGACGCGCGACGCGGTCCTGTGATGCGCCCGCGATAAATCTGCGCGCCTTGAAATCGAAGGAGAGATTGTTGGTGCTGACGGGCAGGCGACGCACAAAGGGTTCTATCAGCAGTCTCTTGAGCGAGGCGGGCAGGCGCTCGTAAATATTGGCCCAGCGATGGCCCGCGTACATCGGATAGCCAGCGAAGAGTTCGTCGCCGCCGTCGCCGCCGAGCGCCACCGTGACGTGCTTGCGCGTAAATCTTGAGAGCAGGTAGGTCGGCACGAGCGAAGGATCGCTGAACGGCTCGTCCATCCATGAGCCTATCTCTCCGACGAGATTGGCCGCGAGGTCTACGCTCAATCTCTCTTCGTGATGGTCCGTGCCGAGAAATTTGGCGACGCCGCGAGCGTATGAAGACTCGTCGAACGAAGGCTCGTCGAAGGAGATGGAAAAAGTTTTGACGGCCTCGGAAGAAGCGCGCACGGCCATCGCCGCGACAGAGGATGAATCCACCCCGCCGGAGAGCAACACTCCAAGCGGCACATCCGAGACCAGTCGCATCCGCACAGAGTCAAAGAGCAATTCCCTGAGCCGCTCGGCGGCCTCTTCTTCTGACGGCACGGGCTGCTGCGTTTTGTAGCTCAAGCGCCAGTAGGGCCGCACCTCAACGCTGCCATCCTCCACCGTTAAGGTGTGGGCCGCCGTTAGTTTCTGTATCCCCTGATAAATCGAGAGCGGCGCGGGCACGTAATCGAAAGAGAGATATTGCCTGAGCGCATCGAGATTGATGCCCGGTTGGACCAGCGGATGCGCGAGCAGGACTTTCGGCTCGGAGGCGAAGAGGAACGTGCCATCGAAGACGCCCCAGTAGAGCGGCTTCTCTCCGAAACGGTCGCGCGCGATAAAGAGCCTGCGCCGCTTCACGTCCCACAGAGCGAAGGCGAACATCCCGTTCAGATGCCCGACCATCTCCGTCCCGTACTCTTCATAAAGATGCGGCAGGACTTCCGTATCAGACTCCGAGCGAAAACGGTGGCCCTTCGATTCGAGACGCGCACGCAATTCCCTGTAGTTGTAAATCTCGCCGTTGAGCACGACCGCGACACTCTGATCTTCATTCCACGCGGGCTGCTCGCCCGTCTGTAGGTCTATGATGGCGAGACGGCGCATCCCCAGCGCCACGCCCGTCGTCAACATCAATCCTTCAGAGTCCGGCCCGCGATGCGTCATCCGCTCGCACATCGCATGCAGCAACTCGCCCGCGCCCTCCTGCGGCGGCGTGCGCGCGTCCATGTTGGCCCATCCGGTAATTCCACACATAAAAGTTATCGAATAATCAACTACTCAGAAGTGGGCACGCCATGACCTTCATTAATATGACGCTCAACCGTCGCCGCCAGATGACTCACCGTTTGTCCCAGATTCCCCACGGTCCGTCCCAGGCCGCTTACTATATCGGTCAACGCTGCCAGGTTGTTTTCAACGCGCGCTTGAGATTCACCAAGTTGATTAATCCAAGTCTGGTGCTGGTCCGCGCGTTCATCAGCACCGCGAACAAATTGGATGAGCATGTTTGTTCTTTCATCAGCGCCGCGAACAAATTGGACGAGCATGTTTGTTCGCTCCTCAGATCTGGCCGCTAGTTCTTCCAATGCGGTTGTTCTCTGTTCGGACCTAACCGCCAGTTCTTCCAGCGCCGTTGTTTTCTGCTCAGACCTGACGGCTAATTCTTCCAGCGCGGTTGTTTTCTGCTCGGACCGAGCCGCTAATTCTTCCAATATCACTATCCGTTCATCAGAACGAACCAGCAATTCTTCGAGTGCATTCGTTCGTCCATCAGAATGAATCAGCAATTCTTCGAGTGTATTTGTTCGTTCATCGAAACGAGTCATTAACTCTTCAAGCGTATTTGTTCGTTCGTTAGAACGAGTCAATAACTCTTCCAGTGTGTTTGTTCGTCCATCAGATCTGGCGGCCATCTCCGCCAGCGTGGCGAAGGCGTTTTCAAGGCGCAGTATTCTTTCTTCGGCGGTCATCTGTTTGCTCCATACCCGTGTCAACACGGAAAAGGCTTAATCTACCAAGCTGACGGATTAATCAAACTCGCTTTTATTCTTCGTTACTCTTTTACTCCGATCTTTTCGCGCACGGCGTAAATACTTTTCGCCTGCGATTCGTGGTAGGTCCGCACGAGCATTTCCGCGAGCAGGCCCATCAAGAGAAATTGGACGCCGACGGCGAACATCACGATGGCGAGAATCGGCAGGGGCGTCTGGACAAAATCCGCCTTGTGGAAGATTTTGAGAAAGACCGCGTAGAGTCCCGCGAGACATGAGATGCCGAAGGCGAGGAAGCCGAACGAACCAAAGACATAGATGGGCTTGGTCCCATACGACGCCATGAACTTGATCGTCATGAGATCGAAGACGACCTTGAGCGTACGAGAGAGACCATACTTGGATTTGCCCATCGTGCGCGGGTGATGCTCTACTGGAATCTCCGTCACGCGCGCGCCCGCCCACGAAGCGTAGATGGGAATGAAGCGATGCATCTCTCCATAAAGCCGCACGTCTTCGAGGGATTCGCGGCGGTAGGCTTTGAGCGAGCAACCGTAATCGTGCAGGGGCACGCCGCCAATCCATGAAATCAAACGATTGGCGAGCATGGAGGGCAGCTTGCGCGTGATTAATTTATCCTGCCGGTTTTTGCGCCAGCCCGAAACCACGTCGTATCCCTGGTCCAATTTTTCGAGCAGGCGAATGATGTCCGCCGGGTCGTTTTGCAGGTCCGCGTCCATCGGAATCAAAACGCGCCCGCGCGCGTTATCAATCCCTGCGGCCATCGCCGCCGTCTGCCCGTAATTGCGGCGCAGCGCGATGACGCGCACACGCGAGTCCACATGGGCCAACCCGCGCAGGACTTCCAGGCTGCCGTCATTCGAGCCGTCGTCCACGTAAATAATCTCCGCCGAACGCCCCAAAGTGCGCAGGGCTTCATCCATCTTGGCGTGCAGCGGGCGCAGGTTCGGCTCCTCATTATAGACGGGCAGAAAGACGGAGATGTCCGGCACATCGCCCGCGTCCGGCTTAGGCTGCCTTGTAATCAGAGTCTCTTCTTCGTCGGTTATCTTCATCTATTCAACTCGTCGCGCGACGCAGAGGGCGGAGACGCCGAACGGAAAATTGATGTGACGCAGAAGCGTGCTTTCCGCTCCGAGAATGCGTCCGAGCAGGCCGTTGAGGGCCGAGACGTTGATGTTGTTTTCCGAAGCGGGCCGGATGCCGGTCGCGCGCATGAGGGTTCGACCCGCGAGTATCGGAGCGAAGAAACTGATGTTGGCGTAGGTCGCACGCTCGACCTCAAAGCCAGCCTCGCGCACCGCCCCGCGCAAACTCTTCAAAGTATAACGACGCCTGTGATGGCTCACATCGTCCTGCACGCCCCACAGAAACATGAACGCCGGAACGAAGAGCAGCGCGCGGCCTCCGGGCTTCAACACGCGTCTCATCTCTTTGAGGCCGCCCACATCATCATCCAGATGCTCCACGACATCAAGCGCCGTCACGAGATCGAAAGCGCCGTCCTCATAAGGCAGCGTTTCCGCCGCGCCGAGCCGCACCTGCTGTAGCCCACGCGCGCGGCAGAACTCCAGCGCGTCAACGGAGATGTCCACGCCTTCCGCGTCGCCATACCGGGCCAGTAATTCAAGATTCGCGCCCGTCCCGCAGCCGACATCCAGGATGCGCGCGCGCCCCGAATTCATCTCGCGGCAAATCTCTTCGACGAAGGCAGCGATAATGCGCCGCCGCCCCGCGAACCACCAGTGCGTCCCCTCGACCTCGTACATAATCGAGTAGGTGTGTTGCTGCATCTCTCGCGGCAACGCCTTATCCATACTCTTCGTCGTGCTCGACATATTGTTAAAAGCCAAAGCTTGGTAGTCAGTCCCGCCTGCTTAAGCCGGGCGGGTCTCAACGCACAGCACCCGCCCGGCTTAAGCAGGCGGGACTGACACAGCAGCCACTCAAACGCTCACGCTGTCTCTCCTACTTTTGCCCTTTGCTCAACGCGCGCACACTTTCAATCCTGCCCCACCCGCGCCAGCTATTTTTGTTGTGCCAGCCCTTGACGACCTCTGTCGCTCCGATGCCCTCCCACCATTCGTCAAACTCCGCGCGCGTGATGTAGAAGGCGGTCGGCGCGACCAGGTGATCGAAGACGATGGTGTGCTGCTCGCGCCAGCCGAAATCGGAGATGGCGCTGAGATAATCATTGTAGAACAAATGACGCGCCAGCGCAGTTCCGCCGGGCCTTCGATTGAGTGGACCATAAATCAACTTGGTCGCGGTATAGACGGCTGCGGTCGGTAGTTTCGAGAGATGCAAGAGGGCGCGGCGGCTGATGCGAGAGGTGACGCGCTCGCGCAGAGGGTTAATCCAGCGAGTAATCCACTCGTTGTTCTCCGCGCCGTAAACCCACGCCGAGAGATGTCCCCCGTCGCGCACTTTTGAAGCCAGCGAGACGAAGCCCGCGCGCGGGTCCGGCAGGTGATGCAGGACGCCTATGGAGAAGGCGTAATCGAAGACCTTGCGAAAGGGGAGATGATAAATATCTGCTTGCACGATGTGCGCGTTTTCCAGCGAGCGCGTCTGTGCGAAAGCGGATTCGACAGCCGCGCTCAAATCAATCCCTATGACATCAAGCGCGCCCCAGCGTGCCGCGAGTTGCGTGTGGCGGCCTTTGCCGCAGCCGCCTTCGAGCACTATCTTGCCCTTGAAAAAATCCGGCTTGACAGGAGCAATCCAGCCCAGGAACTGCTCAGCGTATCTCTCATCCTCCTGCGTGAAGTGTTGCCACTGCCAACCGAAATTCGCGGCGGTCGCGGCCTTCTCGGCTTCTAATTGGTCCAGGTCCGCGAAACGCGGTACGCCCCGCAGGATGGCGAAATGGCGCGCGCACGCAGCGCACTCCAACTCGCCCTCCATAATCTCATCCGCCTCGCTCCTCGCCCCCGCCAGCAACCTGATCTCGCCGCCGCACGAAGGACAAGCTAAATATTCCAACAACCTCTGTTTCATAAAAAGTCCAGAGTCCAGAGTCCAGAGTCTGGAGTCAGAAGAAGGTTTGAAGTTAAAGGCCACTGCTCAAGCTTTAGCTTTTGACTCATGACTCTAGACTCCAGACTCCAGACTCTTCTTGAACCATTGGACGAAGCGATGGATGCCCTCTTCGATGGCCGTCTGTGGATTGTAGCCAAGCAAGCGGCGCGCGCGTGCTATGTCCGCGAAAGTTTGCGGGACATCGCCGGGCTGCATCGGCTGGCGATTGATCTGGGCCTCGCGGCCAAGCTCTTTTTCCAGCAGCGCGATGAGTTCGCTTAAAGTTACTGTGCGCGATTCGCCAAGATTGATAACTTCGTAATCGCTCGCCGTGTAATCAATCGCGGCGCGCACTCCCATGATGATGTCCGAGATATACGTGTAGTCGCGGCGCGTCGTGCCGTCGCCGAAAACGGGAATCGGCTCTCCTTCGTTAATCAGTCGCGCGAATTTGTGTATGGCTAAATCGGGGCGTTGGCGCGCGCCGTAGACTGTGAAGAAGCGCAGGCAGACCGAGCGCATACCGTAGAGATGCGTGTAGGCGTGACAGAGCAGTTCGCCCGCCGCCTTGGTCGCCGCGTAAGGCGAAATCGGCTGGCGAATCGGGTCCTCTTCGCTGAAAGGCACTTTGGCGTTGATGCCGTAAACGGAGGATGACGAACCGAAGACAAACTGTTTGACCTCTTGCGCGCGTGCCAGTTCGAGCAGGTTGAGCGTGCCGTTGATGTTCGTCTCCGCGTAGAGTTGCGGCTCCGTGAGAGACGGGCGCACGCCCGCGCGCGCTGCCAGGTGAACGATGCAATCAAACTCCGTCTCGCTGAAGAGTAACTCAAGCGTGGCGCGGTCGCGTATGTCGGCTTCGACCAGGCTATACGCCTCATGCTCAAGATGCGCGCGAATGTTTTCGCGTTTCGTCGCGGGCGAATAGAAATCATTAAAATCGTCCAGGACCGTCACGCGCCAACTCTCTTCCGAGAGTAATTGGTCCACCAGGTGCGAGCCTATGAAACCCGCGCCGCCTGTCACTAATATGTTTCGCATAGTCATCATCAAGCAGGAGCCAGGAGTCAGGAGCCAGCAGCCCGAAGAAACGCAATTCTGTTTTTATTCTGGCTTCTGACTTCCGGCTTCTGGCTCCTGTGTTCACTTCGTCGCATATATCCAGAGATGCCAGCCCCAGCGTGCGGCGAGTTTCGCCTCGACTGTGCGCGGCAGTAGATTTCCTATGACGGGGAGCCAGCGCTTGTTGAGGAAGTGCGTTGCGAGGCGGACTTCCGCGAAATCTTTGAAGAGTTCGCGCGCTTCGTTGCGCGAGTAAACGCGCGCTAAGGGGTTGCCCGCGCCGTCCGTGTGCCGGTTCAGAAATTCCCCCGGCGAGAGATAGCTCGCGGCGTCTGACTTCAGATTCCGCGCGTGCTCGCGCAAACTCTCGACTGGCTCGCCCGTCAAATAATGGACCAGTTTAAGGCCCGCTTCAGTCTTCAAGAGATGCGCGCCCGCGCGTCTCAAGAGACGTATGTTGACGCGGTAGTTGTAAGAATCTCTGTGATAGAGCATGACGACGGCGCGTCCCCCTTTGCGGAGCACGCGATGGACCTCGCGCACGGCGGCCACAGTGTCCGGCGTGTGATGCAGGACGCCATGCGAATAGACCAGATCGAAAGTCTCCGTGGGAAAATCCAGGCTCTCCGCGTCAGCCGTGCGAAATGTTCCGGGTAAGTCGAACAACTCGAAGCGACCGCGCGCCAGTTCAATCGCGGCCTCCGTCAAATCCACGCCCGTGTAGTCAGCGCCCGCGCGCGCAAACTGCGCTCCATCCGTGCCGAGTCCGCACCCGACCTCCAGCACGCGCAGGCCCTTTGACTTGTCAAACCCTGCGGCTGCCGGGATGTGCCACTCCTTGGCGTAACGGTGTTCCTCGACGCGCTCATAGAAGAGACGCGTGCCCGGCGCGGCATCCGTAAACTTCGTCCCGCAAGGGTTCGCCTGCCAGAAGGCGCGCACGCGATCCTTCAAATTATAATTTGCACCCGACATCTCAAGAAGAAACGTTTCAGCCACCGAGCGCCCGCCCACGCTTTGCTCAAACCCAACGCTCCCATGCACACACAGGCAGACTCAGACGCTCCCACACAAAGGGGGAAAAGTAACACGCCCACTCAAGCCCCGACAAGCGGCAACAGCAGTGACGAGTGATGAGTGACGAGTTAAAGCGAAGTGATGAGTCATGAGTCATGAGAGACAAGCTTATCTCTTGTTACTCTTTTACTCATCACTCATCACTTCTTTTTCTTGCTCGTTGCTCGTCACTCTTCACTCGTCACTTGTCACTGCTTTCAAAAACCCGCCTGCCCCAGTTCGGCCCTAGCACCGCGAGGGTATAGAGACCGAGAGTTACGCAGACTAGATGAAAGACGGTCATGCCTATCTTCGCCGTGCGCGGCGGGTCGTTTGTGTACATCAGTATCAGGTTCAGGGCGAAGAGCAGAATGCCGCCGACCACCAGCCCCCACAGGCGAGACCCGGCATTGAAATTCCACAAGCCCTGTCCCGTCTGAAAAAACCATAGAGCGACCGTCATCAACAGCACGCCAATGGAGAGA
>DASYML010000112.1:0-15136 GCA_036009045.1 Pyrinomonadaceae bacterium
GCATGCTGAATGCCGAGATTTCTTAAAGGGTACTTGTTGACCTGGCCTAGCCAGAACTGATAGCCACCATCGTCCGGGTCTCTGCGCAGGTAGCCGAAGTATTCCATCAAGACGAAGGAAGGGTTGTATTCCGCATCAACGAACGCTTGAGAGTCCGCCGCCTGGCGTAGAATTTTGCCGCGTCCCGCATCCGTGCCGTCATAGAGAGCGATGAGCGCATTGCGTTGCGCGTTGAGGTCTACGTGCGAATTCGCGTTAATCGTGGCGAGCAGGGCGTCCACAAACTGTCCCGCCGATTGCGTGCGCGGGTACACTTGCAGAAAGGCGTCGCGCCCGACATACGAGAGCGCATAGTCGCTCTTGCTCTGGTCCAATCCGGCACCCGCCTGGACGCTGCCCCTGTCCGCGTTGAACTGCTCGAAGGTGGGCCTCGCCCCCGTCGCGGCTTTGATGATGCGGTAGACGTAGCCGCCCGTCTTCTGAAATTCATCCTCGAAGAAGAAGGCGTCCGCGACCCCTACGCGACGCGCTTGCAGGCACGCGGCGTCCGTGCCGCACTGTGTCAACTGGCTGGTCCAATAACCGAGTCCGCCCGCATCCGGCTCGCGTCCTAAGAAATCAAGATAGTGCTGGCGGACAAAGAACTGCGCCACTTCGAGAGGATTGGTGAGAGGCTGGGCCACATCGTTGTCCATAATGATTAAACTGGCGATGCTCTGCAAGCCGAGCACGCCGCCGCCCGTCGGGTTGCTCAAAGAGAGGTCCACTACCTCCTGATTCTCTACGTACAGGTCGTCTGTGAGAAGGACGTTGAAAGTCTTGACGGTCTCACCGGGCGCGAAGCGGAGCGTGCCAGCGGCGATGTTGTAATCCGACTGCGGCGAAGCCCCGTCTCTGCTCGTCGCATAATCAACGCTCGCTGCGCCGGAAGTGTCGCCCGTGCGCGTGACGTTGATGACGGCGTGGCCCGCGCCCTCGTCCACCGTGTAGTCGGGCGCGCTGAACTGGAAGGTCATCTGTGGAGACTGGCCCACGAGGCAGGAAGAGTTTGAACTGACGTAGGCGTTAATCTGGTCCTGCGAAAACTGGCAGAAATTCAGGTTCGTGCCGACGATGCTGTTCATCACCGTTCCCGCGCAAGCGGCCACCGGAGGAACCTGCTGGTCCGGGTGCGCCGCGCCGAAATTGTGGCCGATCTCGTGCGCCGTGAGAGTATATTTTTGCACGTTCCCAAGGCGGATGGAGACGCCGTAAGCGTGCGCCGCATCACGACAGGCAATCCCTGTCCAGGCGATGCCCGCGACGCTTCCTCCATCCATCGTGCGATCTGTCCACATGTGCGCGATGTCGCGCGGCTGGCTCATATTCGCGTTCCAGTAGTCCGTAAACTCGCCGATCATCCCGCTCGAAGTAGTCGAACTGTAAGGGTCATTACTAGTGGCCCAGGTGTGCTGATAAACGACCTTGAAACGCATCCCTAGTTGTGTCTGGTAGAGACCGTCAACCTGGTTCATGATGCCGAGAATTTCCGCGTCCGCCGCCGCTGAACTCCCGAAGTGCGCGACGTACTCGTAATCCGTCTCCGTGGCAATCTCTATCTCTCGGCTCACGCCTGCCAGGACATGCTCGTTAATCTTCGGAGACAATCCTTCGCTCGCCAGAGCGAGCCTCTCATCAAGCGTCGCGCCGCACGCCAGAGCCGTATTTTCCAACACGTCTGACGACCTGTAAAAGATGAGTTCGCTCTTCGCAGCGGACTCCGAATAATGACTCAAGGGTTCGACGTAGTAACGCTCGTCCCGCGTGATAATCATCCCTTCGATGCTCTCATCGTCAACGGTAAAGCGAGCTTCCGCGCCTTCAAGCCCGCGCACGCTTCCCCTGTAGGTGCGAATTGGACCAGTCGAGACGGGCCGCACGAAGCCATCACCGGAGACCTCTTCGGCGCGATAATTCTCCGCGCGCATATCATGCGGCGTGAGGTCCAGTTCAAACTGCTGGCCGCCCGAAGTGTCCAGCGAGAGACGGCCCGTCCGGCGCACCTCCTGGGCCAACAACGCCCCGTCCGTCTTGATAGCTTCATGCTGTTTGATAAATTTCTCGACGCCGGGCTTTTGGCCTCCTGCGGCGGCGGCGTTGGCAGGCTCCGGCGCGAACGTCGCTATCATTAACACATGCGCGGCCACGCAGACGGCCAGCACGAAGAAAGGAAACATCGTTCTGGAAAATTTTTGGAAGTTCATAAGAGTCTATCAAATTCTGGTCCGGGAAAGGCGACGGCTGAAGGCCACGCAATCGGGACGCAAGAGAGGGATGTCACCAACACGCGCGGGAATCACAACAGAGGTGAACGCGCGCGACACGACGCCGGTGATGTTGATACCTGTCGCTGGTTTAAATGAGAGGATTAAGAGGCAAGCTCTAAGAACGGCACATGCAGGGAAACATGTGCTACTAGCAGAGTAAAATTCCCGCGCGGAAAAGTCAACAAAGATTTATGCGGAGCGTTGAATCAAGACCCTGTCAGAAAGATATATTTTGTTCACGCAACAGTTACGCTTATCGCGCTGAAGGGCTGAATATGATAGCCGGGGGCGAGCACTCGCAGAGTGCGTCGCCCCGGCTATCATATCCGGCCCTTTCAGGGCGGGAAGCAGGATGGAGTTTGACTTCTGAAAAATGAATCGCTCTTGATAATCACTTGCTCTTGATGCGAAATGTGGGAGAGACGGTTAGCTTGATGCTTACCTTGCTCACCTTTTCGCGGCGGTGGTGACGGCGTGCGGGGTGGCTTCGACGGAGAGGTGTGATGCGGGGATGGGTTGGCCCGCCATCTCTGCGAAGAGTCTTTCGTAGCGGTCTACGACATACTCCCAGTCATAATATTGCTTAACGCGGGCCTGCGCGCGTTGGCGGTAGGCCTGGACCAGTGAGCCGTCTCTGAGGACGCGCTGGAGTTGTTCGGCCAGTTCGCTTTCGTCCGCGTAGGGGATGCCAGCGTCGCCGACGGCCTCTATATTCTCAGGCGTGGCGAGGGTCAGGACGCAGTTGCCATAGCCCATCGCTTCGAGCAGCGCGGGGTGTGTGCCGCCGACCTCCGTGGCGTGGACATAGCAGTAGGCGTTCTGCTGCAAAGTGCGATAGTCCTTGCCGAAGACGAAGCCCGTGAAGATGATGCGCTTGTCGCCTCGCGCACGCGCGCGAAGTTCGCTGATGTATTCTTGCGCGTAGGGCGCATCGCCGACGACCAGGAGTTTGTGCGCGGTCCGCACTTTCTTGAAGGCTTCGATGACGAGGTGTGCGTTGTTCTCAGGCTCAAGACGCGAGACGTAAAGGACGTAGCGATTCGGCTCGACGCGCCAGTGGCGGACGGACGGGTCCGGCCTCCGCTCGACCTCCGCGCCGTAGGCGATCATGGTCGAAGAGGTTTTGTAACGCGCCAGATAGTAGTCCTGTATGACGCGCGCATCCGTCACCACTTCGTTCGGGAGGACGGTCGCCAGGCGCTCCGCGAGTAAATAGTAAAAGCGTCCGAGCCAGTTCCACTTTTTGCGTTTGTGTTCGAGGCCGTCCACGTTGATGACGACGGGCGTGCCCGTGCATCTGAGGATGGGCGCGAAGGGAGCGTTGGCGGCGTTGCAGATAAGCGCGGCGTCATAACGACCGGGCACGGCGTGCAGCGCGGACAGAAAAGCATGTATCACCGTGTCGAAATATTTGTGGCGGATGGTGGGCAGGACTTCGAGTCGCACGCCGTGATATTCGAGTTGGCGCGGAGAGACGTAGTGCGCGCGGCAATACACTGTCACTTCGTGGCCGCGCGCGACCAGTCTGGTGGAGAGTTGCTCCGCGAAGGTTTCAAAGCCGCCGTAGCTGGCTGGCACTCCGCGTGTGCCCAGGATTGCGATACGCATCAGAGACGCTTCTGGCGCGATATACGGCGATGCCGCGCTCGTTCAAATTCTCACCCTGTGTTGAGAAGAGCTTAATTAACAGTGCGTAGTGGGTTAAACTAAATACAATTTTCTTCGCTTTATTATCACGCACGGGTCCCGGCGCGGTTGCTTTTTTATCCGGGCGGTTTTCCCTGGTTGGCCCGGCGCGCGACGCGTTCGTAAATTCGCAGTGTCAGACGCGCCGTCTCGCGCCAGTCGAACTGGCTGGCTCGCGCCAAACCTTTGACGCGCAAACCGGCGCGCAGGTCCCGATTATCAATGACGCGCGCGATGGCAGCACCGAGTGCCCTCTCGTCGAAAGGATCAACCAGCAGGCCCGCATCGCCGACGACCTCCGGCAGACTCGTGCGATTGCCAGCGATGACAGGCGAGCCACACTTCATCGCTTCGAGAGGCGGCAGGCCGAACCCCTCAAAGTATGACGGGTAGACGAAACAGACCGCGCCCGAATAGAGCGCGGGTAAGTCTGCTTCGGGCACATAGCCCGTGAATTTAACTTCCCCAGGGATACATTGTTTCTCCAAGGCCCGCAACGTTTCGTCATAGAGCCAGGCTTTTTTACCGACTAATAGAAGTTGCGGTAGCTTATCCTTTGAACGCTCTCTGCGCAAGCCCGCGTAAGCGTTAATCAGGCGCACAAGGTTCTTGCGCGGCTGGATGGACCCGACGGCCAGAATGTACTCGCCTTCGACCCCATAAGCATCGCGCACGCGCTTCAGTTCCGCCTCATCCGAGACGGGCGCGAAGTGCGGGGCCGCAGCCAGATGTGTATAGCTCACACGCTCAGGCTCTATCCTGTAAGTCTCTATGATGTCGCGGCGCGAATATTCCGAAGAGGTGATGATATGCGCGGCCTTGCGCGCCGTGTGGCGCACCGTCAGGCGAAGTTGCACGCGGCTGCGAAGTTTGAAGGTTTCCGGCAGATGCTCGAACGAGAGGTCGTGGATGGTGGCGACGAACGGGCAGGGCGCGAAAGGCGGCGCGGTGTACTGCACATGCAGCAGGTCTACAGGATGCTGGCGCAACTCTTTGACGAGCGTGAGGGGGATGCGTACGAGCGGCGTGTGCGGCAGAGTCAGGCGCGTCTCAAAGTTGGGCCAACGACGGTTGAAACGCTCGACTGCCTCCTGCTTCGTGACGAAGAGAGTGTAGCGATTCACCTCGTCAATCAAGGCCAGCGACTCTATCAGGTTCGTGATGTAACTCTCGTTACCGGCCAGACCCGTCCCGACAGAATGAGCATCAATCGCTATCCGCAAAGGCACAGAGCGCGATGAAGAGTCAGAGATGAAGGATGAAGAGAAAGCGTCTCTCTTAACTTCATCCTTCATCCTTCAAGACTTCCTACTTGCTCTTCGCGGCGGTAGCGCCCTGCGCGTCGCCTGCGGCGGCTGTATTGGCCTTCGACGACTGTCGCGTGTCGCGCTCGCGGATGCGTGCGGCCTTGCCGCGCAGGTTGCGCAGGTAGTAAAGCTTGGCGCGGCGCACGCGGCCTCTCTTGATGACATCAATGTGGTCTATGATGGTCGCGTGCAGGGGAAAGATTCTCTCGACGCCGACGCCGAAACTGGTCTTCCGCACGGTCATGGTCTCGCGCGCGCCGCCGTGTTTGCGTGCGATGACGATGCCCTCGAAAGCCTGCAAGCGCCACTTCTCCGCAGACTCCTGTATACGCACATGCACCCGCACCGTATCGCCCGGCTGAAAATCCGGGATGCTATCCTTCAACTGTGTCTTTTCAACTCCGTCTAAGCGATTCATCTTATAACTCCCTGCCAATGTTATTCATCTTCATTATCTAGCCAGGCGCGTTCGCGCTCATCAAGCTCTGCTTCCATCAATAAATCAGGACGGCTGCGCCGCGTCTTCCTGAGCGCTTCCCTCCGACGCCAGCGCGCGATCAACGCGTGATTGCCGCTCAACAAAACTTCCGGCACGCTCATCCCGCGAAACTCCGGCGGGCGCGTGTAGTGCGGATAATCGAGCAGCCCTTCGGAGAACGAATCGTTGGCGGCGCTGGTCTCACTCCCCAGCGCGCCGGGCACGAGCCTCGTCAACGCGTCAACTAAAACCAGCGCGGCAGGCTCGCCTCCTGACAGCACATAGTCCCCTATGGAAATCTCGTCCGTCACGAGAGCTTCAGAAACGCGCTCGTCAACTCCCTCATAGCGCCCGCAGATGAGCACTAACCTGTCCATCAATGCCAGTTCCCGCGCCAACTCTTGATTAAACGCGCGCCCCTGCGGCGTGAGCAGCACGACGCGCGTCTTCGCATCATAAGCGGCGCGCGCGCTCGCTCCCGTCAGGCTTTCCACTGCTGCAAAGATCGGTTCCGGCTTGAGGACCATTCCATCACCGCCGCCGAAGGGCCGGTCGTCAACCTGCCTGTGCTTGTCGCTGGTCCAATCGCGCAAGTCATGCGCTTTCGTTTCCACCAACCCTGCCAGACGCGCCCGCCTGATAATGCCGCACTCGAACGCTTCACGAAAAAAATCCGGGAAGATGGTGATGATGTCAAAACGCATTTGCCGATTGCGGAATTCGGATTGTGGATTGCGAATTGATAAGAGGCTTGATGCCTTTCTTAAATCCGCAATCTAAAATTCCAGGAGTCCTTCGGGCGCGTCCACCTTGATGAGCTTTCGCTTCACGTCAATCTCTACGCAGATGTCCTCCGCGAGTGGAATCAAATGTTCGCGCCCGGTTCCGGCGTTGTCCACGACGAGCAGTTCGACGCCGCCCGTCTTCAACACTTCGCGCACCCGACCGATCTCTTCCCCTTCAACGCTCTGGACCAAACACCCGGCCAGTTCCCAATCATAAAACTCGTCTTCTGGAAGTAAGACGCGCTCCGATTCGTGGACCGCGAATTCATATCCGACCAGCGCGCTCGCCGTCTCTATCGAATCGTAACCGGCGAATTTCAAGATGACGCGCTCCCCTTGAAACCAGTGCTCTTCAAGCGCGAGGGTCGAAAGTTTACCGTCCGGCGCGATGGCGATGAGACTCTCAAGAGCGTCGAAGCGCTCAGGGAAATCCGTCAAAGACTCCGCGACAAGTTCGCCGCGCAGGCCCCTCGTCCTGACCGCGCGGGCGACTGCCACCAACTCATCCGCTTTCAACTCACGGCCCGCATCGGACGATGGCTCGCCAGCCTGTGTCTGCTGCTCGTCCTCGCTCATTCCACGATTTCGAGCGTGACGCGTTGCTGACGCTTTAAGCCCGCCGCATGCACAATCGAGCGCAATGCGCGAACGGTACGGCCCTGCCGTCCTATCAATTTGCCCATGTCGGATTCGGCCACACGAACTTCAATGCGCGTCGCGCCGCCCTGCTTCAATTCACGCACGTCCACAGCGGCGGAATCATCCACCAGTGCCTTCACGATCATCTCAACAGTCTCGCGCATAAAAATTCCGAGAGTCCGAGAGTCAAGAGTCCGGGGTCTAAAACTAGAGCCAGATGTCTACAAAGAGACGAGAAACTTTCTCGTCTTGCTTTTGACTCTAGACTCTAGACTCCTGACTCTGGACTCGCCTCCGTCTGGGCCTTCGCGTTGGCTTTAATCAAGCGGCTGACGGTGTTCGTCGGCTGCGCGCCCTTGCCGAGCCAGTACTGCACGCGCTCCGCGTTGAGGCGAATTTCCGTGCCGTCCTTGCCGATGGGATTATACGTGCCCAGGTTCTCAAGATAAGAACCATCGCGCTTGGAAAGCTTCTCCTTCACCACAATGCGATACGAAGGCTTCTTCTTCGCGCCCATGCGCATCAATCTGATTGCTAACAATTCTCAATCCTCCAAACTACAGTAACGAGTGACCAGTGACGAGTGATAAGTTAAAAGCATTCTCTTGCTTGTCACTCTTAACTTGTCACTGCTTTATTTTCTCTTCTTCTTCTTTTTCTTCTTCAGCTTCTTGCGCGAAGGCCCTGCGGGAAGCGCGGGCAGGCCGCCCATGCCTTCATCATCGCCGTTCCCGCCGCCCATCATCCCGCTGATGTCTGGCATGCCCATCATGCCCGCGACGCGGCGCATCATCTTGCCTTTGAGACCGCCGCCGCCGCCACCTCCGCCGCCCATCGCCCCGAAGAGTCCTGAGCCGGAGAGTTGGCGCATCATCTGCCGCATCTCCGTGTACTGCTTGATGAGCGCGTTGACCTCCGCGACCGTCACGCCGGAGCCTCTAGCGATGCGGCGACGCCGGTTGGCATTCAAAATCTTGTGGTCGTTGCGCTCCTCATTGGTCATCGAATCAATGATGGCTTCGGTGCGCTTGAGTTCCTTCTCCATCTGTTTGGTCTGCTCTTCATCGAGGTCCGGCATGCCCATCCCGCCGAGGAGTTGGTCCGGCAGCAGCTTCATGATTTTGGAGAAAGAGCCTAGCTTTTTGACCTGCCGCAATTGTCCGCGAAAATCGTCGAGCGTGAACTCATTCTTCTGTAACTTCTTGAGTTGCTCTTCCGCTTCCGACTGGTCCACTTTCGACTGAACCTCTTCGATGAGCGAGAGCACATCGCCCATGCCCAAAATTCGCTGCGCGATACGATCAGGATAAAAAGGTTCGAGCGCGTCATACTTTTCGCCGACGCCGACGAACTTGACCGGCTGGCCCGTCACCTGCTTGATGGAGAGGGCCGCGCCGCCGCGCGCATCTCCGTCCATCTTCGTCAGGATGACGCCCGTAATGCCTATCCGGCGATGAAACTCTTCGCCGCTCCTGACGGCGTCCTGACCCGTCATCGCGTCCGCCACAAAGAGCACTTCGACGGGCTTCGTCTCCTGCTTAATCTGGACCAATTCTTCCATCAACGCGTCGTCAATATGGAGGCGTCCCGCAGTGTCTATGAGCAGCGTGTCGAAGCCAGTCTGCTGCGCGTGCTTGTAAGCCTCACGCACCAGCGTCAAGGGGTCGTCCGTCAAAGCGTTTTCAAATATCTGTTGGCCCGTGGCCCGCGCGATGACCTTCAGCTGCTCGCGCGCCGCCGGGCGATAAACGTCCACCGAAACCAGGAGCGGTTTGCGGTCCTGATTCTTCGCGAGCCAGCGCGCGATCTTGCCCGTCGAAGTAGTCTTGCCGGAGCCTTGCAGGCCCACCACCATCACGACGTTCGGAATCGTTTTGGTGAAGACGAGCCGCGAAGACGTGCCGCCGAGGAGTTCTACCAGTTCGTCATAAACGATCTTGACGACCTGCTCCGAGGGCTTTAGTTCCTGCCAGACATGTTGGCCTTCGGCCTTCTCTTTGACGGACGCGATGAAATCCTTGGCGACCTTGTAGTTGACATCTGCCTCCAACAGCGCGAGGCGAATCTCTCGTAGCGCAGCGTCCACATGCTCCGGCGTCAAGACACCCTCGCCGCGCAGATTCTTGAGCGTTCGCTTCAGTTTGTCGGATAAAGATTCAAACATACAGCACTAGGTGCGGCTCACCGTGCAGAGCCGAAAACAAAGATGATAACGGGGGCCGCAAACCATGTCAAGGCAAGGGGTAAGCGCAAGGATGAAGTTAAGAGATTGACTCATTGATTCATCGGCTCATTGATACATTGAACAAATGGTCCAGTGAATCAATGACTCGTTGAGTAAATGAGCCGATGAGTCAATGAGTCAATTCTGCGCTTCTCTTTTTCTCGGCTGGTATGTTAAATTCTTTACCGTTCAAGTCTGATGAGAGACGCGCAAGCTCGTGGGAGAGCAGCAACCGTCAGCCCGACCTTCCATTCTTTAGAACCACAACCGAATCTGAAATGATCTGTGGATTAGGCGTTTCTATTACTGACCTGGACAGTGAGCCTCTCATATAGATCATAAACGAGATGACCCCCAAAGACCCTGCACAGACAGGACCAGGAGTTGTAGACCTGGCTGACGCGCGCACGCGACTGAGAGTTCGCCCGCGCGCCGGGAAAGTTCCGCGCGAGACGCTGGAGAGTGAACTGGAAGAGATGCGCGTCCTGCTGGACCAGGGCCGCGCCTCCGAAGTCAAAACGCAGTTCACCTCGCTGATGGGAGCCATCGCGCACGACCCGTCGCTGCTGGCGGAGGCGCGCTGTATGCTCTCCGCCGCGCTGGAGATGCAGGGCCGCTACCGCGACTCGTTCGAGGCGCTGGCGATGTACGCGACGCCCGAATCGCAGAAGGATTTGAGCGCCAAAGCGTTGGTCCAGTTAAGGGTTCAGATAGGTCTCGGCTACTACAGCACGGGCGATTGCCCGAAGGCCATCGCGCTCTTGAACGTGGCGCTGCGCGAGACTGTGGAACAGGGTTCCGACGCACAGATCGGCGCGGTCTACGTCGCGCTGGGGCGTGTTTATCGCGGCCTCAACGAATTTCCCATCGCGCGCGACCACTCGCAAAAGGCGCTTGAGCATTACAGGAACACAGGCAACTGGCGCGGTCTCGCGGAAGCTTACTTCGGCATCGCCATGGCGCATACGATGGAGGGCAGCTACGAACCCGGACTGGAAAATTTTGAGCAGGCGCTCAAGCTCATCGGCGATCATCCGGCGCCTTACCTGCTTGGCAAGATTTACACAAACATGGCGGCGGCGTGCTGGTTTCTCAAAAGACCGCACGAGGGCATACGCTATCTGGAGAAGGCCGTCAGCTATTACGAATTCACAGAGCACAAGGCCAACGCTGCCGAAGGCTATAACAACCTCGGCATCAATCTCCTCCTCGTCGGTGAATGGGACCGCGCGCAAGCGGCCCTTGAACGTTCGTTACAACTCTGTGCGCTGTCCGAGGGCGAGCGAAGCCGCCTCCCCATGACGCTCGATTCGCTCGGCGAGTTATGCATGCTGCGCGGCGACCTCGAAACGGCCATGAGCCATCTACGGCAGGCCGTCGAAATCTCTCTGCGGGCGAACAATAAATGGTACTCAGGACAGACGCTGCGCACGCTGGGCCGTTGTCAGTTGGTGTTGGATGATGCGCCGAGCGCGCTTGAGAACGCGCAGCTGGCGCTGGCCTCTGCGGAGAGCATAGGAGACCGTTACGCCATTTGCGAATCGCACCTGCTGGTGGCAGAGGCTTCGTTGCGTTGCGGCTCGACGGATGATTGCAGGGCACACGTTCAAAAGGTCACGAACGAGATTACGGATTCCGTCACCGACCTGAATTTCGCGGGAGAGGCGCAGCGTCTACACGGACTGCTCGCGCTGGCGCAGGATGACCCAGGACTCGCGGCTCAACATTTTGGTCGCTGCATTTCCATCTTCGAGATGCTGGGCGACCGTTATCGCAGCGCGCGCGCGCACTACGACCTTGGCTGTGCCTACAGACGCGCGCACCCGGAACGCGCCACAGAGCATCTCTCGCGCGCCGCGCATTCTTTCCGCGAACTGGGCGCGATGCTCGATTTGCAACGCACGGAAGAGACGCTCGCCGTCCTCGACAGGGACGCGCCGGAACAACAGCGCGGCTATTCCGCCGTCACGCAACTGCTCACGCTGCGTCTCGCGGAGGCCGTCGCTTCGCGTGAACTGCTCCTGCGCGAACTGGTCGCAGTAATCCATCAGGAGACCAGCGCGCGGCGTATCCTGATTGTCGAAGCGGGCGAAGAGGACCAGCCCAGGGTCGCGGTCGCGCATGGTTGCACTAACGAAGAGAGCGTGCGGCTGGCGAAAGAGCTTCACGGGTTGAAGAGCAACGCCGGGAAAGAAAAACTTGCGCTCAAGCACGACGCCTGCATAGTGACGCTGCGCGCGGCGAACGCGCCGCCCGCGACGCTCTTCATCTCGCCGCGCGCCGCGAGCACCTTGCCCGGCAATCTCTCCATAGAACCCTTACTGCGCGTCGTCGAACTGGCGATGGATGTTTGCGCTTTGCGCGCTCACACGCGTGCTAACAGGGGACCGCAGGCGCAGAACGAATTGACCGGGACGAGCCTCATGCCGGGCTTTATACATTCCAGTCCGGCGATGACGAAGCTCGTCGAAGAGGTCCACAAGATTCGCTCATCGGATGTCACGGTGCTCGTCACGGGTGAATCGGGGACGGGCAAGGAACTGGTCGCGCGTGCCATCCACGCCATCTCTTCCAGGCGCTCGAAGGTCTTTGTTCCTTTCAACTGCACGGCGGTCCCGAAGGAGCTTTCGGAAGGCTATCTCTTCGGTTATCGTCGCGGCTCTTACACGGGCGCGACGAACGATTCGCCCGGCGTCATACGCACAGCTGCGGGCGGTACGCTCTTTCTTGACGAGATAGGCGATCTTCCGCTCGATGTCCAACCGAAGCTGCTGCGCTTTTTGCAAGAGGGGGAGATACAGCCCCTGGGCGAGCAAAGGCCGATACAGGTTGACGTGCGCATCATCGCCGCCACCAACACGGACCTCGAAGAGATGGTCGCGCAGGGACGTTTCCGCGAAGACCTCTACTATCGCCTCAACGTGATACGCCTGCGCGTGCCACCCTTGCGCGAGCGTCGTTCAGAGATTCCGACCATCGTCAGTTATTACATCAACCACTATTCCGCCAAGTTCGGACGCCAGGACATCAGCATCACTCCGCAGGCCGTGGACCTCTTGATGGTCTCGGACTGGCCCGGCAACGTGCGCCAACTCTGCAACGAAGTCCAGCGCATCGTCGCCCGCGCGGAAGACGGGACGGAACTGACGCCGGAACATCTCTCGCCCGAACTCAAGCGCACGTCCGTGCCAGCCTCCACGACGCCCCCAGGCATTTCGCCCTTGAGCATCCTGACGGGTCCGGCAAACCATCACATCACGCTCGAAGACGCCATCGCAGACCTCGAACGCCGCATGATCTCCGAAGCCCTGCGCAAACACGCGGGCAATATCTCTCGCGCCGCACGCGAACTCGGCCTCACACGTCGCGGCCTCTACCTCAAACTCGAACGCTACGCCATCAGCGCCAGCGCCTGAAAGTTTCACCCTCAGACATCTACGCTCAGAGGCCAACCCTCTCGCACACAAAAAAAAGCGCTTGAGGCTCATGTCTCCCCGCGCGCTTTTTTATATCTTACGACAAATCCTTCTGACGGAGGTTGCCGGGAACTCTATCGCTTATGGTTGCATTTGGCGCTTATATTTGTATTTGGGCCTCTGCTTTTTAGGAGTTCTGGCGGCGAGCAATTCTGTCTGGCGATGTTCCAGGATATATGTCAGACGTTGATAAGAGATACCGAGTAAGCGCGCAGCCTGCGTGATGCGGCCCTCTGCTCTGGCGAGAGCATCCTTGATGAGATCGTGTTCGCAACGACGCACTCCATCGCCGAGGGCATCCGTAGAAGCCAGAGGCGGCGCGGCATCGTTGGCAATCAGATTATCGCCAAGTTCCTGGACCAGTTTGAGCGCAGCCTCTTGCGCGCGATTGATGGCTCCTGACAACTGCGCGATGCCGACAGCGCGTTGGAAGGCGGAGCGTGCCTGCCCATAATATCCCAAGCGCGCCAGGGCCGTCCCATGGCTGATCAGGGCTTCTGCCAGGATGGCCTGATGATCGCCCTTCTCCAGAGTGCAGACCGCCGCCCGCGCGACCCTTTCGGCTTCCGCATTGTTGCCTTCGGCCAGGAACACCTGCGCCCGCGTCTCATTGACCTGCGCCACGCCGCTACTGTCTTTGAGATACATGAGCAGGCGTCTGGCGTAGCCTAGCTCCTCGTGCGCCTCTGTGTATTTACGGGCCTTGAAGTAGAGCATCCCCAGATTGTTTTTGACGCGTGCCAGGTAAAACTTATTCTTCGCCTGCTCGAAGTGAGAAGCCGCTATTGCGTACTCTAAAAAAGCACGCTCGATGTAGTCGGCGCGTCCCTCTTTGAGGCTCAAATCTTCCAGCACGCCCGCCAGCACGTTATGAAAGCCGCCCTTAATACTGTGATTATTAATCTTCTCAAATAATTCCGCGCTGCCGTTTAAGATGTCCAGAGCCGCAGGGTCCTGCCCCGCATCATGTTCCAGAATCGCCAGCCGGAGCACTGCCTTCGCCTTGAGCTTACCCTCAGAATCAAGTCCTGAGATGACGCCTTTCAGGATGACACGCGCCTCGTCATACCCGCCTTCGCGCCAGTAGCAGACCGCCAACTCCGTCTGCGCCTCCAGCACCCTCTTTGCCAGCCCCAGCGACTCAAAAACGGACGCGCTCTCGCTGAGCAGGTTCTTGGCTTCCTCCTGTGCGTCTGTAATCTGCTGCTTGCTGCCAATCCAGCCCGTCAGGACTCCCGCGCGCAAAAGCAGTTCGGCGGCGGTGCTTCTCTCCAATTCCTCAATCTGCGGACGCTCTCCGATGCGCTGCCAGAATTCCCTGATGGCCTGGCGAGCGTCCTCAAAGCATCCACAGTTCTCCAGTTCCCTAGCCAGACGGCAGCACAATTGCACCCTTTGGGCGATATTTAGCGTTGGATTCTCTAATTGGCGTAAGAGTGAGGTGCGGAGGGTCATGTGAGATGAGCCTTTCAGGGGATGCAAAAAATATTGCAAGAACGTTCACATCATAATCCCATATAATAATTGATGCAAGAAAAATCCAAAGCGGGCCTTGTCTGTTAAGATGCAAAGGATTTTGTATCGCAACTCTCACAGGAGATAATCATGAAGAAATTCTGCGCTTTGGTGGTTCTGACTCTCAGTATTGCAATCTCTACTTACGCGGACTGTGCAGCCGACGGCCACATGGGGTGTCCCGGCGCGGCACCACCGGCGACACGATCCGTGCTAACAAACAACGACACGGGCTACCTGGGGCTGAAAGAAATGGCTGTGAGCCTTCTTCAAAGCATCCTGTCCCTGTCCTAAAGTAGATAATCCGCACGCAACTCTCTCTCGACTGCTTTGATCTTCACGGGCGGCAAGGGCGCAGTGTGCTTGCAACAAACGTTGCATAACCTTTTCGGGCAACCTCAAGCAGTTTTCGGGCAAGAGTGTCAGTTCGGGCATTAAATGCGAATTCCCTCCACTAAGTATCAACAACTTAGGGAGGGAATTCACTCATAAAGCGAGAAACTATTCGTGCATTAAGTGCGAAAATCCATCACTTTTCGTGCATATAATAAGAATTCCCGAACGTGCTTACTCTTAGTTAACCCGAGTCTTGAGTTGATTAAGCTGAAAGAAGACCTGCATGACACAGGTTATAGTGCAACATCTTGAGCTTGACCGTATTCCACAGTCCGTTCCACGACCGGCTGTACACCCGATCTATGAAGCGATTCCACAATTGCG